>JAZNKK010000025.1:0-18752 GCA_045578545.1 Lachnospiraceae bacterium
ACTATACTTCTTTTCCTGATCTATGATTTCCTGCAATGTCATATAGTGTTTCCCCACATCTTTCCGGTGTTTTATTTTCCCAACAATGTTTTGCATCTCCCGAAGGTCTTCATCCACCGCATTCTCCGGAATTGTCTCCTCCAAATACCGCAGCAGTTCCTTTAATTTCGGACTTCCGCCCAAAGTTCCCCGGGTATATACAAATATTTTCTCTACACCATCATTATATACCAGCTTCGGATTCTCTACCACCATATTTTTTATGGTGTAAATCATTCGGTTTTCGCCGCATAAGTCGTACGGAAGTATCCAAATCATCATCAGTTCCGGGAGTTTTTTGTACTCATCCCCTGCCGCAAGGAGTTTCACATCAATCATGGACTGATAAAAGCGACTTCGTTCCGGCAGTTCTGTCTCCACGTAGTTATTTGGTTCGATATCATAGATGCGAAGCACGGAATCCCCTTCCGATTCTTTTGTATAGACATCCATCCGGATGCCTCGGTTATTCCGGAAAATGCCTTTCAATTCTTTCTGGGTTTCTACTGTAAGATTTTTCACCAAGTGACCGGTGACACGTTCAATGATAATCTTGGCAATCTTTACCGCGTCCTCGCTATCCTCTGTGGAAGCTTCAAACAAGAAGGAATCCATCAGATTTAATTCTTCCAAAGGGCGGGAATAAGAATGCTTGTAAGATTCATGATTCATAGATACGTCTGTAATGTTATGATTATTAGAAATGTTCATAAGAATAATCCTTTCCGCAGAAAGGAATGACGTTAGCGCAAGTGTATTACAACTACAGGTTGTTGTCAATCTCCTTCCGCTTTTACGTTTTTCAAAAAAAATCTTCCAAGCCGTTACTCATTTCACGACTTGAAAGATTCTCTTACTCACCTGCAAAGCGTTACGTCATTCCCCTACACAATCACAACATTTCTTCCGTTTTCTTTCGCTCTGTAGAGCTTCTCATCCGCCACTTTAATATTGTCCTCAATCGACATATTTTTATCAATCTTGGCAACGCCAAAGCTCATGGTTACCTTGATTTCCAAATCCTCAAATTTGCACACGGAATCTTTGATTAAGAGGCGCATGCGTTCTGCGATTTCTGCTGCACCCTCCTGGGTGGTATCCGGCAGGATGCAGATAAATTCCTCGCCGCCCCAGCGGTAGATACCGTCACAGATCCTTGCATTCTTGCTGAGGATTCCGGACACGTGGCGAAGTACTTCATCCCCTGCGTTATGTCCGTATGTATCATTTACCTTTTTAAAGAAGTCAATATCGCAGATAAAGAGCGATACATCACGCAAAATTTCCTGGTCCTCCAGCACCTTGATAAAGGTCTTGTTGTAGTCATTATAGAAGCCCATACGGTTCTTTACGCCGGTCAATTTATCATGCATGGAATCATCCAAAAAGCTTTCGGACTCCAGAGTAATACCGCAGATAAATGCCGCCAGTGAAAGGCGTCTGGTATCCTCTTCCATGTCAAATTTGCCGTCATTGTCCAGCTTGTTGATTGCCTGGTACGCACCGATAAATTCGCCCTTGCAATTGGAAATCGGCATAACCAAAATGGACTTGGTTACATAACCGGTTCTCTTATCTACGTCTGCATTAAAGTCAGGGTCGTTGTAAGGATCGTGAGTAATAATGGTGCGACGCTCTGCCAAAGCCTTTCCCACAAGGCCAGTACCCTCCGGAATGGTAATTCGACCGGTGCCTACCGCTGCCGTGGTCCAAAGTTCGCCCCTTCTCTTATCCCATTTCCAAAAGCTTGCCCGGTCCGCATTAACTAGGGTTCGTCCAAGGTCCGTAAGAAGCCGGAAAATCGCCGCATGGTCATTCCCTGCCTCATCATCCGCCTTTGACATTTCGCTGTACAAATTGCTGGTGATTTCAAAAATCTGATTCAGTAATTCCTCCGATGTCCGAGTTCCGATTTCATTACTCATAAAAGTTACCCCTTTCTCTCTTGCCAAAATTGGTATAAAATGTAATTGTATGCATATTGCAAATATACAGGACGAATTCATTACTATCGTCACTTGTAAATAACGCATACTTTGTTACAATATCTATCTTTTTCTATACATATAATAACAGTTTGTTTCTCATTAGTAAATTATGTTTTTTTCAGCAGACAAATTTTTTTAGGGGGGCCTTTCACATGAATAAAAAACAAAAGAAACTAATCTCCATAGCAGAAATCCTGCTCATCGCACTCATCACCTTTGTTCTGACCTATTCCGATGCTTTGTTTTCCGTAGACTGCCTGCTTCGGGACAACATATATCAGTCCCCCAGAGGCATCAACAACAAAATCAAAATCGTTGCCATTGATGACGAGACCCTGCGCCAGCTCGGCCCCATGGGCACCTGGTCCAGAAGTGTCTATGCCGATGCCCTGGATATGCTTGGGGACTACCCTTCCGTCATCGCTATGGATATTATGTTTTTCGGGGAAATGGATCCAGAGGGAGACCGGCGGTTTATCGAGACCTGCGCCTCCCACGACAATTTAGTGGCCGGCTCCTATATTAACTTTACCAGCGTCTATAAAACCGACGAAAACGGCCGGGGATACATTGACCACAGCCACGTGGAAACCATTGAATTCCCCATTATTAACGAGGTCTGCGAAACCGGATTTGTAAATGCTTCTCCGGATGAGGACGGTGTCCTTCGCTCTGCCATCCCCACCATTACCGCGCCGGAATTGTACGGCGGGGAAACCTTTGAAAGCTTTGCCACCGTGATTTATTCCATGTACTGTGAGCGTAGCGGTGTTACCCCTAATGTCCCCAATCTGGATGCCAACCATAAAATGTGGATTAGCTATGCGGGCCGCCCCGGGGATTATGAAATCATTCCTCTCTGCGATTTGCTGGCAGGCAAATACGACCCCAGAATTTTTACTGACTGCATCGTGCTGGTGGGCGCTTACGCCACCGGTTTATACGACCAATACTCTGTACCAAACAGTGCAGAGCAGATGTTCGGGGTGGAAATTCACGCCAACATCGTGCAAGGGCTCTTGGACGGAAAATACCCGGTACCGGCAAACCGCTTGTTGGTAGCCCTTGTTACCACCCTCCTTGTCGCGCTGTCCTACGCACTTTCCAAACGGCTCCATGTAAAATTTGCAACACCCCTTGTCCTTCTCATTGCCCTTGGCTGGATTGGCGGCAGCATCCTGATTTACAACGCCGGATACACACTGCCCCTTATCTACACACCGCTTCTTGCCCTCCTTTGCTACGTCATCAATTTGGCAAGGCATTATTTAAAGGCGGCAGCGGAAAAGAGAAAAATCACCAATGCCTTTCGGAAATACGTTGCTCCCCAGGTGGTGGACGAAATTGCGGCTTCCGGTAAATACCAGATTACGCTGGGCGGCGAAAACCGCAACATCGCAGTGCTTTTCGTTGATATCCGGGGCTTTACCCCCATGTCGGAAAGCTTAGAGCCGGAACAGGTGGTGGATATCTTAAACAGCTATTTAAATCTCACTACCAATGCCATCTTCAACAACGGCGGTACTTTGGACAAATTCATCGGGGACGCTACCATGGCGGTATTTAACGCCCCCTTTGATTTGGATGACTATGTGTTCCGCGCCGTAAAGACCGCCCACGAAATCGTGGAGGGCGGCAATGCCATTGAAGAAAAATTCTTGGAAAAATACGGAAAAAGCGTCAGCTTTGGTGTGGGTGTCAACTGCGGTAATGCAGTCGTGGGTAATATCGGCTGCGACTTTCGAATGGATTACACCGCCATCGGCGATACGGTAAACACCGCAGCCCGACTGGAATCCAACGCCAAACGCGGGCAGGTCCTTATCAGCGAAAGCGTTTACGAACAGGTAAAAGACCGTATCACGGTAGAACCCATCGGCGAAATTCCCCTGAAAGGAAAATCCAAAGGCGTCTTTGTATATTCCCTCACCGGAATCACCGGGGAAACAAAGGCCAAAGGCAATGAGTAACGCCCGCATTTTTCAAAAAAATGTAACTTTTCATAGACTTGAAAAAAATTTTTTTATAAAATAATAGGTAGTAATTAACCGTAGGTTCCCACACAAGGAAGGAATTCGATTATAATGACTCAATTTTTAATTATTCCGCAACGCCATAATCTAAGCGAAAGTCTGGCTCTGGCAAAGGAATACCATTTAGGATTTGAATTTAATGATTTTTATTTCCCGGACGTATTAGATGATGCATCCCTTTGCGAAGAAATCCTTGCGGTCTATAAATCAGCACCGCTTCCGACCCTTTTAACCAGCCACGGAGATTTCTTTGATGTGCTTGTGTTCAGTGACGACAAAGAAATCCGCAAGATTTCCGCGCGTCGCATTCGGGAAAGTCTGGATATCGCTCGCAGAATCGGTGCCGGAAGCGTAATTTTCCACACCAACCACAATCCTTCTCTGAAAGCGGAAAGCTATGTACAGAACTGGCTTCGCCGTAACACAGAATTTTGGAATGAAATTTTAGATGAATATAGCGATTTGAATATCTATATAGAAAATATGTTTGATGACTCACCGAAAATGCTGGAGATGCTCTCCAAGGAACTTTGTCGGCATGCTAATTACGGTGTGTGTTTTGACTATGCCCATGCTGCACTTACCGATGTTCCCTGCCGGGAATGGGCAAAAACTTTGGCACCTTACATCAAGCATGTTCATATTAATGATAATGATTTCATTACTGATTTACACCTCGCGGTAGGAGATGGCAAAATCGACTGGGATGAATTCATTTCCCTTCAAAAAGAGTATTTTTCGGTAGCGACGGTACTGATTGAAACAAGTACCTTAGAAAACCAACGTCGCTCTCTGAATTTTTTAAAAATGCATCATCTAATTTCCTAATTCGTTGCATTTTTTTCATGATTGGTGCGTTTTGTATTGCATCCCAAATGCATTTGTGATAATCTTACCACAACAAATAAAGGGCAACACATCCGAAAGGGTGTGGCGCAAAGCAAGAGCCTTATCCGACAGGTTGGCGGTCATGCTGCATTTGTGGTAATTATCACGGCAGATGAATCGCGCCGTCGGTTTTTTTATTTCTCAATTTGTTTTTACAAAATGAAAATAGTTTCTGTGCAGTTTGTTTTGCATTATGTTTTCACACCGTTTTCTGTGACAGAAAAAAGCCGAAAAGCTGTTTCGAAATAATAAAGTCACTTGTGTGAAAGGAGTTTTTTCATGAATCTCAAATTAGCAGCTTTATTAAAGAGCAAACTATTTATTGGCTGTGCTTCTGCAATGGCAGTGGTTACTACGGTCGTTACCGTTATTGTAGCCACCAATCAGCCGGATGCCTATCGAATGATTAAAATCTTTGATTTAATGGGAAGTGCTACCATTGAACGAAGCGGCATCGGAGAATTGGACGCTTACAAGGAAATGAACTTGGAAAGCGGCGACATTGTGGATGTCCACGACGGCAGCACCATGCATCTGAATCTGGATGATGACAAATACATACAGCTTGACGGCGGAACACGTCTGGAGCTGATTGCTACCGGCACTGCCTCTGACAGTCTCACCACCATCAACCTGATGGAAGGCACGATTTTAAATGAAATTACGTCCCCTCTTTCTGAGGGTTCCTCTTATACGGTTAACACCCCGAAATCCACCATGGCGGTCCGGGGAACCAGTTTCGTTGTATCCGTAGAGCAGAATACAGACGGAAGCTACATGACCAATCTTTATGCATTCCATGGCGTAGTGGAAGTTCAGCTCATTGATGAAGAGGGCAATCCCAAAGGCGAAACCGTGCGGGTATTAGAAGACCAAGCCGTAGCCATTATGACCACGCAAAATGATGCCACTACCAACGATGCCAACATCGACGGTTTCTCTTTCTTCGTTGTGGAAGATGCAGAAAACGGTGCTTATCGACCTGTGGCTGAAAATGAAAATCCGGTTACGGGCTTTGATTATCACGATATCCCCATATCCATGCTTCAGCAGGCATTAAGCACCAACAACAATAATGAAATCAACTTAGATGATGCGGTTTTGCAGGAAATTCTTGCCGTATTAAACGGAGACCAAGCATCCGTATCAGCTAACGATACAGCATCCGAAAACGAAGCCGAGGAAGCACTGAGCAATTCCGTCTCCTCCAATCACACAGGAAATGATGACACCGCTGTTTCGGAAAACTCCGTTTCCGCAAATTCCATTTCCGGAAACACCACTCCGGCTACTCATCCGGTAATTTCACAAAACGAGGTGCCCCTGACGCCTTCCGAAAATACGGTTTCTGAAAACACCGTATCTCGGAATACAGTTTCTCGAAATACCGTTTCTCCAAACACAGTAACAACGCCGGAAGAAACTACGGGCGACTCCTCCGATGACTCCTCCGGAAGCTCCTCCAGCACTTCGGATAACTCTGCTTCAGATAACACAGCATCTGACAACACAGTTTCCGAAAATGATGCAACATATACGGTCACCTTTGTAGGCAGAAGCGGGGAAACCTTAGCCTCTCAAACAGTTTCCGAAGGAGAAAGTGCATCCGCTCCTTCCGTCGAAAGCGAAGTATATGACAATGGAGTATTCTACAAATTTACCGGTTGGAGCGCAGACTATTCCAACGTCACCTCCGATTTAACCGTAACAGCACAGTATGTCATTATGACACATGTAGTTACCTTCAGTGCACGGAATACAAGCACCGGTTTGTACGAAACCCTTAGTACCCAGGAAGTCAATCGTGGTGCGGTGGTAACACCTCCCAGCATTAGCACGGAATCTTTTACCGTCAATGGTACGGTCTATCGGTTTAGCCGATGGGATTATGCCGGCTCCGGTATCAGTTCTGACACAACGATAAGCGCACTGTACACGGAAACAGCAGCAACACACACGGTAACGTTTAGTTATAAAGATGCAAACGGCAATGCTACCACTGCTACCCAAACAGTAGCGCACGGTGATACCGTAACGAATGCACCTTCACCTGCTACTTACACATCCGAAGACGGCGGCACTACGACGCAGTATCAATGTAGTGGATGGGACAAAGATATTAACCAGACAATTACGGAAGATATAACCTTTACCGCCCAGTATACGGAGACACCTTTAACGCATACGGTGACCGTCTCTTGGCGGGATGCATCAGGTGCCGCACAGAGCACCACGCAGACCGTAAACCACGGAGCCAACAGAAGCACTGTCAACTTGCCTGCCCTAACCGGAGTAGAATATAGAGAAGAAGTCAACGGCACAATAACAGTCTATCACTTCGCGAATTGGAGCAACGGAGCTACAACAATTACTGAATCATGCACGATTGAGGCTCTGTATAGTGTAACATCAACGACGCATTATGTATATTTTAAATACTGGAACGCAGACGGCTCAGCCATGAGCACCGATGTTAGACAAGTTGCGCATGGTGACACAGTTACCAACGTCCCCACCCCGCCAGATTATACATTAAATGGTGACATCTACTATTGGGAGGGATGGACGTCTGAGTTAGGTGGTGGTACTGCTTATCCTATCACAAGTTCCGTAACATTTACTGCATCCTACATTTCTTATTAACTGTTTATATACATTCATACTTTAAAATAAAAATGTCTGTCATACTCCCTCCACAAGAGAGTTTATGACAGACATTTTCTATCTTATTCTACGTTTTAATCTACCGCCCTTTTTTCTTACTTCTTCTCATCTTCCCCTTATCTACCAGCTGCCAAATCGTCAGCATCATCGCCAGCACACTTACCATCAGTGCCCGGTAAGTAAAATATCCGTGCAGGTAGGAATGATTATTCAACACGAGGAATCGAAGCAGGGGAATGCATGCAATAATGAAAAACAAAGCGCATATTCCTTTTTTCTTCTCACGCTTCCGCTTCTCTTTTTCTCCGAAAAACAAAAGCACCAGTCCGGTTATCACAGCGCACAGAAATAGTCCGCCCGCCACCAGACCGCCATCCATATAAGAATCTGCCGGAAAGAGTTTGGTCAGATTTGCAAGAAGTGCCGCTCCGATTTGCGCCGAAGGGCCGTCAAACTCGGCCTCTCCATTCACCCGCTCTCCTGCTGCCGACATAGCGATTGCAAAGGCATTTTCTCCGGTAAGACTGCCCGCCAGGCACCACTTTGTAACGAAGGTCATGGCGTAGGCTGCAAGATACGCAGCGCCGTTTTTTATCAAATGAAACACATTTTCCCGGAAAGACTTATTTAGCCCCTCTTCTTCCCGCATTCCGTATACCAGCAAAAGCGGAACCAGAAGGGTAATGGTCTCGGTGGTAAGAAAGTCCGCAAACGCCGTAACACACCCGGAAATCACCGACAAAAGAATTAGTTTGTCATCATCTTTATAAAATCGCACATACAGCGGCGTAATCACACCCATAATCACAAAGGTGATGGCAAATTCCACCGAATGGGGCACATACCACACCTGCACCGACAGGAGCGACAAAAGAAACATCACCGCCAAAGGCACCATCTTTTTTCGCACCAGCATCACACATAGAAGCCCATAACACAATATCATGGTTACCGCCGTAACAACCTTAATTCCGTCCAAATCCGTTACCGCCAGAAGCGGTCTAAGCACCGTCATGGACCCATGCCAATACCTGGTATAGTCCGTATTGGAAGGCGTACCGTGGATTCTGGCATAGATGCCGTATGCCTCGCCGTATTCTTCCCCGTCATAATAGCGGGTATTGATCATGGTATAATAAGGCGCTTCGCTGCTTACATTGGCAATCACCCCCAGCAATACCGCATCCGCATAATTATCCTTCATACTGTGGTAGGAATTCTCCACCACCATTGCTTTCGGGTCTTCTTCCAGTAATTTTAAAGCACTGCTTTCCAAATTGTCATGGATTGCCTCTGTCGGCACATGAGCACTTAAAAATAACAGAAAAACCAACAGTCCCAGTGTTATGACATAAGTAACCACTGCCTTACCTATCGTTTTCCAACCTTGTTTCGTAGATTCCATCACCGTCTTCTTTCTATTTCCGTCTCTATTTCCATATCCTTTTTCTATATTTATCATTTTTCTATATTTATCATTTTCCTTTACCGCATCGGTTTCCGCTTCTTAATTTGGCCGATTTTCAAATAAGGCTTCGACTTCCTACCTTTTTAGCATCAGCCGCAAATGTCGAACACCGTCTCTCACACAGCGAAGGTGTGATTTTCCGTTCCTTTTATCCCGGCGTAGAGGCGTAGGAATCTGTGTAACACGAAATCCTTTTTCCTCCATCTTTCCAATCATCTCCGTGGAAAATTCCATCCCCGGTGCCTTAAGCTCTGCCTTTAACACCGCATCTCTTCGAACGCCCCGCAATCCGCAATGAAAATCCCTGATTTTGCTATGATAACGCCACCTTCCAATCCATGACAAAAAAGGAACTCCTATCTTATGCAGCAGGGGCATCGCTCCCGGTTCCATCCCGCCGGCAAAACGGTTTCCCACCACCAAATCATAGCCTTCTTCCAGTTTCTTTATAAATTCACCGCTACGGGAAAAATCATAGCTTCCATCACAATCACCAAATACGATGTACTTTCCTTTCGCCTCTTTTATCCCACCAAGAAGCGCATTCCCATAGCCCTTCTTCGTAATCACGACAACCCTGGCACCGCAACGTTTTGCTATTTTCACAGAGTTATCGGTGCTGTGATTGTCCGCAATCAATATTTCCCCAGGCATGTGATTTTTTTCCAAAAAAGCCCTGGCTTCCAAAATACAGGCGCGAAGCGTTTTCTCTTCATTCAAACAGGGCATCAATATGGTAATTTGCAACGTGCCTTCTCCGCTTTCCTTCATTCGTCCTCCAAGGTTTACTTTTTCTTTAACTGACAAGTCTTATCCTTACAATGACTGCATTGCAAGGTTTGATTAGAGCCGCTCCAAAAACGCTTCGGATATTTCGCATACACAATTTCCCAGTGAATCAGCACTACAAGAGATGTAAAAAAGAGACTCCAGCTAAAAAAGTTTTTGATAAAAAGCATGGGCGTAAACATCATAAAATGTCCCCAATCATAGATTCTGCAATTCACACAGCATTTATTTTTCATAATATAAGTCTGAAAAGGACAGAAAAACAAAATACAAATATAGTCACACAAAAAATAAAATACCGTCAGCATCAGAAGGTCAGCCTCATCTATGACGTCATATACATACAAAAAACCAAAAATCGCGTTAAAGGATAACCATAGTAACATTATTTTCCATGCCTTGATATTTTGTTCCTGCACATACCGCATCAGCTCTAGTTCAGAATATCCCGGTACTTCCACAAAATTTTCTTCCTCGTTTTTTCGAAGCGCCATGGATAATTTTCGGTTCGGGAACAAATGACTAATCATCATGACCATAAAGATTCCCCAAAGCACATGCAGCGACGAGATACCATAATCCGCCCACCCCAGTGAAAATTGATACATTACCATGTTGATAATTTGTTCCTTGTTCGTTATGTATAAAAGAAAAGTTCCGGCAAAAATAATCAGCCGAATCAAAAATTTCACCAGATATCGGGTAAGCATATCTGTTTTTACCAGTTTTTTCATTTCTGCGTTATGCTTCCTTTCCTCCGCCTATTTTCACTTCATATTTTGACGTATGCTCCCATAACTCTCCGTTACCTACCCATATCGTTCACAATATCAGACTATTTTTCCCCTTCCAAATATGATACAATCTGCCTATCAAAATCTTACAAAAAGGTTTTATCTGTCAAACTTTAAGGGAGAAAACAGCTTATGAAAATCAATGCCGGAATGAAACTATTCTATCTTTGCACCATGATTGTGTGCGGATTTATCTTTCTTATCACACCCTCCATGGGCGAAAATATTTTGAAATACGAAATTTGGAACGCCGTAGCACTGCTTCTTTTTTGCACGGCTCTGTGGTTTCCCTATGTTGCCACCGGGATTTCCCTCCTGAAAACCAAATTGGAACCGGCTTTGGCCGATGAAGAAGACGTGATCCTACAAAATGAATTTTCCGAAAAAACAACATTTCAAAAAACCATCTCTGTTTTAGGCATTATATTAGGTTTCCTGTTCGGACTCTGCATTTTTGTTGTCTCTATTTCTAATTTTAAAAACATCTATCAGGATTATCAAAATGGGCCCATTACCATCACATTGACAGAAACCAATGCACCGACACGTACCTCGGCTCGTCATACCTACAATCCGTTTTCCTCCGGATTCTATTATCGTCTGACCGGTCGGGAAGGTCTCGAAAGTTACTATTTTAACATTCCTTCCGCTGATATGACTCCTGTACAGGCGGAAGCCATTTCCAAAAACCATCCCACCATCACGATTACTTACTACCCAATTACCAAAAGTATTGTAAGTATAGAAGTGCTTTTTTCTGACGGAAGCGGCTTTACACTCCCTAAAGAGGCCGAGTCCTCTGCGCCTTCCGCACAAGAGGAGGCTGTCGAAAACGACCGTACCGATAACACCGCTTCTTCGGAAAACAGCAATACTTCCGATATCCAATACATCGAGTATTCCTCTGACAGCATTGACATTCTCGGCATCCACGTCGGCGACAACATCACCGAAGCATCCGATGCCTTATCTGCTGCCGGATACGAGGTAAAACCTTCCGATTCGGTGGAAAGCGAGTTAAGCCAATCCATCACCGAGTCCCACGCACTCCCGGAATCCTCGGATTTCGTCATTGCATTCTCTCAAAGCCAGCAAATCGTTTTAATTTATGACTGCGAAACCGGCACCATCACAGAGATTATCTCCAGAACACCGGCGCCGATTCAATACAATCCGTAATCTATATCTTTTGATACTGGAGGCAGCTATGTACGATTTCTTTTAATACCAGGGGCTGGAAGGGTTTGGTCAAGTAATCTTCCACCCCACAGGAAGCCGCCTTTTCAATGGTCTCCAAATGACGATCCCCTGTCATAAGCACAATGGGAACCTCACTCTTTTCTCGAATCTTGGGAATGGCTTCAAAGCCATCCATCTTAGGCATCATCACATCCAAAAGAATCAAATCCACCGCTTCCTTATCCAGAATCTCCAGCGCCTCCTCGGCGCTTCCCGCACCAATAATTTCATAGGTAGGAGAATCCTTAAAAATAACCTGTACCATTCTGGTATTCATGGGTTCGTCATCCACTACCAAAATTTTCTTTAAGTAGGAACGGCTTTCCTTCATACGATAATCCGTATCCTCGTCCATCATCTGTAACATAATATCCGCAATTTCCGGATCAAACTGGGTGCCTTTTCCCTTTTCGATTTCTGCCCGCACCACTTCCTGGGGAAGTGCTTTACGATAGCTTCGATTGCTTGCCATAGCATCGTAAGTATCTGCCACACCGATTATTCTCGCCACCTCCGGAATGTTATCCTTACGAAGTCCATTGGGGTATCCTGCACCGTCGTATCTTTCGTGGTGGAATTTCGCACCGTTCTTTACCTGTACATCATCAAAAATATCTTTCAAAATATGATAACTGGTGATGGGGTGAACTTTAATTTGCTCATATTCTTCATCCGTCAATTTCCCGGGTTTGTTAATTACTTCTACGGGAATTCGAATTTTTCCCACATCATGAAGCAGTCCCGCATAATAAATGGTTTCCTGCTCCTTTTCACTCTTTTTCATACGTCGTGCAATTTCTTTGGAATATTCCGCGACTCGAAGAGAATGGCCGTTCGTGTATCTGTCTTTGGCATCAATGGTTCTGACCAGCGCGCGGATAATCTTATGGTTCATCTCCTCCACTTTGGAAATACTTTCCTTTTCTGTCTGGATGGAACGATTCATCTTAGCAAAGGTCACGACGAAAAATACGATAATGAGCATGGAAATCCCAACTGACACCAAAAGATTCCGCATAAGGGCATATCTGGCTTCCTGAAACAAAGCTTCCTCTTCCGCCAGCATAATTACTTTCCAGCCTCCCATTAAGGTATCGGTAAAGACAAAATACGTTTCTCCGTTGATTTGAACGGTAAAATGATTCTGCTGCGCCTCATAGGCACCGCTAACCACTTCATACATTTCATGCTCCGGAGAATAAAATTCTTCTCCTTTTTGACTCAAATCCTGATGTGCCACAACCATTCCGTCATCATCTACCACAAAGCCATAACCCACCTCATTCAAAGTAATGTTCTCAGCCATTTCCTGTATGTAGTCCAATTTGATATCCAGAGAAACCACACTTTCCCCGTCCGTCAATAACTCACTAAAAGAAATCATAATATCACCGGTCTGAGCATCCAGGTACGGAGAAACCAGTGCCGTACTTCCTCCCGCATTTACGGCAGTTTTATACCAATCTCTCGTTTCCGGATCATACCCTTCCTCCGGAATCCAACCGGCGCCATCTACATAAATACCGTTAAACACTCCGTAAATACCGGTAAAGTTTGCATCTATCTCCTCGATATAATGCTCTGTAACAAAAACCAAGTATTCTTCGATTTCCTCCGCAGAAGCACCGTTTACCACCATAAATTCTATGGTATCTGAGGTCGTATGTATCACTTGCATCCGTTCAGACAAATAGGAATCCAGTTGCTCCGCGATACGAGAAATCGAGGTTCTACCCACATTTACCATATTTTCTTCCAAACTGTTTTTGAACGTTTGATAATTGTAAGCCGTCATAACAAACAAGGCTACAATGGTACACAAAATCATTATAACATACCATCTTTTTTTGAGGTTCATCGTCTTAACTCTCCTTTTGGCATTTCATTCCAAGATATCTTTTCACTTTTTCTCTTTCGGAAAATCCTATTCTTTAAATCCTATTCTATCAATCCTTCAGTCCATTCTCCCGCATGGAATTTACTTCCTCTAAGGTGTCCTCATACAGTTGCATAAAAGCTCCATGGTTTTCTTGGATATAAGCCAGCTTTTCTTCTTCGCCGGCCAAATATCCTTTGCCCCACTGCTCCATCTCCAATGCTTTCTCCGACAGTTTTTCTGCACCGATATTCAGTGCCGTGGATTTTACGGAATGCACATACGTTGTATAATCCTTCCAATTGCTTTCCTCAAAACTGTTTTGTATTTGTTGCCCTTTTTCTTTGGCATATTCGCAATAGATTTTCAGATATTCCAAATAAATATCTTTGCTTTGTGCGCTGTATTTCAAACCAACCTTTAGGTTTATGAATTGAAGCTTCTTATTTGGCGCTTCTTCTTGTTTCCTTTCTGCCGTATCGGCTACTGACTTTTGAGAAACCCTTTCCGCTTCGCCGTCCGCAAATTCCACCGCCTGTATTTTTTCCTTCGGCAGATAGCGAAGAAGCATTTTTTCCAATTCATTTACTTCTACCGGCTTACTTAAATAATCATCAAATCCTTTGGACAAATACATCTCCCTTACCCCTACTATGGCATTTGCCGTCAGGGCAATGATTGGAGTATCCTTTTTCAGATTTTCTTTTTTGATTATTTCCAGCGTTTCGATACCGTTCATTTCCGGCATCATGTGATCTAACAAAACAAGATCAAAGCTGTGACGCATCATTTGTTCTATGCATTCCGTTCCGCTTTGACAAGTGGTAACTTTTATCTTTGTCGATTTCAAAAGACTTTGTAACACCAATAGATTCATTTCGTGGTCATCCACGACAAGAACCTTCGCAGAAGGTGCCGTAAAGCTCTCCCGATACTTTTCTCCAACGGTTTCCTCGTATTCCATCTGAAACTTTCCGATTTTTTCCTTACTGCTGATTCTCTGCGGCAATTTTATGGTAAATGTGGTGCCTTCCCCATAAACGCTGGACACCTTAATGTCTCCGTCCATTTGCTTTAACATACGATAAACAATGGCAAGTCCCAATCCAGTTCCTTCTATGTTCCGATTTTTTTCCACATCTACCCGCTCGAAATCCACGTAAAGCTTGTCCAGATTTTCTTCCTTGATACCGATTCCGGTATCTTTCACCGTTACGACCAGCTCCACAAAATCTTCTGAGAAATTTCCGGTGACATTCATTTTGACGCTACCCTGTTTGGTGTATTTAATTGCATTATTTAAAATATTGATAATAATCTGGCGAAGTTTGCCGGCATCTCCCAATAATTTAACCGGCATCTTTTCATTTACGGATACTTCAAACTTTAGTTTCCTTTCGTCCGCTACCGGTTTAATGATACGAATCACATCATCCAGCAGCCCGGCAAGGGAATAGGGTTTTTCCACAATTTCCAGCTTGCCTGCTTCTATCTTGGAAAAATCCAAAATACCATTAATCAAATCCAGCAGATTTTTACTTGCGGTTTTAATATTTTTTGAGTACAACAAAATATTTTCGCTGTCCGACTCCCGAAGAATCATTTCATTCATACCCATAATAGCATGAATCGGCGTACGGATTTCATGACTCATGTTAGCAAGGAACTGACTCTTGGCACGATTCGCATTCTCCGCTTCCTCTTTGGCTTCACGCAATTCGTCACTTTCCTTTGCCTTTTCTGCCGTAATAATTAAGTAGGTAGTACCAATGATAAACAAAACTAAAAGAAGTCCGAACACCCAAAGCACTAATGTGGTAATGTAGGTGATTCCCTCCGAAAGAGCTTCTTCCGGAATAACTCCCACCGCATATATGTTATGTGCTGTAGTCTCTGCCACAAACACAAAATAACCGGCACCCTCATACTTCACATAGGTACTGGCCGCTGTAGATACCGTCATTTTTTCTTTGATTTCCAAAAATCCATCCTGAAGCTCCGAACTGTTTAAAAATGCCTCCCCATAAGCATCGGACGAAAAAGGTATCACGATTTCATACTGTGTATTCGCCCATAAAATTTGTCCTGCTCCCCCGTAGCAATCATCACTGAAAGTATCTTTCAAAACGGATTCATCATAGATTTTATACAAAACATACTTGATATTTTCACCGTGATATACCGGGACAGAAAACATCAGGCCCTCGCCTTCCACATAGGAAACAGCCTCATTTCCGCGAAAGGAGTCCCGAATCCCGCTATAGGCAGTCATCTCTATCGGTGGCCCCCACAAAGCAGTACCATCCAATTGTAAAACGCCCACCGTAATTCCGCCCTGTTCATGCTGCATGGTCTGAAGCACAAATTCCGGATTGTTTTCCAAAGCATTGGCAATATTATTTAATTGAATAAACTGAATCTGAATAATCTGGTCTATCTGTTCTGCCATATGAACGGATTGCTCCGTCACCTGATTTTCCATGTGCCCGATTAAAAGCTGGTTCATTTTCATTCCAAGCAGACTACCGATAATCAGCATAATCAATATCAGTAACAGAACACCGATTCCGGTTCTGACATTTATTTTTATTCTGCTATTCTTCATAAAATTCTACTCCCTGCACAAACCAATCCATCTCATGAATCAAAATTTCATCTCCGATATTCTCGCCTTCACGGCAGCGAAGGACGCCGTCCGTATCATAGATATTTCCGGAAAAGACCTGAAATCCGCCTTGAATATCCCTTATGGCTTCTTCCACCATTCTTACCGTTTCTTCCGGTGCCAGAGCGGAAAGCTCTGTTAATCCTACCGCACCTTTCTCCAATCCAAACCAATAACGATTCACCACATCGGATTTTCCTTTGATGTAGTCCATCAAAAGTTCTCTGTATGTAACGTCCCAATGAAACACCACCGCTGTTAAAAACTGCTCTCCTGCCCTAGGCACTTCCCCATGATAGCCGATGGAATATATCCTTTTTTCTTCTGCCACATCCACAACATTGGTTTGATTTTGATGGTAGGTCAAAACATCCGCGTTTTCCTCCTCCACCAAAAGTGTCGCCAACCTTCTCTCCGTTTCCCCATCATCCCAGGAATTGCTCCATGCCACTACAACCTTAGCCTCCGGGTTCACCGACCGAACGCCCAAGGTAAATGCATTGATTCCCCGGTTTACTTCATTGTTTTCCATAGCCGCTACATATCCCACAACTCCTGTCTCGGTCTGCATGCCGGCTACAATTCCTGCCAGATAACGGGCTTCATAAATGCGGGCAAAATAGCAATTTAAATTATCCGCCTCATATTCCAAAGACTCGGAATAGAACGTAATGTCCGGATATTCCAAAATAACATCCGCCACTTCCGCCGCATATCCATAACTGGATAATATGATAATGTTTGCACCCTCGCTTGCCAGTTCCCGGATAGCACCTTCACATTGTCCGGAATTTTCCTTCACATCCTCTTTGACAATAAGCTCCATCTGAAGTTCTTCACAGGCTGACACAATCCCCTGATAATGAAGACCGTTCCACCCTTCTTCTTCTGCACTTCCCGAGAGAATAAATCCCACCGTAATTTTTTCTTCCCGGGCACTGTTTGGATAGAAAATCATACATAACATCAGTATTACAACTAAAATCCCAAGCACAAGCAATGCAGGTTGCATCCATTTTTTTCTATTCATAAATGACTACTCCTTCAACATACCAATCAAACGAATTCAGCATTGCCTCATCCGGCATACTTTCCCCTTCTCCGATTCGAAGTTCTCCTTCATTGTCCCATATCGGGCCATAAAACACATCGACACTTCCGGAATTTAAAAGTTCCATCTTTTCTTCCACAATCGCCGCTGTTTCCGGCGCAACATGCTCCGTCAAGGGAGCCAAATCAATCAAATCACTTTCGATACCTTCCCAGTAATTATCCGCATGAAACTTTCCCTGAAGGTAAGTCATTATTTGAGGCGTATAAAATTCTTCCCAGTTCCAAACAGCCGCCGTCAGAAAGCTGCTAGGATAAAGTGCACTATTATCCATGTTGTATCCGATGGACCAGACACCTTCCTGCTCTGCCACTTCTAAGGGTGCTATGCTGTCACAGTGCATAGCAATAACATCAATATTTTGGTTCTCAATCAGTTCCCTCGCCGCATTGCCGTTGGCTTCATCCTCCGTCCAGGATTCACTAAACATGACATGAACCTCCGCCTCGGGATTCACAGAACGAACACCTAACGTGAATGCATTGATTCCCCGATTGACCTCCGGAATGGCATAAGCCGCCACATAGCCGATTTCATCGGTTTGTGTCTGCATTCCGGCAACAATTCCGCACAGATAACGAATCTGATACATCCGTCCAAAATATGTGGTCACATTAGGAGCATTTTCCACACCGGTAGCGTGGAAAAACACAACTTCCGGATTCTGCGCTGCCACCTGATGAATCCACTCACCATAATTGTAGGAATTACAAATAATGATTTCGCATCCTTGGGCAATCATATTTTCCATGGTTTCCATGCTCGTTGCATCAAACGGAACGTTTTCCCTATAGATAATTTCCAAATTTAATTCTGCTGCGCTGGCAGTGATTCCCTCATAATGGGACTGCCCCCAGCCGTGATCATCCATTTCTCCGTTATAAATAAAACCCACTCTGGTGACCTCTTTGGTAACCTCCGTATCCGGATTGGCTTCGTTGATAAAAAAGATTCCTATAATAATCGTAAGCAAAATACCAACTGCTATCATGATCATTTTTTTCATACAATTCCTCCAAACAATAGGCAAACAATAAAAACACCGTAGAACGCAAACGAAAGGACGCATCTTACGGTATCGGGGTAATAACTCTATTTGCTTCTATTTATTATACTTCAACTTAAATTTTCCTACAAGTTTTTCATTTGCTTTCAACTATATTTCTTTTTTTGCTTTGTATCATATTTCTTTTTTGTT
>JAZNKK010000026.1:0-1703 GCA_045578545.1 Lachnospiraceae bacterium
ATTCTAAAATGCAAGTATTTTATTTTAAAATGCAAGCATTTTATTCAAAAAATCAGCCTTTATTCAAAAAACCCAATTTTTCTTTCTCCTTTTCCGAGAACAGTTCTTCGTACAACCAGTAATACGCAATGGCAAGCACAAAAGCCAGCGGCCGAAATACCGGCAAAGCCAAACATTCTACATACATGTATAATCCTTCGATTCCCGCTACTGTTTCCACTTCTTGTGTCATCAAAAAAATCATTTCCTTCATCCCTTTGAAATATGTAACCAAGCAAATCAAAGCAGCAATCCCCATACATACCGATGTGATGTGTATTACGTTATCATTCACATCTTTGCTTGCATCCAGCGCAAGCAAAAGCAAAAGGGCTAAAAATAAGAGTCGTACAAATAATTGAAACAGCGGAACGGATATCTCCCGCATCGAATAGGAGAGTACAAAAAGAAGCGCTTCCGACAATACTGCTACAAAGGCAAACGCAAACACCCGCCAAGAAAGTCTTGCTTTCCTTCCCATCTGCACCGCAAAAACAATAAATAGTATACCAAAAAGAATCGGCAATCCAAAATAATTTCCGTAAAACCAAACGACATTCGCTGTTTTCATAGGGGAAAGCGTGTTTTTGATTGCTTCCATGCCACCGAATTGTTCTACAAGCAGTTTCAAGGAACATAGTTTATCAAATACAAAAAACGCTGTAATGACGCACATCAGCCAAAAAGAAATTGCAGGAAATTTACTTTTCATTGTGATTTACCTCCACGGTCCATGTCTTTTCTTTCGTTTGTTCTAAATGCATTCCGTAAAAACTGCGAAGTGCCTTATGCATCTGTGCCACATCCCTTTGCCCTGCCGTCTCATAAGGGGAATGCATGGCAAGCTGGGCCAGTCCGATATCCACCGTAGGAATCGCTACTTTCGTTGCTGAAATATTTCCAAGGGTTGACCCGCCCGGCATATCCGAACGGTTTGCATATCGTTGGTATTTCACGCCTGTTTTCTCGCAAAGCGTCGTAAAAACACTTCCGGAAAAACCGTCGCTGGAATACCTTTGCGATGCTTGATACTTAATTACCACACCGCCGTTCAGACTGCAGGCATTGTTGCCATCACTAAGCTCCGGCGCATTGGGATGTACGCCATGGGCGTTGTCCGCTGAAACCAGGAAAGACGAAGCCACCGCCCTGCAATAATCTTCCCGGTTACCGCCGTCTGCCAGAAGAATACGAAGCAGCACATCCTTTAGGAAATCGCTTTCGGCGCCTTGCCTGGTACCGCTTCCCACTTCCTCATTATCAAAGAGACAAAATACGGGGATTTTATTATCCGCTTCCCTTCCTTCACTTTCCACAAACGCAGAAAGTCCAAGGTAGGCGCACTCCAAATCATCCAGTCTGGGACCGGAAAGAAACGCGTTTTCATATCCCCAGGTGCTACACTTCATGGGATTATAAACAAACAAATCCTTTTCTAAAATGTCATCTTCGCTGCATCCCAGTTTTTCTGCCAAAACCTTATTTAATGCACCCTTTACATTTCCACTTCCCCAAAGCGGTTGCATATCCACATGCTTTTTATAGACATAGCCGTTGTTGATTTCTTTGTTCAAATGAACCGCCACATTGGGAATCAGCAGCATATCTTCTTCAAAACGCACCAGTTTTTCCGTGATGGTTTCCTTTTCTTTCACAAATACTCT
>JAZNKK010000027.1:0-67836 GCA_045578545.1 Lachnospiraceae bacterium
AAAAATAATTATACTCATAAAAATAAGAACAGTGATAGAAAAATTAAAAAATAGAAATTGAAATTTGAAGAAAATAATAGACATAGAAAATAAGAAATAAAAAGTGGAAAAACAGGGAGAGGAACGTGGGCAAAGCCGAAAAGAAGGAAGAAAAAGTTTGGTATAAATTGGATTTATCCGCTATCGTTTATCCGACGTTGCAGCGTCAGGATTTCAGCTCGGTGTATCGACTTTCTGCGCTGCTTACCAAGGAGGTTTGTCCCGAAAAACTGCAGGAGGCGTTAGACCATGTCTTGCCCCGGTTTCCCAGCTACAAGGTGGCAATCCGAAAAGGGTTTTTCTGGCGTTATTTAGAGAGCAATCAGCGTCCCGGACCCTTCGTAAAGGAGGATATCAAAAATCCCTGTATGCCCATGCCGTTTAAGTCCAATAACCGCTACCTTTTGCGGGTATATTATTACGGAAAGAGAGTTTCCCTGGAGGTGCATCATTCCTTGGGAGACGGTACCGGAGGGATGTATTTGCTTCACACCATGTTGGCAGAATATTTCCGTCTGCAGGGAGAAACCATTTCGCCGGAATACATGGTAAAGGATATTACCCAAGCACCGGACCCGGAAGAGACGGAAGATGCGTACATGCGTTATGCCAATGCCGAGGTGCGTCCACCCAGAGCCCGGGAAAAAATGTATCGTATCAAAGGTACGCCGGAGCCGTTTTACACCCTCAATATGATTATCGGTATTTTGCCGGCAGACCAGGTGGTGAAAGTGGCCAAAAGCTACAAGGCATCGGTAACGGAATACATTAACGCCGTGTTGCTCTATGCCCTTTTGGAGAAACAAAAGCAGGACAGTCGAGGAAAAAAGAGACCGGTGTCTCTTGCCATGCCGGTGAATCTTCGTCGATTCTTTCCTTCCAAAACATTAAGAAATTTTATTACCATGGTATATCCTACCATTGACCCGAGGCTGGGAGAATATACCTTTGAAGAAATTGTGGTGCAAGTACATCATTACATGCGGTATTACATCAGCGACAAATTTTTACGAGGCGATATTACCACCAATGCGGCCACGCAAAGCAATCCGCTGATACGTCTGGTGCCCCTTTTTATGAAGGACTGGGTTGTGCGCCAGTTTTACAAAATGGTGCAGGATAAAAATTCATCAGCAGGTCTGACCAATATGGGAATCCTGAAAGTACCGGACAGCATGAAGCCGTTTATCCGGCGTTTTGATATCTGCATGGGACAACCTTATTCCAGACGGACCAATTGTTCCATTATTACCTACGAAAACGAGATGACTATTACGTTCGCCAGTGCCATAAAAGAATCTGACGTGGAACGATATTTTTTTCAAAAGCTGGTAAAAGACGGAATTCATGTGACTTTGGAAACCAATCGAGTGTAATCTTAAAGTCGGTAGAATGCGAAGCTAAGACAAGAACAAGAGTAAGAAAAGAGGAAACATGTCATATTGTGTAAATTGCGGAGTGGAGCTGGAGGCATCGATTAAAAAGTGTCCCTTGTGTGATACTCCGGTAATCAATCCAAAGGAATTAAATAAGTTAAAGGAAAGTTCCCCTTTTCCGGAAAAGTCAGGAATGGTGGAGCAAATTAAGCGAAAAGATGTGGCCATTTTGCTGTCGGCTCTTTGGGCCTGCATAGCGGTCAGTTGCACCCTGTTAAATTACTTTGCCTTCCCTTCCAATCGATGGTCACTTTTGGTAGTGGGATTTTGCGGACTGATGTGGGCAATGATGGTGCCACCGATTATTTCACCCACCATTCGAAAAAGAATTGCGGTGTTTGTTAATTGTCTCATGGTTTGTATCTATTTGTTTTTAATTGGTTTTTTTGTGGATTCGTTTGACTGGATATGGAATCTGGGGCTTCCCATCACGCTGATTGTGTTTGTGCTAATCGAAATCTTTTTGACGATAGGGAAGCATAAGAAGACTTTTTTGGTGTTAAGCTCTACTTTTTTTGCAGAGGTTGCAATTCTTTGCATATCCATAGAGTTATTGATTCAGAAGTATAAAGGAATACCGCTGCATTTGCACTGGTCTTCCATTGTGTTAACGGTATGTGGTGTATTGGTAATCACGTTACTTACCATGCTGTCAAGAAAGCGGATACGTAGCGAGATACAGCGGCGGTTTCATTTTTAAGAAACAGAAAGGACAGTGCTGTGAATATAATTGTTGTGGATGATGAAAAGTACACAATGAATGATATCGTAAAAAAGGTTTCCCGGATACGACCGGAGGATAATGTTACCGGATTTCAGGATCCGGAACTGGCGATTTCCTATGTAAAAGAAAACCGGGTGGGTATTGCCTTTTTGGATATGGAAATGCCAAAGAAAAACGGTATTGAAATGGCAAAAATATTAAAGGAAATCAATCCCGGAATGAATATTATTTTTGCGACGGCTCACGAAGAGTACGCTCTGGACGCATTTAAGGTCAGAGCCACCGGTTATATTATGAAACCGGCAGGAGAGGAAGAAATCCGGCAGGAGCTGGCGCAGCTTCAAAAGTATCGAATCGTAAGTGTGGGAGACAAAATCAGGGTACAGTGTTTTGGCGGCTTTGATGTTTTTACGAAGGAGAGAGAGCGGGTTAGCTTTAGCCGAAAAAAATCCAAAGAATTGTTGGCGTACCTCATACATAAAAAGGGTGCTACCGTTAGCAATCAGGAAGCCATCGAGATGCTGTTTGAGGGGAAGGAAATTAATGAATCCACTCAGTCATCTCTTAGGAAAATCATCAGCGATTTACTTAAGGACTTGAAGGCGGTGCAACTGGACTTCTTGGTGGTACGAAAAAGAAACGAGATGTTTGCGGATAAGAGCAGAATTGACTGTGACTATTACAGTTACCTTAGAGGCGAGGAATGGGCAGTGAATGCTTACCATTATGATTATATGCCGGATTACGAATGGGCACAGGAAACCAATTGGTATTTGTCCGGAGGAGAAACCGAAGAATAATATTTTTTATCGCCCAAAAGCCTTTGGGAGCAAAAAAAAATAAAAAAAATAAATAAATTGTCGAAAATCCCCGTTTTTTGTCACGGTTTTGTCGCAGTAGACGTGGTATGATGCCATTACAACAAGGGAACTTGTGAAAAGGAATTAGGGGATTTAGATATGATAAAAGAAGAACTGCTGTAAAAGGCAGTTTTTCTTTTTTGCAGAAAAAATAATATGTTTGGATAAGCCGGTAAATGCTTGACGGTATTGGGAAATATGGGATAGGATATTTTTAAGATAATGTAGGATTTTAGTGAGGTCAGTGATAGTTTTGCAACAGTCATATAATAGGACTCGTAGTGGTGGGAATGTAAGTAATATTTCAACTATGCAAGAGGCGAAAATTGTAATTCTCGCTCGTGTAAATGTACTTATGTAACATGGAAGAATAGAAAATGGGGATTATAGTATATTTGTAAGAGGAGTAAGATAAATTCGGCAGTGGAATGCTCTTAAAATGCGGTAGAAAATGCTTTCACCGAAGTTGCTTTCCTGGATTGTTTAGTTGACGCTCCTATTTTGCTTTGTTAAAATCAAATTGCAGTGTTGTTATGACACAAAATAGTTCCCCAGACAGAAACTTAAAAAGGAGAAAAATTATCCTATGGCATCGGAAATGAAATTTGCAGTTTTAATTGATGGTGATAATATTGCACCGAAATATTTAAAATCTATCTTAGAGGAAGTAGCGGATAGCGGTGTTGCTACATATAAAAGAATATATAGTGATTGGACGGAACGCATCCGGGCGGGTTGGAAAAAACCGATTTTGGAGTATTCGGTTTTGCCGGTGCAACAGTACAGTTACACCCAGGGCAAAAATGCTACGGACTCCGCCATGATCATTGACGCCATGGATATTTTATATACCGGAAATGTGGATGGATTTTGTCTGGTGACCAGTGACAGTGATTTTACCAGACTGGCAGCCAGATTAAGGGAAGCAGGAAAATATGTCATCGGAATGGGGGAAGCTAAGACGCCCCAAGCTTTTCGAAGTGCCTGCAATACCTTTAAGCTGTTGGAGGTTATTTCTACGGAGGAAAGTGAAGAAGAAAAGGTTAGTGCAATTTCCGGAGAAAATGACTTGGAAGTAACCTCTCTTAAGGAAATCAAAAAATCCATTTATAAGATTATCGATGAAAATGCAAATCGTGGCAAGGATACCTATATCGGAGAAATCGGAAGTAAGTTGTCCAACAAATATCCGGATTTTGACGTACGAAATTATGGTTGCACCAAGCTTAGTACACTTTTGGAAGATAAAATGAGCAGCTTTATTTTGACCAAGAAAAATACCAGTACCATGGTCACCATTAAGCGAGAGGATATGAGTAAGGCGCAGGTGGAAGAGCAGATGATTCGCATTTTGAAAAGCCATGGCGGAAAGTGCAATAATATGGCGACATTGAATGAAGGCCTGAAGCAGTGGAATAAGAATTTTTCTGCAAAGAAATTCGGCTACAGCAAGTTTGCTTCCTTTATCCAAAGCTTTGGTGATATTGTGGAAGTAAACAATAATGAAGTAAAGCTGATAAAAAAATGAGAATAAAACCGGAGTCAAATCCGGTGAAAAAAGGAAAAAGATAGGAGAAGAAAAATGAAAATAGTGGTATTGGCCGGAGGCACCAGTACGGAGAGGGATGTATCCCTGATTTCCGGTACAGAGATTTATAAGGCATTAAAATCCAAAGGACATGAGGTGGTTATGCTGGATGTCTTCTTGGGATATGAAGGCGAAGGTACGGACAATATCTTTGCAGTGAAAAAGGATTGGACGGAAGGCATCAAGGCGGTTAGTGAGCAAAATCCTACCACCGAGCAGATTAAGAGTCTTCGGAAAGACGGAGGTAAGTGCTTCCTGGGGCCTAATGTGATTGAAATCTGTCGACAGGCGGATATTGTTTTTATGGCACTTCACGGAGCCAACGGAGAAGACGGACGCATTCAGGCGACCCTGGAATTGTATGGAATTCCTTTTACCGGAACCGATTATTTAAGCAGTGCCATTGCAATGGATAAGGCATTGACCAAGGAGTTGTTGCAGGCAAAGGGTATTCCTATGGCGAAGGGTTACAGCATTGAAATCGGCGAACCCTTGCAGGACATCGGATATCCGGTGGTGGTGAAGGTAAATACCGGCGGCTCTTCGGTGGGCGTTTATATGGTTTCCAACGAAGAAGAGATGGAGGAAGCCTTGAAGCAGGCGAAGCAGTATGATTCCAGAGTGGTAATTGAACAGTACATAGACGGCAGAGAATTTACCTGCGGTGTGATCGAAGGAAAAGCATTGCCTGTGGTGGAGATTGCACCTTCGGAAGGTTTTTATGATTATGCCAATAAATACCAGCCGGGAAAAACAAAGGATACCTGTCCCGCTCCTATTTCCGAAGAAAAAACAAAGGAAATTCAGAGTGTGGCAGAGCAGGTGTTTAAGGCGTTGCGTCTTAGAGCCTATGCCCGGATTGATTTTATGATGAACAAGGAAGAGGAAATCTTTTGTCTGGAAGCCAATACGTTGCCGGGCATGACACCGGTTTCCCTGCTTCCTATGGAAGCTGCAGCAATGGGAATGGATTTCCCCTCTCTTTGCGAGCGGTTAATTGAAGTATCGCTGAAATAGGGAAAGCCTGTTTTTGGCCGGGAAAATATCCGGCGGGAGAAGGACGGGTAGTAAAAAAATGCGAAAAAAGGTATGCAGAATATGAAGAATATGACGTTGGAAAATATTGCAAAAGCTTGCAACGCAATACTTTATTATGCCGATGGCTTAGAAGAAAAAGAAGTGCAGGGAGTGGTCCTGGATTCCCGTTTGGTGGAGGAAAACTATTTGTTTATCGCCACAAAAGGAGAGCGGGTGGACGGACACCGTTTTATTGAAGAGGTATTTCAAAAGGGCGCGGCTGCGGTGGTTTGCGAGACTTTGCCAAGAGAGCCGATAGGTCCGTGTATTTTGGTAGAGGATAGCTTTGATGCTCTGACAAAGATTGCGGATTTTTATCGAAGCGGTCTGGATATCAAAATGGTAGGAATTACCGGAAGTGTAGGAAAAACCAGTACGAAGGAATTTATTTCGGCGGTATTGGAGGAAAAATATTCTGTATTGAAAACCCAGGGTAATTTTAATAATGAAGTCGGTGTGCCGTTAACGCTGCTTCGTATCCGCAAGGAGCATGAAGTTGCAGTAGTGGAAATGGGAATTAATCATTTTGGTGAGATGAGAAGGTTGAGCCGCCTGGTGCGTCCCGACGTGGTGGTAATGACTAATATTGGAATGTGTCATCTGGAAAATTTGGAAGACCGGGACGGAGTGCTTAGAGCGAAATCCGAAATTTTTGAATACATGAATCCGAAGGGATGCATCATTTTAAATAAAGATGATGATAAGCTTTGCTCGGTAGTGGCCGATGGTGAAAAACAAATTCTGGGATTTGGAATGGAAGAAACGCTATGTCCGGATTATATTGCAAAAGAGATTCAAAACAAAGGGCTTTTGGGAAGTGCCTGTGTGATTGAAGACCGGGCAGGAAATCAAAATTCCGTGGAGGTGCCGCTTCCCGGAAAGCACATGATTTATAATGCTTTGGCGGCAACGGCAGTAGGTGAATATTTTGGAATGGACCGGGGAAAAATCCGGGAAGGATTGAAAAAATGCAGTGCCGTCAGCGGACGCAGTAATATCATTTCCTTACCGAAGGGAACCATTATTGACGATTGTTATAATGCGAATCCCACCTCCATGAAGGCGGCAATCGATTTGCTGACCATGGCTTTGTCGGAAAAGATTGCCATATTGGGAGATATGTTTGAGCTTGGTGAGGAGGAGAGGCTTCTTCACGAAGAAATCGGAATGTACGGAGCAAAAAAAGGCCTGGACAAAATGATTTGCATCGGAGCATTATCGAAAAATATGTATGAGGGTGCAAAAAAGGCCGGCTTCACATCGGTATATTGGTTTGAAACCAGAGAGGAAGCGTTAGAGAAGTTAGGTGAAATGATTTCTCCCGGCAGTTCGGTGCTGGTAAAGGCTTCTCACGGAATGCATTTTGATGCGGTAGTGCAGAAATTGGAGGAATTGTTTGGAGAATTATAATTTTTCGCAAGGGAATAATCAAGATAGCGGGGAAGATAAGTTGGAACCGGTATTTTTGGTGGGAGTACATCTGCCGGATTGCGGTGAGGAAGATTTTTCGCTTTCCATGCAGGAATTGTGGGATTTGGCAGAAGCCTGCAATATGAAAGTGGTGGGAAAAACAGAACAGAAACTGACCCGCCCAAATATGGCTTATTATATTGGCCCCGGAAAAGTAGCGGAAGTGGCAGAGACAAGAGAAACTGCCGGAGCACAGACGGTTATCTTTGATAATACGTTATCTCCTACCCAGATTCGAAATTTGCAAAATGAGTTGCAGTGTCCTGTGATGGACAGAACCGCTTTGATTTTGGAGATTTTTGAAAAGAGAGCCAAGAGCCGTGAGGCGAAGCTACAGGTGGAAACAGTTAAATTGCAATACATGTTACCGAGACTTGTGGGAATGCATGAGGCACTTTCCAGACAGGGCGGCGGTGGTTTTGCCAACAAAGGTTCCGGTGAAAAGAAGCTGGAGCTGGACCGAAGAAAATTGGAACACCGGTTGCATGAGCTACGGAAAGAGCTGGAGAAAATCAAAAATGAGAGGATTACGCAAAGAAAACGTAGAAACGATACCGGCGCCATCCGTGTGGCACTGGTAGGATATACCAACGCAGGGAAATCAACCTTGATGAACGCCATGTTGGAAAATTATTCTGCCGGAAAAGATTTTTCGGAGGATAAGAAGGTATTTGAGGAGGACATGTTGTTTGCCACTTTGGATACAACGGTGCGTCGCATTGCACCTCCCGGACGAATTCCTTTTCTGTTATCGGATACCGTCGGATTTATTTCCGGTCTGCCCCATAGCCTCATCGATGCATTTCATTCTACCTTGGAGGAAGCGGTGGAATCGGATTTGCTTTTGCAGGTGGTGGATTTTTCGGATTTCCACAGAGATGACCAGATCAATGTTACCAACCGTACGTTAAAGGAACTGGGCGTAGGTGACTTGCCGATTATTTATGTCTATAACAAAGCAGACCTTTGTATGGAAGAGACAAAACTTCCCATTGTGAAAGGAAATCGAATCTATCTTTCCGCCGGCAAACGAATCGGTTTGCAGGAGTTGTTGGATTTAATGGAAGATGCCTTATCGAGTTATTTTAAAGAGGGAGAATTTCTCTTCCCCTATGCCTTGGGAAATGAAGTGGCCTATCTGCAGGAAAGTGCTGCCGTTTCCTATGTGGAATATTTAGAAGACGGCATCAAAATCAAAGCGAAGCTTCGCGTAGCGGATTACGGACGATTAAAAAAATACCTGTCTTAGGCAGGTATTTTTCTTTTGTTTCCTATGTTTAGTCGAAAGCGAAGCCAAAGTAGGAAGGTAGGGGGATTTCGTTTCCTTCGAAAGAATGGAACATGGCAAAGGGCTTTTCGCTACCCGGTATACGGACAATGGCTTCCTTGGCATTCAGGGACAAGATAATATCCGGAATTACCGTAGGAGCGCCAAGGTATTCGGTAAAAAACGGTTTGTGATTTCGCTCCTCCAAGGCAAATAAAAAGGAATCCCCTCGGAAAAATTGTGTATAGTGTTCCGTAAAGGAAACGTCCTTTTGAAGAATGCTGTTGGGGGGAAGAAAATCGTTTCGAAGCGTCAGATACTCCTTAGCAGACAAAGGGGAAAATGCAATTTTCTTTTCGCCTGCGCCTACAAGAAATTCTTTGTGTCGGCAGCAGCTTAGATATCCCATGGATTCATAAAAGGGAAAGAGAGTCGGACCGGCGGGAACCAAAAGGCATCCCAGATAGCCCTGTTTTTTTAGGTAAGCGTGGGTCTGGTCTATCAGCTGATGACACAGTCCTCTGCCACGCCACTTTGGGTCTGTGGAGATACCGTAAAGGTACGCCACCGGCCTATTTTGATAGTAGCAGTCAAACCAATACAAAGACGACAGGATTTCGTCGCCTTCCCGAAGCAGAAGGCATCTTTTTAAATCAAAGCCCTTCTCAAAAAAGAGGCGGATGAATTCATCCGTATCATGAAAGGCTTCCTTCCACTGCGCTGAAAGTATGGTTTTGGACTGGGGCAAGGGAAAATCAAATTCCATAAAAATCTCCTGTTAATCGCAACATTGCCGTTTTTCCATCGCCAGGCATTTTTCCGTCAAATGGTGGGGATAGTAGCTTAGCTTTGCTTTTCTTAATCCTTCCAGACCCATGTCCTCTTCCCTGTTGAGGAAAGAAACGGAAGGATACTTTTCCCGAATGTGCCGGGCAAAGGCCCGATTAATCGTGGTATAAGCTCCGTCGATGGAGGCATCGGCTTTCTCAAAATGCACATCAAAGGTGGTATCGTTTAAAGGACTTCCCATGGTAAAAGCCAGTACGTTATCTCCCTCCATAAGGAGAAGACCTTCCATGCAAAGCTCCGAATAATAGCGAAATGCTTTTTGCAGAGCGACCTGCTCGCCGGCAAAATTATTTTCGGGGCTTTCCAAAGCTTTTGCCTGGTACCATTTGTTTGCCATGTTTTCCGCCAAGGAAAGGGTTTCCTTGGAAAGCGGTTTTATGATGTAATCCGGGTGTGCTTGTGAAAATCGATTGAAGTGGGTTCTTTTCTTGTGGTACTTACGACCTTCCAAATCGGCCAAATCGTTGATGTCATAAACATAATCAAAGGATTCTCTTTTGCAGGAAAAATCAAATTGACCGGGATACACGGTTTCCAAAAGCGTTCGCTCTTTAGTATAGACACTGCCGAAACACAAGGGAATATTTTTCTCTTTTGCATCCTCTTGTAAAGCGGCAATTACTTTTTGGGTATCCTCCATGGAAGCACGAGAATCGGCGATGGGAAAAGGATACATTTGAAAGCCGTTGTAACAGGTATAAAAAACCAGATGATGGTGCATGATGGCAAAGGATTGTGTTCCCCAAAGGCAGAGATTGGCAAAGGATAATTCACAGCCTTTTTCTGTTTTTTGATTTAGATAGGGTAAAATTTCGTTTTTGTAATCCGGCGTAACCGGTTGAAAAGATATCATGTCTAGCGCTCCAAGTTTTTCAAATAAGTTTCTTTGACCATAGCTTCCACATTACTGCAAAGATTTCTTCTTTCGTCCCGGTCCAAAGCGGCCACATCAATGGCGGGAAGATACTCGATGGTAACGGTTTGTTTTTTGAGCAAAGGAAGATGGTCTTCAAAAATAGCCGAGGTGTTGGTCAGTACCACCGGTACGATTTTACAGCCGGTTTTTTCCGCAATTTTAAAACTTCCTTTGTGGAAGGGAAGCAGCGGCTCCTCGGTTTTATTACGAGTCCCTTCCGGACAAATGGCCATGGAATAGCCTGCGTTAATGTTGTCGATGCATCGGTTAATACACTGCATCCCTTTTCTTAAATCCGAGCGGTCCATGAATTCGCAGTGCAGATTTTTCATCCACCAGGTCAGAGTAAGGAAGTTCAGCATCTCCTTTTTGGCTACAAATCCCGTGGGTCTGGGAACCCGCACGTAAGTCAGGATAATGTCAAAAAAGCTGCGGTGATTTAAAATATAGAGGACAGCCTCGTCCTTAGGTACATTTTCTTCGCCCTTGACCACCGCCTTCGTGCCTGCAAAGAAAAGGACACCGCGAAACGCCCAGTTTACAATGGCCAAAGAAGCACGGTCTTTCGCAGTTTGGTTGATTCGCCCCACCAGATGCATCATGGGCAAAATCAGTACCGATACCAGTAAAAACAAGATAACAAAAGTAATGGCAAATAATATTCTTAGCATAGGATACCTCCGTAAGCTTTCTCATAAGAAGGGTAGTCGGGAATCCTTTTGGTCTAAAGTTCCCGGTTTTTCTCATAAAGGATATCATCGTAGGAAAGATGATAAAGTTTTAGAATCATTTCATCTAATTCGTTATAGTATCTTTCGTATTCCGCAAAATTATGCGAAGCTTCCCTTTCGGAAGACGTTCCTATTATAGCACTCTTTTCCCTTAAAGTAAGCAATTGATTCACCAGAAGTTCTATTTTCTTTTGCTCATTTTCAGAAGGCACGGGAATGGGGAGGCTTTCTATGTGTGTGCGCAGCATTTTTACGGACGCAAAACAGGTCTTGAAGTAGTAAGCTGCCACCCGGCTGTTTAGAACCGCTAAAACATACTTTGCGGAAAGGCCCGGTAGGCGGGGAATCAAAATATTACAGCTGTTTAAGGTCACCCGCTTTTGGGTATCAAAGGCGAAAACAGGAGTGGAGGAAATAAAGCGATAAACGATTTTTTCCTCGGCCCGGTAGCGTGAGGGCGGAGCACATTGCTGAAAGTTTTCCGGAGAAAAAAGAATGAGGTGGTACGGCGGAAGGATGCCGTAGGGGACCAGGTTTTCGCCCTTTAGCACCGGCTCCGGGGAAAGCGCGTTGTTGCCCGGCAATGTTTTGCTTTTCAAACGGGTATTGCCATCTGAGGCTACGGTATCGTCAAAGAGCATGTCACTGTCAGAAACGATGGCGTTCTCTCTTGGCGGCAAAAGAAATTTGCGATTGTCACCGGTAACGATACCGAGGGCAAATTCAGCATTTCCCTTTAGCGTAACGGTATGGTCTAAGGAACGAATTTTTTGGATGATTTCGTAAGCAGAATCCTCGGCATGAAACATATAAAAATCCGGGTGAAATGGGATGCGGTTTTGGATGGTAAAGCATCGAGCTTCTTTGGAAATGCGGCAGTTAGAAAGCATCGGGATTGAAGGGGCTTTCCTTGTGGCGGTAAGGAGAACGGAGGGACAGTCCACTCCAAAAAACGTATTGTCCAAAAAAACGACGGAGGTTACCGCTGTTTCGCTGCAAAGTTTTTCCCGCAAAAATCCGTAGAGATGTACGGATAGAAAAGAAGCGGGAAGTACATAGGAAACCACGTCGCCTTCCTTCATTTGTTCTATGGTTTTCCACAAAAATAAGGTAGCGGAATCCTTACGGAAAAGCTCTTTGGGAAGCTTGGCTTTGGGATAAGAAACGTTTGCCCCCCAGGGCGGATTTCCAAGGTAAACGGCAAGGTCCTCGTGGCAGACGGGGAAAGAAGAAAGCGAATCGCTTTTTGTAAAATTTGTCCACAAAAAAGCAGAGCTTTCCTCTGAAATCTCATAATTTAGTGCGATATTGATGCGGCAAAGCAGCAGAGCGATTTCATCCGTGTCCCGTCCGTAAAACCGGGAGGGGTCCGAATGGAAGGAGCGGAGTCGAACAAAGAAATTACCGCTGCCGCAGGCCGGGTCGGTGATGGTTCTTTGGGAAAGGGATGGGATAGGCTCCAATTCTTTCAGGAGGCGGTCCACCACAAGCACCGGGGTATAATAGACCCCGTTTTTTTTACGACGACCCAGCTCAGATAGGGAAATATACAGGTATCCGAGCAAATCTTCTCCTGCCTTAAAGGATAGGGCTGGTAACGAAAGCGAGAAATCCGAAGGTATTACGGTATTTCCCTTTAGCTCCGTAAGGAGACGCTGAATATAAGGAGCATCTTTGCCAAGCTGCCGGAAAAAGTCCGCAGCGTAATGGGCAAGAATCCCTCGAAGATTTGATTTGGAAGCAGGTGTTACTGCAGAAACGATTTTTTGATAATCCAAGGGGGAGAGTAGGGGCGAAGAAAGGTATCCCTTATAGGGAGAAGTCCCCAAAACCGCCGATTTGTTTCTTCTGGATTTGAGTTTTCCTTCCTTGCGATTTTGCTTTACGGTTTGGGACAATTGTTCCACAGAAAAAACAGCGGATTCTCCGGAGCCTTCCGTGGGAACCAGCCGTCCGCTTCGCATCCAGTTTTTTACGGTTGCTACACTGATATGAAGATAGTCTGCGGTCTCGTAAATGTTCAATCGTTTCATAAAATAAGCATACCATTTTTTGTTTCGTCATACAATGTAGCAAGGAAGTTTGAAGCAAAAAATGGAAAGGAAGAGGGAAGAATATGAAGATGAAATGGAAAAGCCGGAGTATCTTTTTGCTGGGGGTAATGATGATTTTTTTGTCTGCCTGCAGTGTGATTCGGGAAGATACGGCGGAAAAAATAAGAGATATGGATTTTACGGTGCTACCGGAGGAAGAGATACCGGAGGAGTTTTTGGAATTTATTCTGGATAAGAATGGGGAGCCCTTTAAGTTTACCTATAAAACCGAAGAGTATTTATACATAGCCGTAGGGTACGGAGAACAGCCTACCGGGGGATACAGTATTGCAGTAAACGAATTCTATTTGACGGAAAATGCCATTATGCTGGATACGGAGCTCATCGGTCCTTCCGTTTCAGAGGACCAGCTTTTGACTCCCTCCTATCCTTTTATTGTAATTAAAACGGAAAAGATGGAGCAACCGGTAATTTTCCGATAAAGAAACCGTATTCAGAGCAGAACTTTGCTGGTTTTCCTGATAAAGAAACCGTATTAAAAACGGAGCTTCGCAGCCTATCCCGGTTGCTACAATCGTATTAGGACTGAAGCTTCTCCATTTTTTTCCAGTTAAAAAAGCCGTATAGGTCGTTTGCAAGAAAGGCCAAAAAGCAGATGACGACGGACAGATATTTTTGGTCGGTCAGAGAAGCTAAAATCCAGAGGAAAATCAAGATGATATCGTTGGCTGCATAGGCGACGGCAAAATAAGAGCTTCGCTTGTAGGTAAGATAGACTGCCAAAAAGCTGGTGGTGACAGACAGTGTGCTAAGGGGAAGATTGGCAGTATGGAACGCAGCCAGAATAAAATAAAACACAAAAGTAACCAAAAAGGTGAGTATCCACATAATCCGAGCTTCTTTTTTCGTAAGTCGGCTGATTTTAACTTGAGCACGATTGCCGTTATAGGGATTTTTTAGCCAGGAAATAAGAGCAAGTACTGCCATGGGCATGGTCATTCCCAGGTAAGTAATCATTTCTCCGTAATAGGAAAAGGAGTAAGAAATTACGCCGTAAAGCAGGCTGAACAGAATCATTAAAAATTGTCCGAAGGGGTTGCCCTTTGCATTAAAAATAAGGGAAGTAACACCGATAAAGGAAGCTGCGAGGGTTATGTAATTTTTTCCGTCAAACAAAAGGAAGGAGGAAACAATAAGGAGCATACCGGTGCTCCAAAGAGCAATTTCGACGGTGGTAAAATAGTGTTCCTTTTTCTTTTTTGAAGTCATAGTATTGTTTGCCTTTCTTTAAAGTGAAATAAGGGATAAAAGTACGCTGCCTGTAAAAAAGGCATTCACAAACATATCTTCTAAGACCTAACGATATGTTTATGAATGCCTTCTTTTTTTAAGTAAAACGAAGCATTTTCTACCCGGTGGCAGAGAAACGATATATGGTTTCATAAAGGGCGGTTATTCGTTACAGATAACATTTGATTTTTGTCAATAACCTCATTTATCATATATCGACACCAAATTTTTTTCAAGAGAAGAAAGGCAATTAAGCGAATCAAAAACGAGGCAGAGCAAAAATACAGAAAAGATACAAAAGAAGCTTGGAATGTGGTATACTATACGGAAACAGATTTTAGGAAGGGTGCAAAATGGACAAGTTACTGATAAAGAACGGTCGGGTGATGGATCCTGCCACAGACTGCGACAAAATCGCAGATATTTTAATTATCGATGGAAAAATTGCAAAGATTGAAGAGAAAATTTCGGATGACGAGGCAAGAAGCATAGACGCTACGGGGCTGATTGTGGCGCCGGGGCTGGTGGATGTGCATGTGCATTTCAGAGACCCGGGATTTACCCATAAAGAAGATATTGTGACGGGGAGCCGAGCGGCAGCCAAAGGCGGCTTTACCACCGTGGTGTTGATGGCCAACGTGAATCCCCATGTGGATAACGAAGAGACGCTGCGCTACGTTTTGACCAAAGGAAAAGAGACGGGAATCCGCGTGGAGACCTGTGCCAACGTAACCATGGGAATGCAGGGGAAAGAGATAGTAGCCATGGAGCATCTGGCAGAGTGCGGCGCGGTAGGATTTACGGATGACGGTGTTCCTATTATGGATGAGGCATTGGTTCGAGAAGCGATGATGCGGGCAGCAAAGTTGCAGATGCCCATCAGCTTCCATGAGGAAGACCCTGCGCTGATTACCAACAACGGAATCAACCGGGGAAAGGCAAGTGAGCATTACGGCATCGGCGGCTCGCCAAGGGAAGCGGAAATCTCTTTGGTAGAGCGAGATTTACAGATTGCGCTGGAGACCGGTGCGGACATTAACATTCAGCACATCAGCTCCAAGGAAGCGGTAGAATTGGTACGCAGGGCAAAGGCAAAGGGAAGTAACATCCATGCGGAAGCAACGCCCCATCACTTTACATTGACGGAAGATGCGGCAATCGAGTACGGCACCATGGCGAAAATGAATCCGCCCCTTCGGGAGGAAGCGGACCGCCTTGCCATTATCGAAGGATTAAAGGACGGTACCATTGATTTGATTGCAACGGACCATGCGCCTCATACCGCAGAGGAAAAGAAAAGGCCCATTACGGAGGCCCCCAGCGGTATCATTGGGCTGGAAACGGCACTGCCCCTTGGCATTACGGTGCTGGTAAAGGAAAATCACCTTACCATGATGGAGCTCTTAAAAAAGATGAGTTACAATCCGGCAAAGCTCTATCATCTGGATGCAGGGTATCTTGCCAAAGGAGGCCCCGCAGATGTGATTCTCATCGACCCGGAGAAGAAAGAAACCATGACGGAATTTGCTTCCAAATCCTCCAACACGCCCTTTGCCGGCCGGGAACTGACCGGAGTGGTAAAGACTACGATTTGCGGCGGTAAGGTAGTGTATGAAGCAAGGTAAGTTATCCTTTTTGCAGATAGAGCGATTGCTCTAAAAAGGATGCAACCGGATGGATAGATTCGTAGAAAAAAGAATATAACAGGAAGAAAGTAAACATAGGAGAAAAACGAATATGAAAGAAAAAGTAACGGCGAAAATAATTTGCCAGACAGAAATAGCCGGAGGAATTTTTGATATGTGGCTGGAGACGGAGCTTGCAAAAGAAGCCCATCCCGGACAGTTTATCGGGGTTTATCCCAAAAACAAAAGCACCCTGTTACTCCGCCCCATCAGTATCTGCGAAGTGAACGAGGAAAAGACGGCCCTTCGATTGGTATATCGCGTGGCCGGACAGGGCACGGAGGAATTTTCTTCCTATCACACCGGAGAAGAATTGCAAATCATCGGTATTTTAGGCAACGGCTTCCCCTTGGAAAAAGGAAAGGGAAAGAACGTGTTTCTTATGGGCGGCGGTATCGGCGTGCCTCCCATTTTGCAGCTGGCAAAGGAACTGGATGCGGAGAAAAAGATTTTGCTCGGATACCGGGACGGCGGATTGTTTTTGAAGGAAGACTTTGAACCATACGGCGATGTCTATGTGGCAACGGAAGACGGAAGCGCAGGAACCAAAGGAAACGTTATGGACGCAATCAAAGAAAACGCCCTTACGGCGGATGTGATTTTTGCCTGCGGTCCTATGCCCATGCTTCGCGCAATTAAGAAGTACGCTGCAGAAAATAATATAGAAGCCTACATATCCTTAGAAGAAAGAATGGCCTGCGGTGTGGGCGCCTGCCTTGGATGCGTCTGCAAGACCGTGCAGAAAGACCATCACACCAACGTAAACAACACAAGAATTTGCGTGGAAGGTCCCGTATTTTTGGCTGAGGAGGTAGAGATTTAATGAATACAAAAGTAACGATTGCAGGAGTAGAATTGAAAAATCCCGTGATGACTGCCTCCGGTACCTTCGGTTCCGGTATGGAATACGGGGAAATGGTAGATTTAAATAAGCTGGGCGCCGTGGTAACCAAAGGCGTTTCCGCAGTTCCCTGGCCGGGAAATCCCACCCCCCGCATTGCGGAGGTTTACGGCGGAATGTTAAATGCCATCGGGCTTCAGAATCCCGGCATCGACGTTTTCATCGAAAGAGACATTCCCTATTTGAGACAGTTCGATACCAAAATCATCGTCAACGTCTGCGGAAAGACGGTGGAAGAATATCTGGCGGTGGTAGAGAAGTTAAATGACCAGCCCATCGACATGATGGAAATTAATGTATCCTGCCCCAATGTAAAAGAAGGTGCCCTTGCCTTTGGGCAGGATGCCAAGGTGCTGGAATCCGTGACAAAGGAAATTAAGGCTCATGCCAAGAAGCCGGTTATCATGAAGCTTAGCCCCAACGTAACCAACATTAAGGAAATGGCGCTGGCAGCAGAGGCGGGGGGCGCAGATGCCTTGTCCCTCATCAATACCTTAATCGGTATGAAGATTGACATTCACCGTCGTCAATTTGTACTTGCCAATAAGACCGGCGGATTTTCCGGTCCTGCGGTAAAACCGGTAGCCGTGCGTATGGTGTATGACGTAGCCCACACCGTGAAGATTCCCGTAATCGGAATGGGCGGAATTGCAACTGCAGAGGATGCCATCGAATTTATGCTGGCAGGTGCTACCGGCGTATCGGTGGGAACCATGAATTTTGTAGAACCCACTACCACGGTGAAGGTTGCAAAAGGAATCGAAGAGTATTTGCAAAAGTACGGCTACGAGGATATTAAAGATATTATCGGAATTGTATAGGAGAAACTGCAAAAGACAGTTTTTTCCCGCCAGCAATTGACTGAATTTTGGGAATCCCGTAAAATAAAAATAGTATAATAGATAGAAAATAAAAGATACGGAGGGATCGCGTATGTCAGATAAAAATTTTGTAATAGCATTAACCAGAACCTGTGGCAGCGGTGCGACTTTAATCGGGCAGAGAATCAGTAAAGAATTCGGAATTGATATGTACGATAAGGACATTTTGCGTATGGCCAGCGATGACAGCGGTATCAGCGAGGAATTGTTTGCCAAAGCGGATGAAACCACCAAGAAGAGTCTCCTTTATTCCGTAACCAAAAAGGTTTACAACGGAGAAATCATTCCTCCGGAGAGTGCGGACTTTACCAAGAACGACAACCTGTTTGCATTCCAGGCAAAGGTTTTGAAAGAACTTGCGGAGAGAGAATCCTTTATCTGTATCGGAAGGGCTGCGGATTACGTACTCCGGGATTATCCCAGAGTGGTCAGCATCTTTGTGTATGCACCGCTGGAAAATTGCATCCAGACCGAAATGAACCGTCTTGGCCTCACCAGAAAAGAAGCAGAAAAGAGAATTGCGGAACAGGACAAACACCGTCGTGCATATTATAAATACCATACGGGAAAAGAATGGGAGAGTCCTTACAATTACGACCTTTGTCTCAATACCGGTGAGCTTACCTATGACCAGTGCGTGGATATTATTAGGAATTATTTAAAGGTAAAATACGATATCGAGTTAAAAAAATAGTACTTTTCACGAATTTTACAAAAAAATAGGGAAAAACTATTGATTTTTACTATAGTCGATGATAGTATAACCATGATTTAAAACTTTATCGCATTAAAGCGATGTAAAATTGAGGAGGAAATTATGAAAGCAATGAAAAAACTTTTCAGCCTTGCTGTAGTTGCTGCAATGACACTCTCCATGTTAGTTGGATGTGGCGGAGCAGAAGAAGCTACAACATGGAAAATCGGTGGTATGGGACCTTTGTCCGGTGGTGCTGCTGTTTATGGTACTGCAGTAAGAAACGGTGCAGAACTTGCAATTAACGAAATCAACGCAGCTGGCGGTATCGCAGGTATTCAGATTGAATACAACTTCCAGGATGACGAATTAGACAACGAAAAAGCATTGAATGCTTACAACACTTTGAAGGACTGGGGTATGAACCTTTTGGTTGGTGCCGTAACCAGTGGATGTAGCGCAGCAGTTTCTGCAGAATCTTCTGTAGATAACATGTTCCAGCTTACTCCTTCCGGATCTTCTACAGATTGTATTGCAACAGGAAATGCATTCCAGGTATGCTTTACAGACCCTAACCAGGGTATTGCATCCGCTCAGTACATCGGACAGAACGGACTTGCAGAGAACGTAGCAATCATCTACAACAGCTCTGATATCTACTCTTCCGGTATCTATGAGAAATTTAAAGAAGAAGCAGCAAACCAGCCTTTCACAATCGTTGCAGAAGCTGCATTCACAAATGACAGCAAGAGTGACTTTACAGTACAGCTTCAGCAGGCAGCAGATGCAGGCGCTGACTTGGTATTCTTACCTATCTACGCTCAGGAAGCATCTCTTCTTTTAACACAGGCTGATGCTATGGGATATGCTCCTACTTTCTTTGGATGTGACGGTTTGGACGGTATCCTTGCTATCGAAAACTTTGATACAACTTTAGCAGAGGGCGTTATCCTCTTAACACCTTTCGTTGCTGATGCAGAAGATGAAAGAACACAGAACTTCGTTAACGCTTACGTAGAAGCTTACGGCGAAATTCCTAACCAGTTTGCAGCAGATGCTTACGATGCAATCTACATCTTAAAAGCAGCAATCGAAGCAAGCGGCGTTACTCCTCAGGACGGAGCAAGCGCAATCTGTGATGCTTTAGTAGCAACAATGCCTACCATCGCTGTTGACGGTTTAACAGGTGAAGGTATGACATGGGCAGCTACCGGTGAAGTATCTAAAGATCCTAAGGCTATGATTATTGAAAATGGTACATACACCAATCTTGAATAAGAATAGATAGGTTTACACAGGGGGTTGCTAAACGGCAACCTCCTGTTTTTTATATAACAGGAAAATATTCCTAAAATTCTTCTGTTATATAAAAAACTATGTGAGAATGCACACTTGCGCGTAGCAGGAAGGTGTTGCTATGTAACCGCGCTTGGCGCGAGAGTCTTCAAAGCAAACTCCTTGTTTTTCTAAAAAAGAAAGAGAATGTGGATATTTCTTGCAAGTTTTGTAGGTTATTGTTATACTTAATAGAATGTGGAATTTATTTTCTGAAATGTAACAAGAAAAATTTTCTTGAGAAATTTTCCGAGAGAAAAGAAAGGTATGGTTACCCATATGAGTTTTATTACTTATATCATAAACGGAATTAGTTTAGGAAGTGTTTATGCGATTATTGCACTTGGATATTCCATGGTTTACGGAATTGCCAAGATGTTAAATTTTGCCCATGGAGACGTTATCATGGTAGGTGGATTTGTGGTGTATTCGTTGACCAGCAAAATGGGAATGCATCCGTTGCTTAGTATTTTGTGTGCCATGATTTTCTGTACTGCCCTAGGAATGATAATCGAAAGAGTTGCCTACAAACCGCTGAGAAATGCGGCCTCTTCTCTTGCTGTATTGATTACTGCAATCGGTGTTAGTTATTTCTTACAAAATATTGCACTGATTATTTTCGGTAGCGATCCTAAGGCCTTTACTTCCGTGGTTTCCATGGAACCCTTAAAATTGGCCGGAGGCGAACTTACTATTTCCGGTGAAGCAATCGTAACCATCATTACTTGTATTGTTATCATGGTTGCTCTTACTTTGTTTATCAATAAGACAAAGGCCGGTCAGGCAATGCTGGCAGTTTCGGAAGATAAAGGGGCAGCAGCGCTTATGGGAATCAATGTAAACGGAACCATCGCTCTTACCTTTGCTATCGGTTCTGCTTTGGCAGCCATTGCCGGTGTGCTTCTTTGTTCCGCATATCCTTCCATTTCACCTTACACAGGTGCGATGCCCGGAATTAAAGCCTTTGTGGCTGCGGTATTTGGTGGTATCGGTTCTATCCCCGGAGCATTGATTGGAGGAATTTTGCTCGGACTGATTGAAATTTTAAGTAAGGCTTATATTTCCTTCCAGCTTTCCGATGCGATTGTATTTGCAGTTCTTATCGTGGTGCTTTTGGTACGTCCTACCGGTATCCTTGGTAAGAAAATTCAGGAAAAGGTATAAGGAGGGTAGTCAAGATGAAGAAGATGAAAATGACGGAAGATACCAAAAATCTCCTGATTACTTACGGAATGGTAATTGTAACTTATATTTTGGTTCAGATTATGATAGCGGCAGGATTGGTGTCCTATCAGATACAGGGACTTTTGGTTCCTTTGTGTTATTACGTTGTGTTGGCCGTTTCTCTTAATTTAACCGTAGGTATCTTAGGAGAACTTAGCCTGGGTCATGCAGGATTTGCCTGTGTCGGTGTCTTTTCCGGAACGGTGTTCACCATCTGTATGCAGAATGTAATTACCGTCGGATGGTTAAGGCTTCTTATTGCGATGGTCATTGGTGCAATTTGTGCAGGTATTGTAGGTATCCTGATTGGTTTACCCGTACTTCGCTTGAAGGGAGACTACCTGGCAATCGTAACCCTTGCTTTTTGTGAAATTATTAAGAACGTGGTAAACGTTATTTATTTTGGTAAAGATTCCAACGGGCTTCATTTTTCTATGACAGATACGGCAGCGCTTGGTATGGAAGCAGACGGTCAGGTTATTATCAAAGGACCTCAGGGTGTCAGTGGTATGTCGAAGGATGCCAGTTTCACCATTGGAATGATTTTAATTCTTGTTACCTTGTTTATTGTATTGAATTTGATTAAATCCAGAGACGGAAGAGCCATCATGGCCATCCGTGACAATTTGATTGCGGCAGAATCCGTAGGAATTAATGTTACCAAATATAAGCTGATGGCATTCTCTATTTCCGCGGCTTTGGCTGGTGCTGCCGGAGCGTTCTACGCACACAACTTCAGTACGTTAAATGCAACCACCAACAACCTTGGCTATAACATGTCAATTTTGGTATTGGTATTTGTGGTACTTGGCGGAATCGGTAATATTCGAGGTTCCATTATTGCGGCGGTAGTTCTTACCCTGCTTCCGGAACTTTTACGAGAATTTTCCGAGTATCGTTTGCTGATTTATTCTATCGTTCTTATCGGAATGATGCTCTTTAACTGGAGTCCGAAAGCCATTGAATGGAAAGAGCAGATGAAGGAAAAATTCCTTTCCAAGAAAAAACAGAAGAAGGAGGTACAGTAAAATGGCAATGTTAGAAGTAACCAATTTGAGTATTTCCTTTGGCGGATTAAGAGCCGTAGATGACTTTAATATTACAATCAAAGAAGGCGAATTGTACGGTCTCATCGGACCGAACGGTGCGGGAAAGACTACCGTATTTAACCTTTTGACCGGTGTGTATAAACCGAATGAGGGTCATGTTATTCTGGACGGAAAGGATATTACCGGAAAGAAAATCATTGATATTAACCGTGCGGGAATCGCAAGAACCTTCCAGAATATTCGTTTGTTTAAGGAATTGACGGTACAGGAAAATGTTATGGTAGGTCTTCATAATCAGATTACGTATCCTACCTTAGCAGGTATCTTTAAATTACCTTCCTATCGTAAAGCGGAAAAGGAAATGCGGGAGCGTTCCTTAGAACTGTTGAAGGTGTTTGGATTAGAGGAAGAGGCAAATACCTTAGCCAGCAATCTTCCCTACGGAAAACAGCGTAAATTGGAAATTGCCCGTGCTATGGCGACCAATCCCAAGCTTTTACTGTTGGATGAGCCGGCAGCAGGTATGAATCCCAATGAAACATTAGAGCTCATGGAGACCATTCGTTTTGTAAGGGATCACTTCAAAATGACAATCCTATTGATTGAGCATGATATGAAATTGGTTTCCGGTATTTGTGAAAATCTGACGGTGCTTAATTTCGGTCATGTACTTTGTCAGGGTGAAACCAAAGAAGTGCTGAACAATCCGGAGGTTGTAAAGGCGTACCTTGGGGAATAAGGACGAATAAAGATGGAAAGGAACAATTGTTATGGCAATGCTTGAAGTAAAAGATTTGGAAGTATATTATGGATTGATTCAGGCAATCAAAGGCGTTTCCTTTGAGGTTAATCAGGGTGAAGTCATTGCGTTAATCGGTGCAAACGGTGCCGGTAAAACTACGATACTTCATACCATTACCGGTCTGATTCAGCCGAAAGCAGGTTCCGTAATTTTTGAAGGAAAAGATATTACGAAGGTGCCCGGACATAAAATTGTATCTATGGGTATGGCGCACGTACCGGAAGGAAGAAGAGTGTTTGCCAATTTATCCGTGTATCAGAATCTGAAAATGGGTGCCTATATTCAGAAAGATAAAGATGCGATTGAAGAAAATTTGGAGCGAATCTATAAGCATTTCCCCCGTTTGGAAGAAAGAAGAAATCAGATGGCAGGAACCCTGAGCGGTGGTGAACAGCAGATGCTTGCCATGGGTCGTGCGCTGATGAGCAGCCCGAAAATGATTTTGATGGATGAACCTTCCATGGGACTTTCTCCCTTATTGGTAAAAGAAGTGTTCTCCATTATTGAGTATTGTCATGAAAGCGGAATTACCATTCTTTTGGTAGAGCAGAATGCGAAGATGGCACTTGGTATTTCCGACAGAGCATACGTTCTGGAAACAGGAAATATTACCATGAGTGGTGATGCAAAAGAAATGATGGAAAATGAAGATGTAAAGAAAGCTTACCTTGGCGTATAGATTGATTCCCAAAAAGAATATCCTCCGAAAGACGTATGGATTTACGAAAAGTCTTTGGAGGATATTTTTAAATTAATGGAGGAGTCCGTGCCTGTTTGCAGATTGCATTTCTTTGAAAACAGTTGTTATTTAATAATAAACAATTTATCGCCGGGATAAATACGGGAGGTGGTCAAATCATTTTGCTGCATGATGGAAGCCACGCTGACATAATATTTTTTGCCGATATCCCAGAGGGTATCTCCTTCTTTTACGCAGTAGATTACCATGCCCGGAAGGGAATTTTTGGTCTCTTCGCTGATTTCCCTTTTCTCGATTTCTGTTAGAAATTCTGTTTCAAAAGTATCATAGACGAAAGTCTTAAAGGAAAGCGTTGCACGAAGCTCCATTTCATTGGAATTGTTTACGGTAATGCTCAATTTTTCCAAATGGCTTTGTACATCAAAAACAGAAGCTTCTGTGGCACCGGGAACCTCGATGAAATGAGAGAACGGAATGGAATGGGTGATGGCATGGTAGGGATTATCATCCAAACCGGTCACATATAAAATTTGTAAAAGGAGTGCTCCGCAAACTTCCAGTCCATCGGCAGTAAACCGGGGTTCCTCGGTTTGCAACTGCCCGGTAAAATGACAAAGCTGTAAAATGGCCGGGGCATCCTCCGGTGCGGGGAAAGTCGCGGTCAATTTATACTGGCTGTTATTGTTCAAACAAAGCTTCTTTAAGGAAGCCATTTTTTTTGTAGGATAAAAATCAAAATTGGTATCGTAAACGTCGGAAAGAGCGGAGAAGGCAGACTCTTTAAAAAGACGGATGTTTAAATCCAGCACCATATCCAGCCCCAGTTTACGCATTTCCCCGTCGTAATCCGGGCGCATTTCCAGATTGCAATGGGTAACATTGTAAAGGATGGAGGGAATGTAGGAAGCGTTGCTACCGTTACATTCCAGTTGACTGTTATACGAAACAGAGGTTTCGTAGCTCTGAATGGAAGCATCTTCCCCTTCGCTGCGGTACAAAACAAATATCTGTAAATTACATTTCACGCTTAGCTGTTCATCTGTGGGCAAGATTTCAATTTCTCCGGGGAATACTTCGCTCCAAAGAATTGCACTGATGTTGGGATGATGTTTGGGCAATTCCACTTCTTCCTTGATTCGGCAAATGTCTTTTTTCAGCACGGCAAGTTCCAATAATTCTCCCGTAGAATAATGACATTCGGCGGTGTCTTCTTCCAAAAGCTCAGTGGGAATTTCCTCATCGTAAAGTTCATTTTTCTGGGCGGAAATGTTAATCAGCCCCCGCAAATTCAGTTTTCGGGAATTGATGATATTAATGGACAAATCTTCCAAAGTAAGAAAGGTGGAGATGTTGTCCATGCTCTTTAATCCGTCCATGTAGAGGGGTTCTTCAAAGGGAAGAAAACCTTCCAAGCGATTTAGGAGTCGGGTGCCGTCATCGGATTTGTATAAAATGTGATAAATCAGCCGTCCCTTCACCAAAGCATGCTGCTCCATACAGCGCACATCCTCTAAAATCACTTCGCCTTTATCTAACAGAATGGAAGTAACATCCGGATTGCTGTCCGGTATGATAAAATCCTCATCCAACACAAACTGGGATGAAGTAAGGGGAAATTCTCTTTCCATATGTATCATCTGCTTTTTAAGTTCCATAATAACCTCCCATAGCAACAAATAATGATTTCCATATAGTTTATGAGGGAAAAACGAAAATTATGAATTGTTATTGGGGAAGAATATGCTCCGGGGAAAATGTGACTGTTGCATGCAGAAAAAATTCTCCCAAAGACACGCTTTCGCTCCGAGAAAAACGTAGCGGCACTAGGCTCGGAAACCTCGCCAAGTGCCGACGTTTTTCAAGGGCCTTTGAGAGAATTCTTTTCTGCATGCCAGGCGAGTATCCATGCCAAGCTTTGTTACAAGGGCCTTTGAGAGAATTCTTTTCTGCATGCCAGGCGAGTATCCATGCCAAGCTTTGCTACAAGAGCCTTTGAGAGAATTCTTTTCTGCATACCAGACGAGTAAGGGGAGGGAAAAGCTGGTTTGCGTGTCGGTTAATTTCAAGGGAAAATTCTGTATGGTAAGGTGAAGTGGAGAAATAAAAAGCAGATAACGCTTCTTGGAAGAGTCGTTATCTGCTTTGTTGTTTGAGTGAAATGGTGTCATTCGGTCCCATGATTTTAACGGCAAACCAATGTGTGACAGAACGTAATTACACTTGTTTGTATTATACAGGGGTTTCGGGGGTTGCTGCGGAATTTGCCTGATTTTGTTCTTCCGCATATTTGTCAAACTTATCGATTACGGCATCGTAAGTACGCTGGCTGATTTCGGGAAGGGAGCCGCCCCACATATCTTCCGCTTTCTTAAAGCCTTTCAGGAAAGCTTCTTTCATTTCTTCCATCTTTTCTGCATCACCACCGGACAATGCCATGGCAAAATCAAAAATACGCTCGGAAGTCTGAGTAACACCCCAGTATCCGTCTTCGGCGATATCTGCCTGGGCCTGTGCTCTGGTTGCGTCATCAACCACCAGATTTTCAAACATACTCTTCAATCCGTTTGCGCGATTGTAAGAGGTTCCCTGTTTTAACAAAAGCTGCTGCACGATATCCGAAAGCTGCTGTGTACGAGCCTGTGCCTCCGCTTTTAATTTTTCAACTAACTGTGCGTTTCCGGCTTTTCCGTTTTCTGCTGTCTTGCCGGATTTTACTTGTTCTTTGGAAGATGCTTCATATACGGCAGCTTCCGAATTTAATGCGCCGGATGTCTCCGGAGCCTTTGTCACTTCTTTGGAGATGTCCTTGGAAGCGGTTTTGTAAGAACCATAATTTGCAGAAACAGTACTTGTAATTCCATTTACATTCATTTCTCATCCTCTTTTCTTTCTGCGAAATTTTTTAAAGAGCCCCATCGGTCAAAACAGTGCGCAGCCACTCTTTTGAAGGTAGTTCCATCTACGCTGACTCCATGAAAAGATACTTCTGATAATATTATCGACCAAAAAAGAGAAAACTTTATAGGAGAAGCAAAAGAAGTTGATTTTTTTTCTGTTTATTATAAAATGAAAGCAAGGATTGCATTTTGTATACAATTCAACGGATGAGAAATGAAGGATACATTTAAATTAGAGAAGGCGTTCAAAGATGCGCATCTTAAAATTGTTATTTAAGGGATAAAAGCCTGTAAGTATATTCTTTTCGGAATTTAGACCATTGAGATATCGGAAAAGTCGACTTCGGATTGAAAAGGGATAGCGAGAAAAGAAATGACAAGTTTTGGCATGAAAAATGACAGATAGGAGAGGTATATGAAAGAGAGGAAAGTGAAGGCATACGCAAAAATAAATTTGGGTTTGGATGTGGTAGGAAAGCTGGAAAACGGCTACCATCTTTTGCGCACCATTATGCAGCAAATCGACTTATATGATACCATTACCCTCTCTAAAACAGAGAATTGCGGGGAAATCATGATTTCTTCCGATAGCGGGGAAGTGCCGGCGGATGAATCCAATCTTGCTTATCGGGCAGCGAAACGGATGATGGAACAATTTCCGATAAAGGAAGGTGTTTCGATTCATTTGGAAAAAAGAATTCCGGTGGCGGCAGGAATGGCAGGCGGAAGCAGTGATGCGGCGGGAGTGATGCTGGGTATGAATCAGCTGTTTTCTTTGGGTGCTACGAATGAACAGCTTCAAGAGATTGGAGTAAAAATCGGTGCGGATGTTCCGTTTTGTATTAAGGGCGGAACTGCTTTGGCAGAAGGCATCGGAGAAAAAATGACAACTATCGATAAGGTGCCAAAGATGCATATTGTGGTGGCGAAGCCGCCCATTATGGTTTCTACCAAAGAGGTGTTTGAAAATCTTGCCATCCATGAATTAAAGCACCCCGATACCCAGGCCTTGTTGGAGGCTTTTGCGCAAGATGATTTGGACAAGGCAGTGGCCAATATCGGAAACGTTCTGGAAACGGTGACAGTGAAAAAATATCCCATCATTGAAGAATTGAAATCCGCCATGAAGACCTTTGGGGCAGCCGGAGCATTTATGAGCGGCAGTGGCCCTACGGTTTTTGGTATTTTCAAAGAAGAAAAAGCAGCAAAGGAAGCGGAATTAAAATTAAAGGAGCAGTATCCGGCTGTGTTTGTGCAGATGTGCGGTTTGGTAGAAAAAGGAAAGGGGAGCGAAAATGACTGATTTTTTACAGGTAAAAGCAGACGAGTACATTCCCCTTAGGGATGTGGTTTTTAAAACATTGCGAAAAGCGATTTTGACGGGTGAATTAAAGCCGGGCGAACGTTTGATGGAAATTCATCTTGCCAATCGGATGGGAGTAAGCAGAACGCCGATTCGGGAGGCTATCCGAATGTTGGAATTGGAGGGACTTGTTACCATGATTCCAAGAAGAGGAGCCGAGGTTTCCCAGATTACGTTTAAGGGGTTGGAGGATGTATTGGAAGTAAGAGGTGCATTGGACCGTCTTGCCATTGAACTTGCCTGTGACCGGATTTCTCCCCAGCAATTATCGGATCTAAAGGATGCGATGCTTCATTTTGAAAAATCCATTAAAACCAAAAATGAGAAGAAAATTGCAAAGGCCGATGTGGAATTTCACGATATCATTGTGGAAGCCGGCGGAAATGAAAAATTGGCACAGATGGTTTACAACCTATCGGAACAGGTTTATCGCTATCGCTACGAATGTTTGAAGGATGCTTCTCTTCATGAAGAGTTAATTGCGGAGCATCGAAAAATGTATGAGAGCATAGAGAAAAAAGACAAAATCAGAGCTGCAGAAGCTGTTCGGTTACATATCGAAAAGCAGAAGGAATCCATTATTCGCAATTTGAATTTGGAATAAAAAGGAAAAAATATCCCATACTTTCTTTAACGAGTGAAAGGACAGTTAAGGAGAGCAAAATGGAAAACTATAAAATGAGTAAGTGGAAAAAAGTAGTGGCTGTGTGTTATGCCCTGGCGTTTTTGTCTATACTTTTTCCGGAATACGAATGGGATGAGGATACGGTTTTGGTACAAGACGAGGAAGGACAGGATTGCACGGCAGGGCTTACTGCCAGAGAGCTTCAAAACGGAGTATTGAATTCTTCGGAGCTTCAATTTGAGCTGAAGTTATTTTCGTGGTTTTAGGAAACGCTTGGGACGGAAGTTTGCACTAGGGATGCATTTATTTTGCATCCAAGTTATTTCGTTTTACTATTTGTATTCCCTTTGTATTAAAAAAATGCTAAAGACACGCGCCGGCTCCGGTAAAGCGTAGCGGTACTAAGTATAGAAAAACACTTAGCAAAATATTATGGAGAAGAAAAATGACAAAAGAAGTTTTGATTGGAATTACAGGATTACAATTTGACGGGACGGAGGATGGAGGAGAAGAAATCAAGTCCATTCATCCCGGCGAATATTATAAAAAAGGAAACACCCATTATGTGATGTTTGAGGAGAGTGATGACGGTATTCCCGATGCGGTGAAAAATCTTCTGAAGGTAAAAGAGAATGAAGTCTGCATGACAAAGAAAGGGTTAATCAACGTTAACATGGTTTTTGAAAAAGGGAAAAAATCCATGACCAGTTATCATACCCCTTACGGAAATCTTATGATGGCAATGGATACCAAGACGATTGAGGTAAAAGAGGAGGAGGATTTTCTTTTTGCAGAAATAGAGTATGGATTGGAAGTCAATTATGAATTTTTGGCGGATTGCCATATTTCCATCGAAGTGGTTTCCAAAGAAAAAGGATCGGAAGTATTCCGACCCTAATTTTCTTATTTTACAGGTTTTGCACCGGCTTTTTCTTGGGCTTTTTCCAAAGCACGCTTGAAGAAGCCTTTTTTCTTTTCGTCTTTTTTTACTACCGTTCCGTGAACACCCTTTACTCCCACGATGTAAATGCCGCTGATTTCAGCTTTTACTTCTTTCTTTACGGGAATCAAATCAAAAATAGGTTCGTCACAAAACATGGTCATAATCTGCGGTCCGATTTTTACTTTCACCAAAGGAACCTTCAAATTTCGTGACATTTTAGGTATTTGTTCTACGATGGAAGCCGGCAAGGAAGCATCCTTCACCTTCATACGTTTTTTATCAATGACCAAAAGTGAAACGGTTTGTTTGTTGCTGTCCAAAAGTGCTTTTTGTTCTGCTTGTTTTTTCTCTAATTTTTTTCCAAGGAAATAGAGGAGAGCCAACAAAGCGATGATTACAGCCACTATGATAAGTACAATATAAAGTGGTTTCAAGTATTATCCCTCCATCCGAATTTTTTCGTGTAAAACAAAGTGGAAAAGTTTTACACATTGCTTATTGTAGCATTGATTCGAGTAAAGCGCAAATGTTTTCCGAGCATGAAGATGGAATAAAGCGGAAATAATAGCAGTGTTACTTTAAAATAGTGCGAAGGATGATTCCGGAATGCAAGGCTGTTTGCTGTTTTTGAATTTTATTTTGGCTGTGATAATTTTGTTTTTTCAAAGAAAGGATCCAAGAGCTTCCTGGGCTTGGCTTCTTTTGCTGTTCGCGTTACCGGGAATCGGGTTTTTAATTTATTTATTTTTTGGTACGGACATGGTGAGGCAGCCAAAGCGGCAGGGAAAAAAATATCGCCCGGATTTGCCGCCGATAAAGGAAAAAGCAATGGCGCAACTGGTAGCTTATAATTATCAATTTGCGGATGCCTGCCTTACTACCGGTAATAAAATAAAAATCTTAAGACGGGGGCTGGATAAATTTGCAGATTTATTAGAGGACATTGAAAATGCAAAGGAATACATCTTGTTAGAATATTACATCATTCGGCATGACCCGCTTTTTTACGAACTGTTTTCCAGATTACAAGAAAAAGCTTCAAAAGGGGTGAAGGTATTTTTCCTTTACGATGGAATGGGGTGCCATCGCAAGGTGAAGGGTAGGCTTCGAAATGCAAAGGGGGAGCATTTTTTTACCACGGATTTTTTTGCTTCGCTTCATCGAAAGCCCTATCTTCGGTTAAATTATCGTAACCACCGCAAAATCGTGGTGATTGACGGTGCAATCGGTTACCTTGGCGGATTTAATATCGGGAAGGAATATCTGGGACTAAACAAAAAATTCGGAAATTGGCAGGACACCCATTTGCGGATGGAAGGGGACGCGGCTCTGTCTTTGGCGAAACGGTTTGTGGCGGATTGGAATATGGCAAAGGGAAAGGCGTTTCCTCCTTTTTCGGAGGCGGCGCTGCCCTATGATGAAAAACAAGAGGGGGCAAAGATACAAATTGTGGCTGGTGGTCCCTACGAGGAAGAAAATACCATTCGGGACAATTTGCTGAAAATGATTTTGATGGCGAAAGAGAGCATCGAAATCCAGTCCCCTTATCTGGTGCCGGACGAAAGTATTTTAAACGCCCTGAAACTGGCAGTGCGGTGCGGTGTGAAGCTTCGGATTATGATTCCATGTAAGCCGGACCATCCCTTTGTTTATTGGGCATCCCTTTCTTATCTTGGAGAGTTGATTGAAGTCGGAGCCAAGGGGTATCTTTACCGAAACGGCTTTTTGCATGCAAAAGGAATCATTGTGGATGACAAAGCATTTTTATACGGAACCGCCAATATGGATGTGCGCAGTTTTTTCCTGAATTTTGAAGTCGATGCCTTGGTATTGGATGAAAAAGAAGTGAAAAAAATGCGGGCATGTTTTGAAGAAGACCTTTTGAGTTGTGACGTTATATCAAAGGAAGAATACGAGAAGAGAAAATGGTGGTTTCGCGTCCGGGAGAGAATTTCAAGAATGGTTTCACCAATTTTATAAAAACAGTTTCCTTGCCCTTTTGGCTGTGTTAAAATAAAATGGAAGGAGTAGGGACATGGATAGAAAAAGAGTGGTTTTAACGGCAATTATCATGAGCTTTGTTCTGGTGATGGAATCCATCACTGTTTTTGCTGACCCTACGATTGATGAATTAACGGATGAAAGGGACGAAACCCAGGAAGAGTTGGATGAGGTCAATGCAACCTTGGAAGAATTGGCAAGCCAGCAAGGTGAAGTCTTGGATGAGATAGAGCAGGTGAGTGAAGCTTTGGTGCAAATCATCGCAGAGATTGCCGTTATCGAAATGCAACTGGAAGAGAAGGAAGCGCAGATTGAAGAAGCGACGCAGGCTTATGTGGCAGCAGTGGAAAGGGAGACGGAGCAATACGAGGCCATGGTGGTGCGTATTCAGTATCTTTACGAAGCCGGCGAACCGGATTTGATTTCCATTTATCTGGAGACGGGAAGCATTTCGGAAACCTTGACCAGAGCGGATTACATCGAAGATTTGTATGAATACGACAGGCAGCAGCTGGCACTGTATCAGCAGACGGTAGAAGAGGTTGCCTCATTAAAAGAACAGCTGGAAACAGAGCAGCAAGAACTTCTGGAATTGCAGACGGTATATGAAGAAGAGCAGGTTTACATGGAAGATGTCATGGCAGAGTTGGAAGCTATTTCCGAAGATTATGAAGTACAAATCGCGGAAGCGGAATCCCAGGCACAGCAGTATGCAGCCCAGATTGCAGCGCAGAATGCGGAGATTGCCAGATTAGAGGAAGAAGAAAGAAGAGCCAGGGAAGAAGCGGAGCGTCGTGCCAGAGAAGAAGCAGCCAGACAGGCAGCAGCCAACTCGGTGGCCAATTCTGCCACCACCGGTACGGTGACCACCAATTCGGGAACCTATGATGTAAGTTCGATTTACGATGCACCGGGAAGCGACCTTGGAAAATCCATTGCGGTATATGCTTGTCAATACATCGGCAATCCTTACGTTCCGGGCGGAACCAGTTTAACAGAAGGTGCGGATTGCTCCGGATTTATTTTCCGGATTTATTCTGACTTTGGTTACTCGGTACCCAGAACTTCTTATTCCCTCCGATCCGCCGGTACAGAGGTTGCTTATGAAGACGCTCAACCGGGAGACATTATTTGTTACAGCGGCCATGTAGCAATGTACATCGGAAACGGAATGATTGTTCATGCCAGCTCCGTGCGGACGGGAATTAAGATTTCCAGAGCGAATTACAGAACCATTCTGTGTGTACGAAGAATTGTGTAGGAAAGAAATCCCCTTGGAAGAAAGGACGCTTTGTCGTCTGAATAGAATACAAATAAAGAGATACGGGAGAAGAGAAATGTTCGAAAAAAGAATCTACATAGTAACGGGAATTGACGGAGATTATGCCCATTTGTTGGAGCAGGATAAGGAAGATGCGACAGACAAATTGGTGGCGAGAGCTCTTTTGCCGGAGAATATCCGGGAGGGAAGTGTATTGGAATACGAAATGATGATGTATCGGTTAGCAGAGTAAAATTTTCTGACAGAGCATGATTTACGATTCCTTCCAAGGATGAAGCAGAGGGAAGGTTTCCCGGTTTATTGAAAAAAGAAAGGCTGGAAAAAATGAAGGTAGTAGTGGCAATTGATTCATTTAAAGGATGTATGACTTCTTTGGAGGCGGGTAATTGCATTAAAGAAGCCATCGAAGAAACCGTAAAGGCAGACGTAAAGGTATTTCCCATTGCCGATGGTGGGGAAGGAACGGTGGAGGCACTGATGAACTGCATGCACGGCGTGGAAGTGCCGGTGACGGTTACCGGTCCGCTGGGAGAAAAAGTAGAATCCTATTACGGCATGCTTTCGGAGAAAAAACTGGCAGTTATGGAAATGGCGAATGTGGCAGGAATTACCATGGTGCCGGAAAAGTCAAAGAACCCTATGAATACCACGACATACGGTGTGGGTGAGATGATTTTGGATGCCATTGAAAAAGGCTGCCGGGAATTCATTGTGGGTATCGGAGGCAGTGCGACCAATGACGGAGGACTTGGAATGCTTACGGCGCTTGGCGTGGATTTTTATAATGCCGATGGAAAGAAAGCGGGGATTTTCGGAAGAGATGTGTTGAGAGTTGCGCGGGTAGATGTTTCCAACATGAATCCGCTTTTGAAGGAATGTCATTTTACCATTATGTGTGACGTAACGAACCCTCTTTGCGGAGAGATGGGAAGTTCGGCGATTTACGGCCCCCAAAAGGGAGCGACCCCTAAGACCATAGAGCAGATGGATGCCGGTCTTAGGAACTATGCCAAAGTAATTTCTCGATGTACGGGAAAGGAAGAAGCAGAGCAGGAAGGGGCAGGCGCTGCAGGCGGACTTGGTTTTGCTTTCCTTACGTTTTTGAATACTTCTTTGGGACCGGGCGTGTCTTATATTTTGGAAACCCTCGGTTTGGATGAGGAGATGAAGGATGCGGATATCGTTATTACCGGAGAAGGAAAGTTGGATGCCCAGACAGCCATGGGTAAGGCACCGGCCGGTGTGGCTGCTATGGCAAAGAAACACGGCGCAGTGGTGCTTGCCTTTACCGGAGCCACCTGCGAAGATGCGGAGGCTTGTAATAAGGCCGGAATGGATGCTTATTTTAGCATTTGCCGTGGGCCTATGACGGTTAAAGAGGCCATGGATCCGGAAAATGCCAAGAAAAATATGCATATGACGGTAAAACAGGTATTTAACTTAATTACGCAAATGAAGAACAAGGGATAAGGATTATGATTTCACTATTTTCCGAGGGAAGAAACAAAGCTTTAAATGAAAAGATAAAGCGTATCAAAATGAATTGTGAAAATAATTATAAAGATGCGGCGCAGAGCAATTTGAAAGAATACGAAGCGATGCTAAACGAGCTGACTGCACAGGGCAAATTAAAGGGAAAACAGCTTTCCTATTATCAGAAACAACTGTCGGATTTTCAGGTGAGCATGAACAAATATACCCATAAAGACCAAAAGCCGAAATGGTAGAAAGAGGAAAGAAGATGGAAGTAAATAATTGCGACAGCTGTAATAATATGGTCTATGATGAAGATTACGAGTGCTATGTGTGTGACATGAATTTGGATGAAGACGACATGGTTCGATTTCTTCAGGGGAATACCAGAGAATGTCCTTTTTATCAGTCCAACGACGAATACCGGATTGTGCGAAAGCAGATGTAAATCGGTCTCTGTCCGTTATCCTTTTTAAACAGCAAAAATACAACGAGAAAAGCGGGTTTCGAATGGGAGTTTCGAATACCCGCTTTTAAAATGATGTCTCCATTGGTGGAAACCTCCTTTATCTATGTAAATTTTCATTTTTTGGATTCCTTGGAATCCGATTTTTGCGGTTAAAACAATGGGAGTCATTTTAACCTTTTTCAACATTTTATATGGTGGAAGTTTGTTTTATTAGCTTAATACCCCATTGGACCGTACCTCTCTTTCTTAGATTTGGAAAACTATTGTTTTATCTTGTAAATTTGTTTTAGTTCTCTCTTTAGGTTATGAATCAATTATAGAAAATAGACAGAGAAATGTCAATACAAGTATATGAACAAATTGTTAATATTCAGTAAATAGAAAGTTAATAATAGAAATTATCAGACAATTTAAATTAATTCCAAACAAGACATTGCGGTGGTGCAATATAGAGGAAAATGATATAATAAAAAGGAATTTGAAAAGTAAAACAAGGATAAAGCAGGAAAACCGTGGGACGATTGGAACAAAAGCTGGAAAATTACATAGAAGGTGACTCCTATGCGTTTCATATGCCGGGGCATAAAAGAAATGTTAAAGTGCTGGGGGATGCCATTCCGGATTATATGAAGGAATGGTATCGGCGCGATATTACGGAAATCGATGATTTTGATGATATGCATCATCCGGAGGGAGTTTTAAAGGATGCAATGCAGGAGGCGGCAGAATTTTATGGTGCCAAGGAGTCGTTTTATTTGGTTAACGGCAGCAGTAGCGGGGTGTTGATTGCTCTTTCGGCAGTGGCGCCCAAAAGGAGCAAAATTCTGATGATGCGAAGCAGTCATAAATCTGCTTATCATGCTGTGTTTTTGCGAGAACTTTTGCCGGTATATCTGTATGGCAGCAAAGAGGAAGCTTTGGGAATGGACCTGGGAATTTCCCTTTTTGAGGTAAAAGAGGCGCTTAGGAAGCATCCGGATGTGCGGGCAGCATTTTTTACTTGCCCCACCTACGAGGGCATAGGCCTTCCGCTGAAGGAAATAACGCAGTATCTGCAGGAGAGAGGAATTCCGGTGATAGTGGATGCCGCTCATGGTGCTCATTTTGGCATGGCGGATTTTCTGCCGGAGAATGCGGTTTCCTGTGGTGCGGATTTGGTGGTGCACAGCCTCCATAAAACCTTGCCGTCGCCCACCATGTCGGCATTGCTTCATTTGAATTCGCAACGAATCCACCGGGAGACGGTGTGGAAATTTTATAATATTTACCAGACCTCTTCGCCCTCCTATCCCATGATGGCAGGGATGGAATGTCTGATAGACTATCTAAAAAATAATAGTCCGGGTATCTGGGAGAATTTTTATCAGCTGCGGAAAGAATTTAGTGAAGGGCTTAAAAATTTGATCCACCTTGGCCTATTGGATGCCTTTGCAGGGGAAAACGGCAGAAGGAATGTAATGCCGGAGCCGGGGAAATTGGTGGTTTACCCAAAATCTAACGCTGTCAGCGGACAAAAACTAATGGAAATCCTGCAAAAGGAATACCATCTGCATCCGGAGATGGCAATGCCGAGATATGTGCTTTTTATCCTGACGGTGTGTGACACGAGGGAAGGTTATCAGAGATTACAAAAAGCTTTGCTGGAAATCGACCGTAGGGAGGAGCTTTGGACGTTAGAAGAAGCGAAGCCGGCGTGGGAGAACGTTTCTTTTCCTGCCTATGAAAAAGAGAAAGCGATGGAAATCCATGAGGCTTATGATGCGGAAACCGAATGGGTGCCTGTGACGGCATCGAAAGGAAGAATCGCCGGGAAATTTGTCTTTGTCTATCCTCCGGGACAACCCTTTTTGGTACCGGGAGAGCTCATCGGCGAGAAGGAAGTGGTAGAGGTAATTGGGCTAAAAGAAAGCGGTTGTAATCTGGTGGGAATAAAAACAGAAAAAGTATGCCAAAAGGCTGATGAAATACAGATTTGTGTGTTAAAATAAAAAGAGAAGTGAAAAACAGTAAGGGGGAAAAGAATGGGTAAATATATCATGGCTCTGGATCAGGGAACGACAAGCTCCCGATGCATATTGTTTGATAAAGAGGGCAAAATTTGTGCATTGGCGCAAAAAGAATTTACCCAGTATTATCCAAAGCCCGGCTGGGTAGAGCATGATCCTACGGAGATTTGGGCTTCTATGGCAGGTGTGATTGCAGAAGCGCTGGGAAAGAGCAAAGCAGGCCAGGACGAAATCGAGGCAATCGGAATTACGAACCAGCGGGAGACCACTCTGGTTTGGGAAAAAGAAACCGGGAAACCGATTTATCCTGCCATTGTGTGGCAATGCAGACGAACTGCAAAAATGATTGAAAAACTAAATGAAGACGGCATGGGTGAACTGGTGAAGGAAAGAACCGGTCTGATTCCGGATGCATACTTTTCGGCAGGGAAGCTGGCTTGGATTTTGGAGAATGTACCGAAAGCCAGAGAGAAAGCCGAAAAAGGAGAACTCTTATTTGGTACGGTGGACACCTGGCTAATCTGGAATCTGACGGAAGGGAAACAACATGTAACGGATTATACCAATGCTTCCCGCACCATGTTGTTCGACATACATAAAGGAAAATGGGACGAAGATATTTTACGTTATTTTCGAATACCGAAGCAAATGCTGCCCAAGGTGCAGCCCTCCGGTTCGTTCTTTGGAACCACCATCCACCCGCTTTTTCGGAAGGAAATCCCCATTGCAGGTGTGGCCGGGGATCAGCAGGCGGCTTTGTTCGGACAATGTTGTTTTGAAAAAGGCGATGCAAAGAATACCTATGGCACCGGTTGCTTTTTGCTGATGAACACGGGAAATTCTGCCATTGCTTCCCGGCACGGTCTTTTAACCACCATAGCGGCGGATTTGGGAGAAGAAATCCACTACGCACTGGAGGGCAGTGTCTTTGTGGCAGGAGCGGCAATCCAGTGGCTACGGGATGAAATGAAAATGATAGAATCTGCACCCTTATCCATGGAAGCGGCCGAAAAGGTAAAAGATACGGAAGGGGTCTATGTGGTGCCGGCATTTACCGGGCTTGGTGCGCCCCACTGGAATCCTTATGCCAGAGGAATGATTTTGGGACTTACCAGAGGTACCGGCAAAAATCATGTCATCCGGGCGACGCTGGAGTCATTGGCTTATCAGACCAAAGAGGTGATTTTGGCCATGGAGAAAGATGCCGGAGTGAAGCTGACGACTCTTAACGTAGATGGAGGCGCAAGTAACAATGACTTTTTGATGCAGTTTCAGTCGGATATTTTAGATGCAAAGGTACTTCGTCCGGAGTGTGTGGAAACCACGGCTCTTGGTGCGGCTTATCTGGCGGGGCTTACCACAGGATTTTGGAAAGATAAGGAAGAACTGAGAAAGAACAGAATTTGCAATCGGGAGTTTCTTCCCCTGATGTCAGAAGAAGACCGGACAGTAAAACAAAAAGGATGGGAGAAAGCAGTAAAATGTGCTTTGTTTTATGCCGAAACAGAAGATGGAGAATCGGACCGGTAAAGGCGAGCCAAGGTATGAGAAAGATTGCGAAATAGAAAACAGGGAGAAGTTATGGGAAAATTATTTTGTCTGATGGGAAAAAGTTCCAGCGGAAAAGATACGTTATATCGACTTTTATTGCAGGATACCACATTACATTTGCAGCGCATTGTACCCTACACCACCAGACCCATTCGCAGCGGGGAAACGGAAGGGAAGGAATATCACTTTACCAACGAGGCCTCTTTTGCAGCGCTAAAGAATGCGGGAAAGGTTATTGAGGCGCGTTGCTATCACACGTATCACGGTGATTGGTATTACTTTACGGTGGATGACGGACAAATTGATTTTTCCGGGCAGGATTACTTGATTATTGGTACGCCGGAATCTTATAATAAGACAAGGGAGTATTTTGGCGAAGAAAATGTGGTGCCGCTCTACATTGAACTGGAAGATGGCGAACGATTAAACAGAGCCCTTTGTCGCGAACGTAATCAAGCAGAGCCAAAGTATGAGGAAATGTGTCGGCGATTCCTTGCAGACAGCGTAGATTTTAGTGAAGAAAAATTGCAGCAGGCAGGAATTGAAAGAAGATTTTACAATCAGGATTTGCAGGAATGTTTGGAAGAAATATTGGCTTACATAAAAGAGCAGAAGGAAGGTAAGCAGAATGGATCATCTGAAGATTAATCAACTGACGGCTCCGGTGCAGGTGGAAAATACAACGAAACCTCAACCGGCGGACGGAACGTTTAAATTTATGCTGGCCAGCAACATTCAGGAAAGTGAGCTGCAGCAGAAACTCACCATGCTGATGTCACAAATCGGAGAGCAGGGAGAAAAAATCGGGAAAAAGAAAGATATCAGGGACATGCGAAAATACCGCAGCCTGATTAAAGAATTTATGAATGAAATAGTGAACCGTTCCCATGAGTTTTCCAGAGAAAATTTTTTGGACCGAAAGGGTCGGCACAGAGTCTATGGCATTATTCGTCTGGTGGATGAAACACTGGATGCTCTGGCCCAGGAACTGGTGAAGGAAGAAAAAGATAACATGGCAATTTTAGCAAAAATCGGAGAAATCAGAGGTTTGCTGTTGGATTTGTATATGTAAAAAAAAAAATGAAGCCGTTTCTAAGCGTTGTATGAAAAGAATGTTTCGGACGGAACAGATAGAGGAAAGGGAGGACAGTTATGGCACAATTTTCTGAGATTGTAGGACAGGCCCAGATGAAGGAGCAGATGCAGGGAGCAATTCAGCAAAAGAAGATTTCCCACGCATACATCATAAACGGAGAGAATCGTTCCGGGAAGGAATTTATTGCCAGAATTTTTGCTCAGGCAATACTCTGTGAAAAAGGCGGGGAGGAGCCTTGTGAAGAGTGTACGTCTTGCAGACAGGCACAGACCAAAAATCATCCGGACATTATTTTTGTTTCTCACGAAAAACCCAATTCCATCGGCGTGGAAGATATTCGTGAGGGAATCAACCAAACGGTGATGATTAAACCATACAGTAGTCCTTATAAGATTTACATTGTTCAGGAAGCGGAAAAAATGACGGTACAGGCGCAGAATGCCCTTTTAAAAACCTTGGAAGAACCGCCTGCGTATGCGGTCTTTCTACTGCTGGTGAATTCCATGGAGGTAATGCTTCCCACCATCATCAGTCGTTGCGTGGTGCTCAATATGAAGCCGGTGCAGGACGAGGAGATGCGTCGTTATCTGATGAGGGATTTGAAGGTGCCCGATTACAGGGCGGAAATCTGCATTGCATTTGCAAGAGGTAATGTGGGGCGGGCAAAAGCGTTAGCTTCCAGCGAAGATTTTGATAAGATTCGGACGGACGCCCTGTCCTTATTAAAAAATATTTACGATATGGAAATCGTAGAAATTATGGATGCCTTAAAACGCATTAAGGAATACGGTTTCGATATCGGTGATTACATGGATATTATGGCAGTTTGGTATCGCGATGTGTTGTTGTTTAAAGCAACCCACGATATGAATCATTTGATTTTCCGTGATGAAATCCAGCATATTAAACGGGTGGCACAGCGAACCGATTACGAAGGAATCGAGGAAGTGATTCGTGCTTTGGAAAAAGCAAAAAGCCGCTTGAATTCCAATGTAAGCTTTGAACTGACGATGGAATTGTTGCTTCTTACTTTAAAAGAAAATTAAAAATATTATAATTGGAAAAGATAACCAGTGATATTTTCCGTGACACAGTCTTGGTTTTTGCAAAGAAATGTGGTACAGTGCTAAAAGCAGCGGATTTTTCGCAGGCTTTGTCGCAACACTTAAAACAATGAATTGGTCGGAGCCTTTGGCGCAGTACTTAAAACGATGAACTGGTCGAAGTCCTTGGCGCAGACAACGATTAAGGTTGCAAAAGTAAATGTAGTGCAAAGCCGGTTTCATTCTGCGAAAAAATGTGGTAATAGATGGAGGTTAATAGATTATGGCTAAAGTAGTAGGTGTTCGTTTCCGGTCGGCCGGAAAAGTGTATTTTTTTGCACCGGGAGAAAAAGAGATTGTGCAGGGAGACCATGTGATTGTGGAAACCGCACGAGGGATTGAATACGGAACCGTAGTGGGCGGAATTAAGGAAGTGGAAGATGATAAGTTGGTTCTTCCTTTGAAACCCGTTCTCAGAATTGCAACACCGGCAGACGATGCCCAGGAAAAGAAAAACAAGGAAAAAGAGAAAGAGGCATTTAAAATCTGTCTGGGAAAAATACAGGCCCATAACCTGGATATGAAGCTGATTGATGCGGAATATACCTTTGATAATAATAAAGTGTTGTTTTATTTTACTTCTGACGGAAGGGTTGATTTCAGGGAGCTGGTAAAAGATTTGGCCGGCGTATTTCGTACCCGTATCGAGCTTCGTCAGATCGGTGTAAGAGATGAGACAAAGATTCGTGGCGGAATCGGTATTTGCGGACGCCCCCTTTGTTGTCATACTCATTTGTCGGAATTTATTCCGGTGTCCATTAAGATGGCAAAGGAACAGGGACTTTCTTTGAATCCTACCAAAATTTCCGGCGTATGCGGACGATTGATGTGTTGTTTAAAGCATGAAGAAGATACTTATGAAGAGTTGAATCGTAAACTTCCCGGCGTGGGGGATGCGGTTACTACTCCGGACGGTATTAAGGGAGAGGTGCACAGCGTTAATGTTCTTCGTCAGAGAGTTAAGGTGTTGATTGACAACGGCGACGAAAAGGAAATGAAGGATTACGCAGTGGAAGAGCTTCGCTTCAAACGGGGACACCGCAAGGAAAAAATGAATCTGACTCCGGAAGAATTGAAGGAAATGAAAGAGTTGGAAAAACTGGAAAAACAGGAAAGCCGTGAAGGGAAATCAAAGTTAAATGACAATTGAGTTAAAAGAGATGGAACGGCTGGATGATTTGCAGAGAAATAACCTGAAGATCATTCAAAATCCGGAGAAGTTTTGCTTTGGAATGGATGCAGTGCTTCTGTCCGGCTTTGCAAAAGTGAAGAAAGGGGAAAAGGTGTTGGACCTTGGTACCGGTACGGGAATCATTCCTCTTTTGCTGTCAGCAAAGACGGAAAGTCCTCATTTAACCGGTTTGGAAATTCAACCGGAAAGTGCAGATATGGCACGGCGAAGCGTTGCATGGAATCATCTGGAAGACAAAATCGATATTGTTTTGGGAGATATCAAAGAGGCAGGCAGTATATTCGGCCCTGCTTCTTTTGAAGTTGTGACCTGCAATCCACCTTATATGATAGAAAAGCACGGATTGGCAAATCCGGAGGAACCAAAAGCCATTGCCAGACATGAGATTTTGTGTTCTTTGGAAGATGTCATTGCACAGTCTGCCAAGGTGCTAAAATCCGGAGGCGGATTCTTTATGGTTCACCGTCCGTTTCGATTGGCGGAAATTATTTATCGGATGAAACAATACGGCTTGGAACCTAAGCGGATGCAGCTGGTATATCCTTTTGCGGATAAGGAACCCAACATGGTTTTAATCGAAGGAAGAAGAGGCGGAAAGCCCCGCATGACCGTGGAAAAACCTTTGATTATCTATAAAGAACCCGGTGTATATATGGATGAAATTTATGATATCTACGGATATTAATGGGCTTTTGTCGAAAAAAGCCGGCTTAGACCGGATAGGACATAGGGAAAGGTAACGAAATAGTGACAACACAAAACAGGAAAAGAGGATTAGGATGAGCGGTAAATTGTATTTATGTGCTACCCCCATCGGGAATTTGCAAGATATTACGCAGCGGGTTTTGCTTACGCTTCAGGAAGTGGATTTGATTGCGGCGGAGGACACCAGAAACAGCATTCATCTTTTGACCCATTTCGGAATTAAAACCCCGATGACCAGTTATCACGAATATAACAAAACAGAGAAGGCCCATACCCTGATTGCAAAAATGAAGGAAGGTCAAAACGTTGCGCTGATTACGGATGCAGGAACACCTGCGATATCCGATCCGGGAGAAGTACTGGTGAAGCTATGCCAGGAAGAGGGGATTTCTGTCACCTCCCTTCCGGGGCCGGCGGCTTGCATTACCGCCCTTACTTTGTCGGGACTTTCCACAAGACGCTTTTGCTTTGAAGGATTTTTACCTTCGGATAAGAAGGAAAAAAAAGAGGTTTTGGAAGAGCTGGAAAAGGAAACCAGAACCATTATTTTATATGAAGCTCCCCATCATCTGGTGCGTACGCTGAAAGAATTAAAGGAAACGCTTGGGAATCGGCGCATCACGCTTTGCCGGGAGCTGACCAAAAAATTTGAGACTGTAATCCCCACCACCCTGGAGGAAGCTCTTTGCCTCTACGAAGAGGAGGACCCGAGAGGAGAATATGTGTTGGTGCTGGAAGGTTACGACAGACAGGAAAAAAAGAAGCAGCAACAGGCTGAGTGGTTAAGCCTTTCCATCCCGCAACACGTGGCACTTTACGAGGAGGAAGGCTTTAGTAAAAAAGAGGCAATGAAGAAGGCTGCCGCTGACCGAGGAATCACAAAAAGAGAAGTCTATGAATATCTCGTGAAAAATTGTTGACAAACATACGGCTACTTAATATACTTGTGGTGTCAATCAAAATATTAGAATACTTTTTGGTAACAAAGGAGATAATCGCATGTTAGAAAAAATCGCAGATATTATTGCAGAACAGTTGCATGTATCACCGGGTATGATGATTACAGAGGATACTTCTTTTAAACAAGATTTGAGAGCAGATTCCTTCGAACTGATGGAACTAGTAATGGCTTTGGAAGAAGAATACGGAATTAAAGTGGAAGACGAAGAGTTGGAAAACTTTGAAACGGTAGGAGATGTAATTAACTACATCAAGAGTCAGGGAATTGACGAAGAATAAGATTTGAGAGAAAAGCTGGGCAGTATCATTGCTCAGTTTTTTTAACAGATAACGGGGAGGAAATTATGGAGCAGCAAAAAGAAATGATTATGACGAACCGAATGGACCGGGGATTTTTGGCGTACCAAGACGAATTTGAAGAAGCGGCGCTTAGGGTTCTTCGCTCCGGTTGGTATATCATGGGAAAAGAGCTGAAGGAATTTGAAGAAGCATTTGCTGCCTATTGTGGGGCAAAGTATTGCCTTGGCACGGGAAACGGACTGGATGCCCTTTCTTTGGCGTGCCGTGCCATCGGTCTGCAAAAAGGAGATGAAGTATTGGTGCAGGGCAATACGTTTATTGCCAGTGTCATGGGAATTACCATTGCCGGTGCGACACCGGTTTTTGTAGAGCCGGATGAGTATTACCAGTTGGACGTCTCCCGTTTGGAGGAAAAGAGAACGGAAAAAACCAAAGCGGTGATGGTGGTGCATCTATATGGACAAACCGCAAAGATGGATGAAATCACGGCGTTTTGTAAAAAATACAATTTAAAATTAATCGAGGATTGCGCTCAGGCTCACGGAGCGACTTATGAGGGAAAGGTGTGCGGCAGCTTTGGGGATATCGGTTGTTTTTCTTTTTATCCCACCAAAAATCTGGGCTGCTTTGGAGACGGTGGAGCAATTGTCACTTCCAATCCCGAGTATTACGAAACTATAAAAATGCTTCGTAATTACGGCAGCAAAGTGCGTTATTACAACGAAGAAGTGGGTGTGAATTCCAGATTGGATGAAATTCAGGCAGCATTGTTAAAGGTAAGATTGCAACATTTGCCGGAGCTTACGAAGGAACGCAAAAAGATTGCAAATCGTTACCTTTCGGAAATTAAAAACGACAAGATTGTACTTCCGAAAACCAGAGAAGGCGCAGAACATGTTTATCATCAATTTGTCATTCGATGCAAAGAGAGAGCGGCTTTGATGGCTTATCTGGAAGAAAAAGGAATCGGCACGATGATTCATTATCCGGTACCGCCGCATTTGTCTAAGGCGTACGAGTACCTGGGATACCAAAAAGGAGACTACCCCATTACGGAAGCGTACGGAGAGGAAGTCCTTTCCATTCCGATGTTTAATGGCTTGACGGAGGAAGAACAAACGAGAGTAATCGATGCGTTAAATGCTTTTTCGGCGGTTTGGAAAACGACCCTGTGAAAGCGATGTAAGAAGGTGATACAGTGAAGGAATCTGGTGGAAAAATAGAATTACCCCAAGCCGTGGAAGAGATTTTAAGGAAAATGAATGAGGCCGGATACGAAGCCTATATTGTAGGCGGATGCGTGCGGGATTTTTTGCTTGGAAAAGAACCGGCGGACTGGGATATTACGACTTCGGCAAGACCGGAAGAGGTGAAACGGATTTTTCGGAAAACGGTGGATACCGGATTGCAACACGGCACGGTTACGGTGATTTTGCAAGGAGTCGGCTATGAAGTGACGACCTATCGGATTGACGGAGAATACGAGGACGGACGACACCCGAAGGAGGTTATTTTTACGCCGGATTTGAAGGAAGATTTGCGGCGCCGGGATTTTACGATAAACGCCATGGCGTACCATCCGAAGGAAGGCCTGGTGGATGCGTTCGGTGGTTGTGAGGATTTAAAAAACGGAATCATTCGCTGCGTGGGAAGTGCAACGGAACGTTTTACAGAGGATGCACTTCGAATGATGCGTGCCATTCGATTTGCAGCGCAATTGGGATACCGGATAGAAGAGGAAACCAAATCTGCCATCGGTAAGATGGCAAAGAATATTTCCTTTGTCAGTGCAGAGCGAATTCAGGTGGAGATGACAAAGTTGTTGGTATCGCCCCACCCGGATTTTTTCCGATTGTTTTATGAAACCGGTTTGACGGATTCTTTTTTGCCGGAATTTAATGCCGCTATGGAGACAAAGCAAAACAATCCCCATCATTGCTTTTCCGTGGGAGAGCATATTTTGCACTCTCTTGGCTATGTGCCTGCCAAAAAACATTTGCGTCTTGCCATGCTTTTGCATGATATTGCAAAGCCTGCGACAGAGACGGTGGACGAAGCGGGAATCAGTCATTTTTACGGCCATCCTGCCAAGGGAAAGGATATGGCGGAAGTCATTTTGAAACGGTTGAAATTTGATAATGATACCATAGGGCAGGTAAAAGGTCTGGTGGAGTTTCATGATTTTGAGATAGAGGCGAAGGAAAAAGCGGTTCGACGTGCGTTGCATCGCATCGGAGAGGAGTTTTTTCCGGATTTCTTTGCGGTAAAGTATGCGGATATTATGGCCCAGAGTGATTACAAAAGGGAGGAAAAGCTTGCCAAATTGTCTATGGTGCAGGAAGTGTATCGGCAGGTGATTGAGAAGAAGCAGTGTCTTTCTTTGAAAGATTTGGCAGTAAACGGCAAGGATCTGATTGCTCTTGGAGTGACACCCGGGAAAGAAATCGGCAGAATTTTGCAAGAGATGCTGGAGGAAGTTTTGGAAGAACCCGAAAAAAATCAGAAGGAATATTTGCTGAAAAAGTTTTTGGGATAACCTTTTGGGAAAAGAATAATTTGCCTGAGGAATTCATAGGATAGGATATGACCTTTGACAGTAGGTTACGGAAGGGGTAGAAGACTATGAATGACAGGGCAGTGGCTTTAGTGGAAAGTTACGGATGTAAAGTGCTTCGCTCTTATAAAGGGCGAAGCGCTATTATTTGTGAGACCGATTGCGGTCTGAAAATATTGAAAGAATATCGAGGTCCGGAGGAGCGGGTGCAGGAAGCGGATACTTTATTAAAGCAGATGCAGGAGAGAGGAGATTTCCTTTTGGAGCGCTTTGTACCCACGACGGAGGGCGGTTTTCTAACGAAAGACCGGGAACACAATACATATATTTTAAAAGATTATTTCGAAGGAAGAGAATGTGAGGTAAAGGAAGCGGAGGATGTCCTTTCGGCATTTCGTCATATGGCAAAGCTTCACCTTGTGATGTACTATGAGAAAGAGAAGGAGCCACCTGCAAAAACGAAGCAAGAGGATACCTCCACGGAGGGGACTAAAGACGATGCCCCAAAGGCCGGTACGGAAAAAGAAAATGCATCGGAGGCTGAGACAGAAGGAGAAGATTTTGAACGATCTTGGGAATATCCGTTCGGACCGAAGGAATCCTACGGATATCGCTTTTTACAGGAGACGGAAAAGAGAAACCGAGAACTGAAACGGGGAAAAAGTTTTCTTCGAAAAAAGAGCCGTCGCACGGAATTTGAAAATTTTCTTCTCAAGGAATACGATCATTTTTTGCAGAAGGCAAAGGATGTGGAAATGGAATTGAACAGCAGAAATTTTGAGGAATATTATCGTTCCATTCAGGAAAAAGGCGAGTTTTGTCACGGTGATTTTCAGTATCACAATGTGTTGTTTGTCGGGGAAAAAACGGCGGTTATTAATTTTGAGAAATTTCGCTATGACAGTGTGATGAAAGATTTTTCTTTGTTTTTCCGGAAAGTTATGGAAAAAAACGATTGGGATCCGGAACTGGCAAAGCGACTGATTGATACCTATGAAACCACACGTCCCATGGGAAAAGAGGAGAAGGAATTGCTGGTTTTGCGCCTTTCCTATCCGGAAAAATTTTGGAAAATTGTAAATTTTTATATGAACAATAAAAAAACGGTGGTGGCCAACCGCAATTACGAAAAGCTCAGTAACCTGATTGTGCAGGAGGAGAAGCAAAAGAAATGCATTTCTTTTTTGGAAACTATCGTTTATAATTAGGAAAAGAAAACAGAATCAAACGAAAAAAGAGAGCACGTATGAAAAAAATGAAATGGCTTCTGATGGTTGTGGTGTTGCTTTTGTGGGGGTGCATGCCTTCGTCGCAGGAGAATCCCACGGTATCTTCCGATACCGGATTTGTAGCAGCAACGCCGGGCAATTATGATTCGGCAGACCGGGCTTTGCTGGTGGAAAAGGATACCGAAGCGCAGACCATAACCTTTCAGAATTTGGAATTGGGAAAACGATATACCTTGTACTATGACGGTGCCACCACCTATGCGGACAAATACGGACAGCCACTTTCGTTGGCTCAGCTTTCGGAGGGGCAGATGGTGTATGTGACCTTTATGAAAGACAGGAAACGCTGTAACAGCATTACTCTGTCCGAGGAGGCCTTTGTCTGTGAGGCGGTGCGAAACTTTCAATTTTCCGACAGCGGAAGCAAGCTTATGTTTAATGGCGAGGAATATAGCATTGATAGAAATCTCCTGGTTCTTACCCCGGATGGGGAAGGAGAACGCATGGACATCAATGCAGTGGACGAGCTTCGTATTGTCGGCAAAGATCATGTGATATACAGCATTGCGGTAACCAGGGGACATGGTTATCTGCGACTCACAAACAGCAGTTTCTTTGTGGGTGGCTGGATTGAAATCGGAGAGTCCCGGATTTATGCCATTGAAGAGGATATGCTACTGGCAGTCCCGGAAGGCACTTATCCCGTTACCGTATCCGGAGGCGGAAGCGCCGGAACGGAAACCGTGACCATAGAAAGAAACAGTGAGTACGAACTGGATGCCAGTCAGTGGCAGGAAGAGGTGCAGTACGGTACATTGGTGTTTACCGTGGAGCCGGATTTTGCCAGAGTGTATCTGGACGGGGAATACATTGATATTTCCAGAGAGCAGGAATTGGAATACGGAATTCATCAGATGATTGTTATCGCGGAGGGCTACCAAAGCATTACCCGATACATCAGGGTGGGCTCTGCCATGGCGAATCTGGATGTAACGATGGAACCGGAGCAGGAGACGGTAAGCGAAAATCAAACCACCAGCGGAAATGAGGCAGTGTCGGGAAATGAGACCACTTCTTCCAATTCGGTTTCCGAAAATTCTTCGGCGGGCACCGTTACGGTTACCATACCGGATACGGAGGAAGAAGAGGAGAATGATACCCAGACCGCCCCAGTGGTGACGCCTTCTTCCAATCAGGTACAGCAGGTAATTGACAGTACCGGCGGATATCAGGTTTATATTGACGCTCCGGCCGGCGTTGAGGTCTATTTGGACGGAAGTTATATCGGTATTACTCCGTTGTCATTTCCCAAGCGGGAAGGTTCCTTTGTCATAACGCTTCGAAGAAGCGGATACCAGACGCGAAGTTATACAATTTCTACGGATGACAGAGAGGAAGATGTCAATTATTCTTTTTCGGAACTTTTGCCGATATAAAGAAGGATGCTTTTCTTTGGGGACAGACGAAGGGGGAAAATGCGGAAAGTAGGAAAATTGTTTCTGAGAAATACAGAAAAAACCATAGAAACATATTGACAAATAGTGAAAAAACTACTATAAAAATACATAGGCGTTTGATAACGCAAATTTAAAAATTTCCTAGGAGGAGTTCTAAGATGAACAAGACAGAATTAGTAGCAGCAATTGCAGATAAAGCTGGAATCTCAAAGAAAGATGCAGATGCAGTAGTAGCAGCATTTACAGAGACAGTTACAAAAGAACTTAAAAAAGGTGGTAAAGTTCAGTTAGTAGGATTCGGTACTTTCGAAGTGGCTAAGAGAGAAGCTAGAGTAGGCCGTAACCCTCAGACAGGTGCAGAAATGAAAATTCCTGCATCTAAAGCACCTAAATTCAAAGCTGGTAAGGCATTCAAGGATGCTTTAAACTAATCAGAGTTTGATTTTGTGAAATGTAAAGGCAGCTACCGTGAGGTGGCTGCTTTTTTCAACTTAATCAGGAAAAGAGGTAAAACAAATGCGTTTGGATAAATATTTAAAGGTTTCCAGAATTATTAAAAGAAGAACCATTGCCAATGAGGCCTGCGATGCGGGAAGAGTCACCATTAACGACAGACCGGCCAAGGCGTCTGCGGATGTAAAAGTAGGAGATGTCATTGCGATTCAGTTTGGAAATAAGGAGACAAAGGTAGAAGTTCTTTCCGTGGCGGAGGCAATCCGCAAGGAGGACGCGGAGAAAATGTTCCGCTATCTGTAAGGAAAACTTTCATAATCTTTTGCCTTGCCTCATAGAATGAGGTAGGAATCTGTTTGGAAAAGCAGAAGAAGAGAAGGAGGCAGAAGGTATGGAAGCGATTGCAAGCGGAATAACAAGAACGCATAAAATCAATATTTTAGGACGGCAGACGGCCAATATTTCCGGTGTGACCGATGTGATTTCTTTTGATGAAAAGGAAGTGGTACTGGACACGGAAAAAGGGATGCTGACGCTAAAGGGAGAGGAGCTGCATATGAGCAGGCTTTCTTTGGACAAAGGCGAAGTGGATATGGAGGGAAGGATTGATACACTTCAATATTCCGATTCCACGGGCAAAAGAGGTGGCATGGGAGGAAAAGAAGAATCCTTTTTGGCAAAACTGTTCCGCTAGTCAGTCCCACGGTTTATGCAGATTTAGAGTTATTTGCGAGATGCTTCTTTCTTGGTGTATGGCTGGTTGGCGTTTATGAAGGAGTCAGAATCCTGCGAAGGATTTTTCCCCATGGCTTGCTGTTCCTTTTTTTGGAAGATTTTGCCTATGGTATTTATTTCGCTCTGACGGTCTTTTCGGTACTTCATCGAATTAATGACGGAAAAACGGATTATATTGTGTTGCCGTCGGTCCTTCTTGGCATGGCGGCGTACCATGTACTTTTGGGGCGTTTTATGGTAGCTATCCTGTCTGATTTTTTTCGAAAGGGTTTCCGGTATTTCAAAAGATGCCTCCATTTGGAAAAATGGATGGATTTGGAAAAATGGAAAAACCGGTTGACGGCTTGGATAAAGAAGATTATGATACTATTATGTAAACGAGCAAAGGATGTTTGTAATAAACGGAAGGAATTTCATGAGAAAGAAAGAGATTGCATTTCGAAAAAAGAAAAGGAATAAAAAAGGAACAATGCTGGTTCTCTTTGGCGTCGTTGTTTTGATTGTGGTGGTTTCCGTGCGCAGTATTTCTTTGAGAAATACCAAGGCAGAATTGCAGGAAGAGATGGACCGCCTGGAACAGCAGATTGCAGATGAGGAAACCCGGGCAGAGGAACTTCAGATGTTTGAAACCTATACCCATACCAAAATGTACGCAGAGGAAGTTGCTACGGAAGTGTTGGGATATGTGTATGACGGAGAAATTGTCTTCCAGTTGGAAGAGTAAGCATATAGAAACAGAAAGGATGCGTCGCAGACCATGAAAAGTCTGCGGCGTTTTTTATTGCGCAGCAGGAGACGCGGAAAAGAGGCGGACAATGTCATTTCCTTAAGAGACTTGATATTACCTGCCGTTACGCGAGTAGGATTTTGTCTAAAGAAAATAGGCGCAAGGGACAAGGATTTGACATTTTTTTTGAGAGAAAGGGTATATACTGAAAACGCTTTGGAATTCTGGGTTAAGAAAGCCGGAATTCCGGATGGGCTAAAGGTGGTCAAAGCGTTATTTGTTGTAAAAGGGAGGACGGATTATGGGAGAGTACGGAAAAGAAAAAGGCGCGGAATATTTATGCGGATATGCGGGGCAGCGACTGCAAAAATACGCCCAGTCATTTCGGGATTTGGCTTTCCATTTCACCAGATATAAAAAAGAGGAACCGGAACCTTTGGAAAACAGAGGGGCTGTTTTTTTTAGAGCCAGAGAAGCGGAAAACTGGGAACGGTTAGGAGAACGGTTTGATGATGTGGCGGTGCTTTTGGATTCCATCGCCTTGGAGCGCTATTCCCATAAGCCTTTGCCGGCGGCATTGCATGCGAAATTAAGTCTCATGCTGAAAAAACGCGGTGTTATTTTAAAGAGTGGCGGTATTGTGTACCACCCGGGCGGAAGAAGAGAATACGTACTCTTTTTGGTGACTCCCGGACGGGGGCTCGTGGCGACGGAGGACGTTTCCAATCTCTTAAGTGAAGTGCTGCGAAAGAGAATCATTGCCAAAAGGGATGCCTCGTTGTTTATCGGAAATAAGGAGGACAGTTATGTGTTTGTGGAAGAGCCGCCTTTGAAAATCAATGTGGCAAAAGCATATATCAGTAAAGAAAAGGAAAACATATCCGGGGACAGCTTCAGTTTTTTTGAAAATGATAACGGAATGTTTTATGTTCTTTTATCGGACGGGACAGGCTCTGGGGCACGCGCCGGAAGGGAATCCGGAAGGATGGTGGATTTGGCGGAAAAATATTTGGAGGCGGGATTTGCACGAAATCAGATGATTGGTATTGTGGAGGGGATGCATCTAGGAAACGGGATGGAAAACCGGATGCCCACATTGGATTTGTGTGAAATCAACTGCTATACCGGAGAATGTGTTTTTTGTAAGTACGGCAGTGCACCGGGATTTATTTGGGGAGATAAAAGCCAGGAGCGGATGGATGCAAAAAATTTATTGCCCGGATTTGAAAGCGCGGAAAAAAGGCAGGAAACAAAGCGACTATTGTCAGCGGGAGAACGGATTGTGATGATGACGGACGGCGTGGCAGAAAAGATTGCGGACCACATGGACAGGCTGCGGGAGGAGTATGAGGCAAGCAAGGAAGGGAATCACCCGAAATATCTGGCCAATTTTTTGTTGGAGGCTGCCTTGAAGGAAAGCGAGGGGATAGCGGCAGATGATATGACGGTTTTGATATGTGAAATTCAGCGGAACCTTTAACAACCTACGGAGTTGAATTTTTGAAATAAAACGATTATAGTAACTATATGAAAAATAATTTGACGTACCAAAAAGTGAAGGCATATACAGAGCAGATGGAGTTTCTTTCCAAAGGAGATACGGTGGTTGCAGGTGTTTCCGGCGGAGCGGATTCTGTGTGCCTTCTTTGTATGTTAAAAGAAATGAGGGAAGAGAAGGATTTTTCGCTTCGTGTGGTTCATGTAAATCACGGTCTTCGAAAAACCGCAGACAGGGATGAAGAATTTGTAAGAAGTCTTTGCAAAAGATGGGATATCCCTTTTACCGCCGTGCAGGCAGATGTAGCAGGATACGGAAGGGAGAAGGGAATCTCCGCGGAGGAGGCAGGAAGAGAGCTTCGCTACCGGGCGATGGAAGAGGCACTTGGCGCATCGCAGGCAAAGGGCAAGATTGCTGTGGCACATAACATGGACGATAACAGCGAAACCATGCTTTTGCATTTGTTTCGGGGAAGTGGCCTAAAAGGGCTTGCCGGGATTCCGCCAAGGAGAGGCGGGATTATTCGCCCGTTGCTTTGTCTGACGCGAAAAGAAATTGAAGCCTTTCTTTTTCAGCAGGACCTTCCCTACTGTGTGGACGAAACCAATTTGGAAGATGCCTATACCAGAAACCGCATCCGGCATCATCTCCTTCCGACGGTATGTCAAACGGTGAATGAAAAAGCGGTGGAAAAGATGTGGGATACTGCGAACATTATGCGGGAAGCGGAAGACTACGTTTTCGGGGAAACCAAAAGGGCGTTGGAACATTGTTTTGAAGAGGAAAGGGGACTTTTGCGGCAGGAAGAAACCGTTAAACTGCATCCTTATCTTCGAAAGCGAGTGATTCTGGAAGCCATGGCACGAGTGGCGGAAAGCGCAAAAGATATCGGTGCGGTGCACATTCGGGAGACGGAGAAGTTGTTTTTTTCGGAAACGGGAAAGAAAGCGGATCTTCCTTATGATATAGAGGCAATCAAGGATTACGACGGTGTGCGACTGCAAAAAAAGAAGCGAAAGAAGGAAGCATTGTCCGAGGAATTGCTTTTGGAAGAACCGGGAGAATATGAACTTTCCAACGGTGACAAAGTGGTGATTCGTATCTTGGAGGGAAAAAAGAGCGATTTTTTTGAGAATTTTCCCAATCAGCAATATACGAAATGGTTTGATTATGATAAAATAGGAAATACTTTGTGTCTGAGAAAGAGAAAAACCGGGGATTATTTTATCCTAGATGACACAGGGAAAAGAAAAAAAGTCAAAAATTACTTGATAGACGAAAAAATTCCGGAAAGAGAGCGGGATGCAATCCGGTTACTGGCAGACGGAGAGCAGGTGCTTTGGATTGTGGGCTATCGCATGGGAGCAGGAGCGAAAGTTTCGGATGCGACAAAACGAGTGTTGGAAGTACGGTATGAGAAAGGAGCAAAAGATGCAGAATAATATAAAGGAACTGATTTCCGAAAAAGAATTGGATGAGAAAATCAGAATTTTGGGAGAACAAATCAGCAAAGACTACGAAGGACGTCAGGTGCACTTGGTTTGTATCCTGAAAGGAAGTGTGTTTTTTACCTGTGAACTGGCAAAGAGAATTACGGTGCCGGTAACCATGGATTTTATGTCCGTATCCAGCTACGGAAACGAGACCAGCTCCAGCGGTGTGATTAAGGTAATGAAAGATTTGGACGAAAGCATTGAAGATAAAGATGTTATTGTAATTGAAGACATTGTGGATTCGGGAAGAACTTTGAGCTATCTGCTGAAACTTTTGCAGGAAAGAAAACCTGCCAGCCTTGCCCTTTGTACTTTGCTGGACAAACCGGAACGACGTACCCATGAAGTTTATGTGGATTACACCGGATTTCAGATTCCCGATGAATTTGTGGTGGGTTATGGTCTGGACTATGCCCAGAAATACAGAAATCTGCCCTTTGTCGGCGTGGTGACGGATGTATAAAAACCCCGTTGCACAAACGTAAGAAAGCAGGATAAAAAATTGGAGGAGAACCATTGAAGAAACAAGGTTACGGAATTTATTTTATTATCATACTGATTCTTTTGGGACTTGCCATTGCGGTAGGGATGGGAGGAAATTATCCTTCTTCCTATACATTGGTAGATTTTAAGGAGTCTTTATCAAACGGAAATGTGTCAGAAGTTGCCATTTACCCTGACGAACAGGGTGTTACCGGTTCTGTTGTGGTAGGATTTGATAACGGCAGCCGGACAGAGTTTCATGTTACTGACGTAAAAGCGGCAGAAGAGTTGGCAGAGGAAGCCGGAGTAGAGGCGTATGTCAATGCAATTCCGGAAGAAAGCTGGTTTTTGACCTATGTGGTGCCGGGATTGGTGGTTTTGGTAATTTGCGTTTTCTTTTTCGTTATGTTAAATAATGCCCAGGGTGGCGGAGGCGGCGGTAAGATGGCCAACTTCGGAAAGAGCCGGGCGCAGCTGATTGCGGACAGTAAAATTACGTTTAAGGAAGTGGCGGGGCTTAAGGAAGAAAAAGAAGACCTGGAAGAAGTGGTTGAATTTTTGAAAGAGCCGGGAAAATTTAACGAAGTGGGTGCAAGAATTCCCAAGGGAATTTTGTTGGAAGGTCATCCCGGTACCGGTAAAACTTTATTGGCAAAAGCCATTGCGGGAGAAGCGAAGGTGCCGTTCTTTAGTATTTCCGGTTCGGATTTTGTGGAAATGTTTGTCGGCGTAGGTGCTTCCAGAGTAAGAGATTTGTTTAGCGAAGCAAAGAAAAACAGTCCCTGTATTATTTTTATCGATGAAATTGATGCAGTTGCCAGAAGACGTGGTACCGGTATGGGCGGCGGACACGACGAAAGAGAGCAGACCCTGAATCAGCTTTTGGTGGAAATGGACGGTTTTGGCGTAAACGAAGGAATTATTGTGTTGGCAGCAACCAACCGTGTGGATATTTTAGATCCGGCGATTTTAAGACCCGGACGATTTGACAGAAAGATTGCTGTTAGTCCTCCGGATGTAGGCGGAAGAGAAGACATCTTAAAGGTACACGCCAAGAACAAACCTTTGGCGGATGATGTGGACTTAAAAGAGGTGGCACAAAAGACAGCGGGATTTACCGGAGCGGATTTGGAAAATCTGTTGAATGAATCCGCCATCACCGCAGCCAGAGCAAACAGAAAGTTTATTTTGGCGGAGGATATTCGAAAATCCTTTATTAAAGTAGGAATCGGAGCAGAAAAGAAGAGCCGTGTGATTTCGGAGAAAGAAAAGAAAATTACTGCATATCACGAAGCGGGACACGCTATTTTGTTCCATGTTTTGCCGGATGTGGGACCAGTATATATGGTTTCCATCATTCCCACCGGAGTGGGGGCAGCAGGCTATACCATGCCGCTTCCGGAAAAGGATGAGATGTTTTTAACCAAAGGTAAAATGAAGCAGGACATCATGGTTTCCCTTGGCGGAAGAATTGCAGAGGAAATTATTTTTGGTGATATTACCACCGGTGCTTCCAGTGATATTAAGAAAGCCACCGGCGTGGCAAGGCGTATGGTGACCCGATACGGTATGTCGGATAAAATCGGTACGATTAATTATGAAACGGAAGAGGGCGAGGTATTTATCGGAAGAGACTTGGCCCAGACCAAGAGCTTTAGTGAAAGCAAGTCCGGGGAAATCGATGCGGAAGTGAAGGCAATTATTGACGAATGTTACGCAAAGGCGAAAGAAACTATCTTAAAATACGAGAAAGAGTTGCATGCCTGCGCAGAACTTTTGTTGGAAAAAGAACGTATTTCCCGGGAGGAATTCGAGGCTTTATTTGAAAAAGAAGAAGGAGAATGTTAAAATTGCACAAAACCATGAGAGTTGTTTTGTAATATTTGTGAAAGATTTCGATAGACGAAATGGGAAAGCGTGCTATAATACAAAATGTAACCCCCAATACATTTTATAGTTTTTTGCTATAACCCCATAAGAAAGAAATACCTTCTCTGAAAATGACAGTTTTGCGACTGTCATTTTTACTGTCTACTTTTTCTTATGGGCTTATCCCATATCTTGTATAACCTATCTTGAATATTTCCATAATATAGTATAAAATGGGGGAAGATATTGGCTGATTCAGCCAAGGAAAGAAAGCCTGGAGGCAGATTATGGGAATGTCAAAAATAGAGCAGCTTGGGGGCGCTTATATTTCTTCGATTAAACCGATATTAAAAAAGAAAGCTTTGTTTTCCGATACCACGGAAAATTTTGTTTCGCCGATGCAACCTACGGCGTATGATTTGGTAACCATACGATTTCGAACCGGAAAAAACAATGTGGAAAAGCTGATTTTAAAAGAAGCTGCCGCATCTTATGAAATGGAAAAATTATATGGAGACCAACAGTTTGACTATTACGGAGTGGAAATTCAGTTGGATAACGAGATGTTATCCTATTATTTTGAGGTCCATTCCGGCAAGATGGTGGCTTATTTTGATACCAGAGGCGTAGTGAAGGAGCCCATGGAGCGGTACAATTTCCGTATCATCCCCGGGTTTAAAACGCCTGATTGGGCAAAAGGTGCCGTAATGTATCAGATATACGTAGATCGTTTCTATAACGGTGACCCTTCCAATGATGTATTGACGGGAGAGTATCAGTACATCGGGGAACGTTCCCAGAGGGTGGAGGACTGGAATAAATATCCGGCCACCATGGGAGTAAGAGAATTTTACGGCGGAGATTTGCAGGGGGTTTTGGATAAGATGGATTATCTGGAAGACCTGGGGATTGAAGTGATTTATTTTAATCCTTTGTTTGTTTCCCCCTCCAATCATAAATATGATATTCAGGATTATGACAATATAGATCCCCATATCGGAAAGATTGTGGAAGAGGAAGGGGAACTTTTGCCGGAGGGTCAGTACGAAAACCGATTTGCCACAAAGTATATCAACCGGGTTGCCAATCAAAAGAATTTGGATGCCAGTAATGCACTTTTTGCCAAAGTGGTGGAAGAGGCACACAAACGGGGGATTCGTGTTATTTTGGACGGCGTGTTTAATCATTGCGGTTCCTTTAACAAATGGCTCGATCGGGAAAGGATTTATGAAAATGCTCCGGGCTACGCCAAGGGAGCTTATGTGGAAAAAGAAAGCCCTTACCACAATTATTTTCATTTCTATGATGAATATAAGTGGCCCTACAATCACACCTATGATGGCTGGTGGGGGCACGATACCCTTCCGAAATTAAACTACGAAGGTTCCAGAGAACTTTACGATTATATTTTGCATATTGCCAAGAAGTGGGTTTCTGCGCCTTACAATGCAGACGGCTGGAGACTGGATGTGGCGGCAGACCTTGGTCATTCTCCGGAATTTAACCATAAATTCTGGCAGGATTTCCGAAGAGCGGTAAAAGAGGCCAATCCGGAAGCGATTATTTTGGCGGAGCACTACGGCGATGCCTGGGAATGGTTAAAAGGCGGCGAGTGGGATTCGGTTATGAATTACGATGCCTTTATGGAGCCCATCACCTGGTTTTTAACCGGCATGCAAAAACACAGCGATGATTTCCGCCAGGATCAGTTGAATAATGCTTCCAGCTTTTGGGGCGCCATGCGCCATCACAATGCGGCATATACCATGCCCTCCATGCTGGTAGCCATGAACGAATTGTCCAATCATGATCACTCCCGTTTCCTGACAAGAACCAATCATCAGATTGGCAGGGTAAATAACAAAGGAAACGAAGCGGCAAATCAGGGGGTAAATAAAGCGGTACTTCGGGAAGCAGTGGCTATGCAGATGACCTGGCCGGGCGCACCTACCATATATTATGGAGATGAAGCAGGGCTTTGTGGCTGGACGGATCCGGATAACCGAAGAACCTACCCTTGGGGAAGGGAAGATAAGGAACTCATTGAATTTCATAAAAAGATGATTGCCATTCGAAAGAATTGTCCGGAATTGAAAAACGGTTCCATCAAGGCTTTGGGAGAGGATTACGGTTATCTGGCCTACGGAAGATTTTCCAAAGACGGCCAGACGGCGGTTTTTGTAAACAACAATGACCATGAGATACAGAAAGAAGTCCGGGTATGGACAATCGGTATCCTGAAAGAAGCGGTGATGCAGCGAAAGATATTGACCCACCGTGACGGATTTGAAGACTCTCCTATGGAATACAAAGTGGAATGCGGCAAGGTGAATGTGACGCTTCCGCCCTTCTCGGTTCTTGTTCTTCGCCACGAAGGCAGTGATTCTTTGCATTTTTAGGTAACATAACAAAGAAGTTGTTGTTAATAGTGAGAATGGGAAAAGCTCAATATTGTGAAATGTGCATAATTTTTTGGCGCGTTTAAAAAATTATCTTGCAAATACTGTGCATGTATGATAAACTTCATATCAACGGGTGGACTTGCGCCATTCGTAAAAACATTTTATATGGGAGGTAACTAAACATGAAAAAGAGATTGTTAGCCCTTACAGTGGCAATGATCATGACAGTTTCTACACTCGTTGCTTGTGGTGGAGAAACAACAGATGCTCCTGCAGATGGAACAACAGACGCTGGAACAGACGCTGGAACAGACGCTGGAACAGACACTGGAGCAGACGATGGAGCAGATGACGGTGCTGTAGAACCCGAACCTGAAGTTACAGTAGCAGCTACAATGGAAGCTCCTAGCACAGAAGGTTGGGATGAATCCATGAAGATTTACTACTACTCATGGAACGATGAATTTGGTTCTCGTATGCAGTACGTATTGGATGCATATCCTGAATATGCTGATTACGTAGAATACGTTAACCTTGGTGTATCCGGTACAGACGGAACATACCAGACAGCTGTTGATACAGCTATGACAGCTGGTGACGCTTATCCTTCAATCATCGCTATGGATAACGACGTTGCTAAATACTACCTTGAAAGTGATGTAACACTTACAATGGAAGAAATCGGTATCACAAACGATATGTATGCAAATGCTTATCAGTACACAATCGACTATGCAACAGTTGATGGACAGTTGAAAGGTCTTACATGGCAGGCAACTCCTGGATGCTTCATCTATCGTTATGACATCGCTCAGGACGTTCTTGGCGTTTGCGAACCTGAAGATGTTCAGGCTTACGTAGCTGATTGGGAGACATTCTTTACAACAGCTGAAACAATGAAAGCAGCTGGTTACTTCATGACATCTGGTCCTGACGAAGTTAAATACGCTATCTGGGATCAGCAGACACAGCCTTGGGTACTTGTAGCTGAAGATGGTTCTGAAACATTACAGCTTGACTCTGCAGTAACAGATTACCTTGAAACAGCTAAGAGACTTTACGATGGTGGTTACACAGATAACTCCCTTATGTGGTCTGAAGGCTGGAATGCTAACTACGAAGGTGATGTGTTCGGTTACTTCGGATGTACATGGTCTGTATATTGGTGTATGGTATTCAACATGAACGAAGATGGAACACCCGCTGAAGGTTCTTCTTACGGTAACTGGAGAGTTTGCCAGGGTCCTGTAAGCTATCACTGGGGTGGAACATACGTAGCAGTTACTGAAGGATGTCCTAACACAGAACTCGCTGCATTCCTTATCTACTCACTTTGCTGTGACCCTGAAATCATGTACAACATCTCTGCTGATACACTTGATTTCGTAAACAACAAAGAAGCTATCCAGAACCTTATCGCTGATGGATGTGGCGCTTCTCCCGCTCTTGGCGGACAGAACCCTGTAGAAATCTGGGCTGAAGCAGCTGAAGGTATCGACCTTAGCAACGCAACATACCTTGACGCAGCTCTTAAGGTATTCATCGACAACGCTTCTCAGGCATACAACGCTGGAGAAATCGCTACTGTTGAAGAAGCAGTTGCATACGTTGAAGAACAGGTAGCTACAACTTATGACTACATCACTGTAGAATAATTTTAGCTCTGTGATTTTTCACAAATAAGTAATTGTGCTATGCATCGATATTGCTATCGCATATCGATGCATAGTTTTCAAAAAGAAAAATTCCCGACATAATGTCGCATAAAAAACATCATACAATAATGTTGAATTCTAACTGATGGGGAGTGGCACAGTGAATAAGAACAATAAAACAAAAACAGTTGAATACGGAAAATACGGTTACATATTTATTCTTCCGTTCTTTATTGCCTTTTTGGTATTTCAATTTTATCCTTTGATTTACACCTTCTGGACATCTTTGTGGCAGGAAGTGAAAACAGGACGTAGCAGTAGCGAGATGGTATTTGGTTTCGGTAACTATGCACAGTATGTGTTTGGCGATTCCAATGAAGTGTTTGTAGCAATCAGAACAACGGTTGTTTTATGGTTATTGAACTTTATCCCGCAGATTCTTTTGTCCTTGCTTTTGGCTGCGTGGTTTACCGACGCCCATAACAAGTTAAAAGGTCAGGGTGCATATAAAGTTATTATGTACATGCCGAATATTATTACGGCAGCTACAATTGCGGTATTATTCTATAATTTGTTTGACGTACACGGTTCTATCACCGCTGTTATGAAGAGCTTTGGCTGGGTTACCGGTGAAACCAGTATGTTGATGAGTGGTTATGCATCTTTATTTATCATCGCTTTCATTCAGTTCTGGATGTGGTATGGAAATACGATGATCGTATTGATTGCAGGTATTATGGGTATCAGCCCTTCCCTTTATGAAGCGGCAATGGTGGATGGTGCGTCTTCCAGACAGCAGTTCTTCCGTATTACCCTTCCTTTGTTGAAACCGATTTTGCAGTTTACATTGGTAACATCTGCTATCGGTGGTTTGCAGATGTACGATATCCCGCAGCTGTTCAATGGCGGTGGCCCGGATATCAGCCAGGGCGGACAGATGGTTCGTTCTACAGAAACTATTGTAATGTTGATTAAGAAGTATGTATCTGCCGGACCGCAGCAGAATTATGGTAGGGCAGCAGCTTACTCAGTAGTGCTTTTCATTATAACGTTGGCAATCAGTATGGTATTCTACAAACTGACATCAGAGAAGAAGCAAAGCAGATAAAGGATGGAGGCGTTATAAAATGGCAAATAATATCAATATTTCAATGACACAGGATTCGAAAAAGTTTAGCTTCACAAAGCCTTTTAGATATATTATCTGTATTCTGCTTTGTGCACTGAGTATTTTTCCTTTCTACATTTTGTTTATTAACTCAACATTACCGTCAGACCAGATTATTTCGGGACTTCATTTTATTCCCGGAAACTATTTCGATAACAACTATGAAACGTTGACAAATAAGTCTGATGTGGTATCCAGTGTATCCGTTTGGCAGGCAATGGGTAACAGTTTGATTATCACTGTTCCCGCTACCCTTTTACAGGTGTATTTCGCAGCTTTTACTGCATACGGTATCACAGTATATAACTTTAAATTCAGAAATTTAGCATGGGCTTTCATCTATGGTATTATGATGATTCCTACTCAGGTATCTATCGTAGGTTTGATTAAAGTCTGTGATTTGACAAACATGTATGGTACTCGTTTGCCGTTGATTTTGCCGGCAATTGCAGCACCGACTACCGTTTACTTCATGAAACAGTATATGGAAGCCGGCTTTAGTGTAGAAATCGTAGAAGCTGCCCGTATTGATGGTTCCGGAGAGTTTAGTACATTTAACAAAATTGCGCTTCCGTTGTTGACACCGGCTATGGCTACACAGGCAATCTTCGGTTTCGTAGCATCATGGAACAACTTGTACACTCCTTCCATCTTGCTTGCTACCGAAAGAGATAAAGCTACCATGCCTATGTTTATTGAAGCATTGAAGTCTAACGATAAACAGCGTGACTTTGGTGAAATTTACACCGGTTTGTTTATCTCCGTACTTCCTATTATGGTTGCATATTTCCTTTTATCAAAATACATCGTTGCAGGTGTTGCCCTTGGTGGTGTAAAGGAATAATTAAGACTTTTATTTAAAAATTAAGTGCAGTTACCAGATTGTGATATATCTGTGTAATTGCACTTTTTTTATTGAGTTTTTAAGAGAATTGTGGTAATATCCAGTGATAAGGGTTTCTATGAAATGAGGAGGAAATGATGAAAAAAAGACTAGTAGGAATGAAAAGAATCGCAGCATTGCTCTTGAGTGTGCTGATGTTGATGACTATACTTTGTGGCTGCAAAAGTAATGCTGTAATTTCAGAAGAGGAGGCACAGACTCCGATTTTGACAGTGGACCAATATACCGTTACACTGGATGAAGTATATTTATATTATCTTCAGTATGTTTTTAACAATAATCTGATGCCATCTCAGATTACGGAAGCTTCTGCTCAGACTATAACTACCTATGTAGTTCAACAGATTCAGATGGAATATGTACAGTATCAGCTGGCATTGGCTTCTGAAATTACCCTTACGGAAGAAAATATGTTGGTGGCAGAAAATAGTGCAAATGCGTTTTATAACCATTTCGGAGAAGAATTCTTAAGCATGTATTCGATTGATTATGATATGGTTTATAACATGTTTGTTCGCACGATGTATATCAATGAATTGTCTGAGAAGGCAATGCAGGATTTGGCGGATGAATATTTGGCACAGTACGAAGAAGAATATGCAGACTTAAATTTCCATGTGGTATATTATGCGTTGTTCCCCAGCATTGCATATGATGAAAACGGACAGGCGATGACCAATGAAAATGGAGAATATGTTGCGTTGTCAGAAGAAGAAATGGCACAACAGCTTGCTCTTGCAGAGGAATTTCGTGAGCGTGCGGTTTCCGGAAATGAAACCATGGAACAGCTTGTAGAAGAATACGGTATTGCTTTTTGTTCCGGCGTTGAACGGAATTATTCCGGTGCTTATATTGCAGAGTTAAATGAAGTAGTGGATAATCTGGATTTAAATGAAATTTCGGAAGTTGTAGAGACCGATGCAGGATACATGATCGTCCGCATGGACAATTTAAACGACGAAGAATTTAAATTGTATTCTCTGCAGTATATGGCATCCCAAAATGCAAAAACCTTGTTCCCGACCTTGCAGGAAAACTGGATGAATGCGTCAGGAGTAGCGTATGCCCCGGTTGATTATGATACTTTAGCAACCGTGGATATAGCGGCAATGTGTGAGGAACTGAGTAATAGAGGACTGCAGATGCAGTAAAAACGGAGGTGCGAATTGTCAGCAAATGAAAATGGCGGAGGAAATCCGAAATTATTAAGGGCATTGGAAGTCTTTGGAAACGTATTTGCCCTGAATGTTATGTTTATTGTATTTTCTTTGCCTGTAATTACTTTTGGAGCGTCTATGACAGCACTCTATAGTGTGACGTTAAAAATGGCAAGAAAAGAAGAAGGAACGATTGGAAAGTCTTTCTTGGAATCGTTTAAGAAAAATTTTAAGAAGGCAACCCAGGTATGGCTTGTTATTATAGGAATACTGTTTATCCTTTTTGTAGAATATCTTTTGATTATCAATGTTGAAGGAACGATTTCTTCTTTTTATCTGGTCGTTATTATTGCGGAGTTGGTTGTATTGGCATTTATTCTGCCCTTCCTGTTTCCGCTTGTGGCACGTTATGAGAATACGTTATGGAATTATTTTAAAAATGCATTTCTGCTTTCGGTCAGTAATTTCGGAAGTTGGCTCAAAATCATGGTTGCTTGGGGATTACCGATTTTTCTTTCGTTATGGTATCCGGTGTTGTTTTTCTCCACCTGGTATTTATGGCTTCTTTTGCTTATCGGTCTGATTGCTTATGGTACTTCCTTTACCATGCGAAAGGTGTTTGATCGTATTGTGATGGTACAGGAATCAGAAAAAGCCAGAAAAGAAGAGGAAAAAGCGAAGAGGGAATATGAATCCAAAAAACGTCTGGCGGACCATATCCACAGAACATCCGATATAGAAGAAGAGGAAGAATAAATGTGCAGAAATTAGAAATAATACTTCGCAAAACAAAATAACCTTGAAAATATGGCATTCGTGTGCTATCATAAATCTAGTTGAAGGTATGGGTTACAGCATTGCAATGCAATGTGAGTCTAAAAATGTAAAGGGTAAGAATTATGGTTGATTTGAATCAAATTTTGTATGATGCGATTAAAAAATGTAATACTTTTGAAACCTCCAGTGTAAACGAAGTAGAAGAAGTGTTTGATACAGGGTTAGAGAAGACAGAGGAGAATATTCAGAAGGTTGCCTTGGAGTATCTGGATGAGAAAGGATATGCCAGAAGAATTGATAACTTAAATCAGGCAAAGCAGCACATCTTAGAAAGTTCTATGTACTCTGATACTGTTATGGTTCGTAAAAGACGTGAAATCGTTGAAGATTTGCTTTCTGAAATCGAAGTGGAAGAATTGGAAAAGATTGTACAGGGTTGTATGTTGGATAATCTGGTGCAGATTAACAATAAACTTGATAAGATTGCAAATCCTCAGTATGAATATGCAGTAGAAATTGTTCGCGACGTTCTCTTGGACGAAGACAAGCCCGCCGCATCCATTACGGAATTTGAATCTTTCCAGTCTTTACTCAATCGTTATTCTGCAGCAGGATGGAGAGTAGTCAGCATTACAGCGAGGGAAGCAAATAATCATAAGATTTCTATGACAGGTTTCTCAACTCAGACCAAACAGGTTGTAGTTGTTTTTGAAAGAGTTAGATAAGAAAAAGCAGTGAAGAGAACAGTTATTGTTCTCTTTACTTTTATTTAAAAACCTTTTTGGCGATAAATCAAAAATTTGTTTCGAAAAATGCAAAAGTTAAAAAAGAAAGAAATGAAAAAATCGAGGGAAATATATTAAAAATGAAACAAGATAGATGGAAATAAGAAACTACATAAATTCAAATAGATAATTTTAGTAAAATGATAAAAGAAAACTCAGAGGAATAAAATGAGAACGATAAATACGGAAGAGATTACAAAAGCATTAAAAGAGATGTGCATTGAGGCAAATCATTTTTTGTCGGAAGATATGAAGAAAGCATATCTGGATGCAAAGGAAAAAGAGGTCTCTGTGCTTGGGAAACAAATTTTAACCCAATTACAGGAAAATTTGGATATTGCCGGAGAAGAGATGATTCCGATATGCCAGGATACAGGAATGGCGGTTGTATTTGCAGAAATCGGGCAGGAAGTATTCTTAGAAGGCGATTTGTTGGAAGATGCCATTAACGAAGGCGTTCGACAAGGATATTGCGACGGGTATTTAAGAAAGTCTGTTGTTAAGTGTCCGATTGAAAGAGAGAATACGAAGGACAATACTCCGGCTATTATTCACTATGAAATAGTAAAGGGAGATAAGGTAAAATTGACTTTGGCTCCCAAAGGCTTCGGTAGTGAAAATATGAGTCGCGTTTTTATGCTCAAGCCCTCGGATGGGGTAGAAGGAATAAAAAACGCAATTATTACTGCCGCAAAAGATGCCGGTCCCAATGCATGCCCGCCCATGGTAATCGGAGTGGGAGTAGGCGGTACCTTTGAAAAGTGTGCGCTGATGGCGAAAAAGGCTTTAACCAGAACGGTAGGAGAACATTCTCCGATTCCTTATATCCGGGAAATGGAAGAAGAAGTTTGTGAAAAGATTAATGCCTTAGGCATCGGACCTGGTGGACTCGGCGGCAGCACAACGGTGTTTGCGGTTAACATTGATACTTATCCCACGCATATTGCAGGTCTTCCGGTAGGTATCAATATCTGTTGCCATGTAAACCGACATGTCACCAGAACGATATAATTAATATAGAAGAAACACTGTTTACATAAGTTTCTTCTATATTAATAGAATGGAAATTTGAAAATCGAAAATTGTTTCCTGCAGATTTGTTGGAAACAACCGAAAGATAAGGAAAGAAAGGCTGAAAATAAATGGAAAAGTACATATCGGTTCCTTTGAAAAAGGAAGAAATCCAAGAATTAAAAGCCGGAGATTATGTTTACTTAACAGGCGTGTTATATACGGCAAGAGATGCTGCACATAAACGGATGCAGGAAGCATTGGATAGCGGAGAGAAATTGCCGATTTCCGTGGAGGATAATATAATCTATTATATGGGACCATCACCAGCCAGAGAAGGAAGGGCAATCGGATCGGCTGGTCCTACCACTTCCAGCCGAATGGATAAGTATGCCCCGCAATTGTTGGACTTAGGGTTAAAAGGAATGATTGGAAAAGGAAAACGTTCCAAGGAAGTGCAAGAAGCAATTGTGCGAAATGAGGCGGTATATTTCGCGGCGGTGGGCGGTGCAGGCGCGTTGCTTTCGAAGGCAATTAAATCATCAGAAGTGATTGCATACGATGACTTAGGGACGGAAGCGATTCGAAAATTAGAAATAGAAAATTTCCCTGTGATTGTTGTGATTGACAAGGACGGAAATAATTTATATGAAATAGCTACAAAAGAATTTTGCAAAATATAATTGTGAGGATAAAATATGGCACGAATTTTATTTATTATTTTTGGAATGTTTTTTAAAACGATTTATTATTTTACAAAAATTTCCTGGTATAGTTTGGAAAAAAACAGAGATTATGATAAAGGATACGCAGTAACCCAGAACGCGGCCAGAGCAGCGATTAAAACCGGACGTGTTAATATTGAAGTGGAAGGGGTGGAAAATATTCCGGAACAAAACGGATTTATGTTTTATCCCAATCATCAGGGGTTATTTGATGTACTCGTTTTTTTGGCCTCCTGTCCGAAACCCTTTGCTTTCGTAATTAAGAAAGAAGTCAGCAACGTAATCTTGTTAAAGCAAATCATTGCCTGTATTGGTTCAAAGGTAATGGATCGCGACGACTTACGCCAATCCATTCAAGTGATTAATGAAGTGTCGGAGGAAGTTTCCAAAGGACGTAACTTTTTGATTTTTGCGGAAGGAACCAGAAGCAGAGAGGGAAATAAGTTGTTGCCGTTTAAAGGAGGAAGCTTCAAGGCTGCGACTAAGGCGAAATGCCCTATTGTTCCGTGTGCGTTAATTGACAGCTATCGCCCTTTTGATGAAAAGGGAATTAAACCTGTAACGGTAAAGCTGATTTACTTAGAACCAATTCTGTATGAAGAATATAAAGATTGGAAAGGAATGGAGCTTGCCAATAACGTAAAAGAAAGAATTGAAAAAGCAATTGCTAAAAGTCTTGACAAAGAAAAATCACTTTAGTATAATGATTTTTGCGTTACCAAAGGTAATGAAGTTGTGAAAGCGACACACTACCGCAGGTGATGATGAATTATATATAGTAAATATTTAATTCAGTTTCTGGAGAAGTACTCAAGAGGCCGAAGAGGTGCCCCTGCTAAGGGTATAGGTCGCTAACGCGGCGCGAGGGTTCAAATCCCTCCTTCTCCGTTCGGTGTTTTCGCCGCAAAAGACAGGAAGTATCCTGTTTTTTTGTGCCAAAAATACCATAAAAAATATTTTGAAAAACATGTTGACAACATAATTGAATGGTGTTAATATGAAAGTCCACCGCCAAGATTCCGATAAGGAAGAAAGAGCGGAGGAAAGAGAACCAAAAAAAGGTTTTAAAAAAATTAAAAAAGGTGTTGACAGAGAAAAAATGGCGTGATAGAATAACAACGTTGCGTCAAACGAAGCAACACAAAGGAACCTTGATAATTGAACAGTAATGCAACCCTGAAAATTTCGAAGAGAAGAATCTCGGACGAAATGTTCA
>JAZNKK010000028.1:0-2648 GCA_045578545.1 Lachnospiraceae bacterium
CCGATTAATACCATTATGGGTATGAATGAGATGATTTTGCGCGAAAGCAAGGAAGAAAACACAAGGGAGTATGCGGATAATATTAATCGGGCCAGTGAAATGCTACTGGGGCTTATTAATGATGTATTGGATTTATCTAAAATTGAAGCAGGGAAATTGCAGATTGTAGAGTCGGATTATTCTACAGCTAATATGCTGAAATCAGCTATTTCCGGCATCGAAATGCGGGCTAAGCATAAAAATCTGGAGATAAAAAAGGATATTGATGAAACACTTCCTGCTGTTTTAAGCGGAGATGAGATTCGTATAACGCAGATTTTAAATAATTTGTTATCCAATGCGGTGAAATATACAGAAACGGGTTCTGTTACGTTGATTGCGAAAGGAATACGGAAAGAAACGGGATTTTTCCTGCAGTTAGCGGTTTCGGATACAGGTATGGGGATTTCTGAAGAAGACATTGAACGTCTTTTTGATACCTTTGTGCGACTGGATTTAAAGAAGAATCAGAACATAGAAGGAACCGGTTTGGGACTCAGTATTACAAAGCAACTTGTGGAAAATATGGGCGGTAGTATTACGGTTACCAGCGAAGTCGGAAAAGGAAGTTGCTTTACGGTAGAGATTCCGCAGACCGTTATTGACGAAACTGCTATGGGAAGTTTGGAAAGCAAAAACGTAAATACACCCACAGAGGCGGAAAGTCCGGTGAAAACGTTCAAAGCACCGGATGCGAAGGTGCTGGTGGTAGATGACAATAAAATGAACTTGAAAGTAATCGGAAACCTTCTGAAACGTACGGAAATGCAGGTGGATTTCGCAAATGACGGAAATCAATGCCTGGAAATGACCAAAGAGAAGAAGTACGACATTATTCTTATGGACCATATGATGCCTGAACCGGACGGCGTGGAGACACTGCATCTTTTACGGGCTGATCAAGACAATAAGAATCTTGAGACACCTGTAATTGTATTAACGGCAAATGCGGTGGGTGATGTGGAAGAGCAATATTTGGAAGAAGGTTTTGACGGATACTTGTCCAAACCCATCGACGTGGAGAAAATGGAAAAAACCTTATCAAAATACGTCTAAAATCCATTATTTTTATAAAAAATCAAAAAATCCCCCTGCGTCATATATTGCTTGTGACGCTGCGTAACGTCCTAAAATGGGCGTTGAAAGGAGGCGAGAGCGATGTCAAAATACACAACAGGAGAAATTGCCAAACTTTGCGAAGTGACGGTCCGTACCGTCCAATAATACGATACGAGAGGCATTCTTGTACCCAGTGAATTAACGGAGGGCGGAAGACGTCTTTATAATGACGAAGACCTTCGCAAAATGAAAATCATCTGTTTTTTACGTGAATTGGATTTGCCCATCAACAGCATTGCTGAACTGTTAAAAGAAGAGGACCCGGGAAGCGTTATTTCCCTTCTTTTGGAACAGCAGAGGAAGATGCTGAAAGAAGAAATCGGCGAGCGTGAAGAACGGCTTAAGAAGTTGGAAGATTTGGCTTCCGGACTTAAGGATGTTGAGCATTTTTCGGTTGAATCCATAGGTGACATTGCTTATCTTATGAAGACAAAAAAAGAATTAAGAAAAGTAAGAACGATTATGCTTTCTGTGGGGATTCCTTTGGAAATTATAGAAGCATGCACTATTATCATTGCGTTTAAAACCGGAATCTGGTGGCCTTTATTACTGTGGATCATGGTAGGAATAGTAGTTGCAGGATGGATGGTTAAATTTTATTACAAAAAAATCGACTATATCTGCCCGCAGTGCCACACTGTATTTAAACCAAAGTTTGGAGAGATGTTTTGGGCACACCATACGCCGACAACCAGAAAACTTACCTGTCCTTCCTGCGGACACAAAGGCTTCTGTGAAGAAACTTATGCACAAGAGAAAACGGAGGCCTAAATTATGAAAATGGATAAAAAGAAGTTTACAATTTATATGATTTTTGCCTTTAGTCTTGCCTGGGTAATTCAGATTATAGCAAGCATTTTTTCAAGAAACGGAAATGTGGCTGTATTTCAGCTCCTTTTGGGGGGTTGTATGTTTATGCCGTTTCTGGCTACATTTATTGCTAAAATCCCTTTAAAAGGTATGGGCTGGATTCCGAAACTGAAAGGCAATATCGGCTGGATTTTGTTAGCATGGTTTGGTCCTATGGTTTTGGCCATTTTGGGCGCAGTGATTTTTTATATTATCTTTCCAGACAGATTGGATTGGTCCGGTTCCTATATGGCGATACAGATGGGTGAAGAAGCAATGGCGCAATTACAGGCCGCAGGAATGACCGTTCCGCTTTGGACAATTATCTCCATTGTGCAGGCTGTTTCCTATGCGCCCTTGATTAACGGATTGTTAGGTTTGGGTGAAGAAGTTGGCTGGCGAGGCGTAATGTATCCTATGTTAAAAGATAAGCTCGGCAGAGTCAAAGGTATGATTCTTGGCGGTATCATCTGGGGGGCATGGCATTGGCCGGTTATGATTCTTGCCGGATACGAATACGGTTTAGAGTACTGGGGAGCACCCTTCCTTGGTATGGCAATGTTTTGCCTGTACGCTACAGTTGCCGGTATTATTTTGGATGTTTTATATGAGAAGACCAAGTGTATCTGGGTGCCTTCCGT
>JAZNKK010000029.1:0-59097 GCA_045578545.1 Lachnospiraceae bacterium
TAAAACTCGCTTTACATTTTTAGTATAGTTTACTTTACAAAATATGTCAAGCATATTTTACATATTTTTTTATTATTTTTGTTTTCCTTATTTTTACAAGAAAAAAGACACCTCTTATTACCGCAAATGATTATCTCCACAAAAAATCCCTTCCACATTCCTACGAATATGGAAAGGATTCGATTATAAAAAATACACCTTTATGCAGTTACTTTCGTTTTCTCTTCAAACAACACTACCTTGTTTCTACCGGTACCTTTGGCTTGATACATGGCTTCATCTGCATTTTTTATGGTGGCATGATAGTCGCCGCCTTGATAAAGTGCCACCCCAATCGAAACCGTTGTCTTACAGATTCCGTTATCGGTACATTCCACTTTTTCACGAATCTTCTCCGCAATCTGCATCGTCTGCTGAGGAGTACACCCCGGCATAATCACTAAAAATTCCTCGCCGCCCCAGCGAATGACGTAATCCGTGATACGAAGATTGCTCTTGATGATGTTCGCCAGGAAAATCAATACTTTATCCCCCGCTTCATGTCCATAGGTATCATTGACCTTTTTAAAATAGTCAATATCAATCAACATCATGCATACATCCAGATTGGGAAAAATTGTCAGTTTCCCGGTGCCTGTCTCACTGATTCCCTTTAAAATATTACGGTTATGAACTTCCGTAAGCTGATCGTGAACCACCAGTCGTTCCAATTTGTTCTTGTCCAAAAACTGCTCCAGATATACCCGCTGCATCATAATATGCATAGCGCATACCGCAATAACGCACGGAACGTTAAACATATACATCATGGACAAATTTTCATACTGGATAAACACATTCGCCACCGCAATGTCCACAACCAACAAAGCATGAGCAAGTACGCTATATTCAAAAGGCGCTGCAAAACCTGCACACATAAAAATCAAATTCATAATAATCATTCCGGAAATGGCATGTTGCCGGTCAGGCAACAGATAAGTCGCCCAATCCGTACACCAAATAATAATATGTACCATAAGATACGTGGCAGGAACCATAATTCGGTAATTTTTTGTCTTCCGGTCTAAATACAAATACAATACAAAAGGGATAATTACAATCACTCGAGATAGCAACGTCTCATAAGAAAATCTCCCGAAAATCCCACAATCCGTGGCGAAAAACGACAAGTAAGCCAAACAGCTTACCACAATCATTCGCACATTAAACAATCGATAATAATCATATTTTGACTGATAAAAACTGCGTTTTTCTTCTTTTGATAATTTACTTAGCGCAACTTTTTCCATAAGATTGTATCCCCCATTATTTTATCCGTATATCCATTATACTATAAATTTCTTTTTTTTCAATTCATTGCGGAGTTATTCTCTTTCCTCTTTATACTCCTGTTTTTCTTCTGTATTCATTTTTGCCTCCGCGTTGTATATATCTGCTTTGACCTTCGTTTTATAGGTCACACGACACTATCTCTTTTATAATCCTCTGTCCGGACTCTCCCATTTTGCCGTCGTTTTTCGTCTTCTAAAGAGGGAAGGCCGGGAGGAAATCACAATGATGGCATTGATGTACCAATACAAAAACGGATACCAAATGGCAGTTACCGCACGGTGTTTTCGATGGTTTCTGCTTCATTATAACAGGGCACCAAAATTGACACCATGGGCGTCTTGTTGAGGGGCAAGGGCTTACGCCACTCATTAGATATGTAAAACATAATGCCCCCGACAATCCATGCCATAGACATAATTGCCGGGTACCAAAATACAAAAAGCTCCATATATCATAGCATTTTCAGCCTCCATGCTTTTACAAATCTACACTGTCATTAAAGACATATCGGCAAAAAATGTTTTCCTTAACCCTTTTTGTAAATTATTGTCGATACTTGCTTTCAAATCTTAAATAATATGCCATAAGTCGTCTTATTCTCCTGTCGTTTTTTGCCGACGCAATCATCCATTTTTCCATATTTATCTCCCTTCCAACGATGCATTATTTTAACTCTCGCAATGCTTTATTCCAACTCCTGCGATGTTTTATTTCAGCTCTCGCAATGCTTTATTTCAACCGGTCCGCCATGGTGTAGAAATCGTAATACATTCCCTTTGCTTCCATCAGACTTTCATGATTTCCTTCTTCTGCAATGCCATCCTCCGTAAGCACCACAATCCGGTCCGCATTTTTGATGCTGGATAACCGATGGGCAATGGTAATGGTGGTGCGCCCCTCCGACAACTTATTCAACGAAGCCGCCACCGCAAATTCGCTCTCGTTATCCAACGCCGACGTGGCTTCATCCAAAATCATAATGGGCGGATTTTTCAGAAAGACCCGGGCAATGCTGATGCGCTGCTTTTGTCCGCCGGAAAGCTTCACGCCCCGCTCTCCCACGTACGTATCATACCCGTCCTTTAAACTCAAAATAAACTCATGGGCACCGGCTTTCTTCGCCGCCTCAATTGCCTCTTCCCGGCTTGCAAGAGGGCGACCGTAAATGATATTTTCCAGCACCGTACCGGAAAACAGATACACATCCTGCTGCACGATTCCGATGTTTTCCCGAAGGCTTTTTAAGGTAAAGCTACGAATGCTTTTTCCGTCAATTTTGATATCCCCCTCCGTCACATCATAAAACCGGGGAATCAAATTGCACAGCGTCGTTTTTCCGCCGCCGGAAGGTCCAACAATGGCCAGTTTCTCCCCCGGTCGAATGTGCAAATCGAAATTCCGGAAGACTTTGTTGTGATCGTCCGGGTATTCAAAGGAAACACCGTCAAATGTGATGTCTCCTTTGGGATTCTCAAGAGGCACCGCATCCGGCTCATCAAAAATCTCAATGTCCGCATCCATAATCTGCAAAAATCGCTCAATTCCGGTAAGTCCCCGCTGGAACTGCTCCGCAAATTCAATGATTCGGCGGATGGTGGCAATCAACGTAGAAACATACATGGTATAAGCCACCAAATCCCCCGGCGTAATCTTTTCGTTCATCACAAAAATACCGCCGGCCAGAATGACAATCAGATACATCACTCCGTCAAAGGCCCGGATGGAGGTATGGAAATCCGCCATATACCGGTAGGTTTCCTTTTTGATATCCAAAAATTTGCGATTTCCCTCTTCAAATTTTTCACACTCCAGCGCCTCGTTGGTAAACGCTTTTACTACCTTTTGCCCAAGAAGGGTATCCTCAATGGCGGCATTGAGTTCACCGATTTGCACCCGCTGTCTCGCAAATGCCTTCCGGTTTCTGCGATTTAGTTTGATACACACAAAGGCCATCACCGGCACCATCACAAAAACCATCACGGTCAGCGGCAGGTTCACTCTTGCCAATATAATAAAGGCCACCAGCGCCTTTACGCCGGCAATAAAAAATTCCTCCGGACAATGGTGGGCAAACTCCGTGACATCAAACAAATCGTTGGTAATCCGCCCCATAATCTGCCCCACCTTGGTGTTGTTAAAATAGGTATTGGACAATTTTTGCAAATGGGCATAGGCATCCGAACGCATATCCGTCTCCATTTTTGCTCCCATCACATGCCCCATATTGGCCATGTAATAGTTGGCTGCGCAATCCACCAGGCGAAGGAGCAGATACAGCCCCGCCATGCTCCCCAGCGTTTCCATGGTTAATTTTGCCACATCCTCCATCCCCGTATTGGTGATGTATCGGATAATCATAGGCAAAACTAATTCGCAAATCGTCGTCAGAGCCGCACAAAACAAATCCAATGCCAAGACGCCTTTGTGCTTGGCATAGTACGGCAAAAAACGTTTTAACAGTTCTTTGGTAGAATATTCTTTTGCATTTTTGTCTGTTTCCTTTTTCATACCATACCTCCCAAATGCCGCTCCTAATCCGACTTTCGATCTTTTTCTTTCACTTCCCGGGTAATCCTTGTATTTTTTGTTTTCTCCGCAAAGATATATTTGTTAATCTTACATTTTTCTTGTACGAACGTCAAACACTTTCGTTATGCATACAACAAACATTTTTTAAAAAACACTTTAATTTTCTATTTCTTGTGCCTTTCATTTCAAGTCAAAAAAACAACATTCTGTCTGAAGTCATCCAATGACATTCACAAACAAAATGTTGTCTTTTTTTAATTATTTACGAGGCGGATGCAAATCCCATTCCGGAAAACAACTTGCAAATCCTTCCAGATTTTGTGTTAAAATGGTTTTCTCCATCTTATCTTTATCCGTTTCTGCCAAGCCAAACAATTCATCCAACTCGTCAAATCCTTCCAATTCCTGATTGTCCATCTGATTACCCCCTTTATGCTATAATATTTTTCACGGGATCATTGTTAAAATCATACACCAATGTTCTCGCTTCTTTCCACTGATTAATCGTTGCTGCAATCGTCTGTCTTCCGTTATTCATTCGATTATCATAATCCTGCATAATCTGTTCGCAACGCGCAGCAATTTCTTTTTTGGCAGAAAAATGTTGTACCAACAAAACAATAGCGACAATCAAGCCGATAACCCCCAGTACCGGAAGCGCAAAAAGCAATATCAAACTGATAACCGCAAGAACAATACTGCTAATCAACAACACCTTGGGTTTCGCAGTCTGCACATTACTTAGTTCACTATCTCTTGCTGCTTGCATAAATTGTGTATACTCGGCAAACAATTGTTGAGAATTATCACCATCCACAGTAGAACAACGATATCCGTCAAAGTTCATTGTAATGCTGTTTGGAAAATCTGCTTTCTTTTCTTCAATGAAATTCTTATATCCTTTGTTAATATAATTACCTAAAAACGAAACCGCAGTTTTTCTCTTGGAGGGAATTTCTGCTTTTGCAACAATCGTTCGATTCATTTGCTGAACCAAATCCAATCGTTTTTTCTGTTCTGCTCTTTCCTTTGCCTCAAGGTATTTTTTCGCTGCCTCCGCATCTCCGTCGTACGCTTTTACTGCAAGCCACATTGCTTCCTCTTTACGGAGCGGTTCCTCATCTCTGTTGTAATTACTAATTAGCGCAATCAGTTTTTCATCAATATTTTCTTTCAACTGCTCCTGATCTACCGGCGCATTAGAAATATTCGAGAAATACTGCACAATTTTTCCGGATGAATTAATTCGGCTTACGTAGGCAGTAATTCGATCTGCTTCTTCCGTATTTTTAATCAATTCAGCATACGGCATGTCCTCTTGACCAACAAAACTTTCACAATATTGTTTCCATTCATCTTCCTGTTTCTCTTCAAACACGTCGCTTTTGGCTTTAATTTCGTCCATCCATTTTGCAAAATAGTCATCACACATATGCTTTTCGTCCGGACCAAATACGCCATTGATATACGCATCTATGTACGCAAAACTGCTCTCTGAAAAATCTTCTGCTTTTAATTTTGAAAAATAGAGGGAAAGCCATTCATAACAGGTTTGCACTCTGTTATTTCTACGACAAATCAGAGCCATGGTTAATGCTGTTTTTTCTTCATCACGGTCAAGCGCTACTTTTATCGCACGCTCTGCCAAATCATGATTATTGTCAATCCATGCCGCAACAGCAACCAAGCAAGGAGCCAACCAGTATTCCGGTGTGGAAAGCATTAACTCTTCCGACACTTTTGAAATAGTTGTTTTCTTAACTAATGCTACGTCTGTTGCCTGCAAAACACCCAGCATGGTTTCACGAATAATTTTATTATTTCCGTATTTTTGCTGCAATTCCTGTCTAACCCTAACAAGTTCTGTTGCTGCCTTTTGAAGCATTGCTTCTCTTTTCTGGTCTTTTCGCATTCTTTCCAGCGCCTCTGCGACCGCTTTCAAATCATCCTCCATAACACTCATGGATGTTTTTAAATCGCTCATTTCATTTGCAACAATTCTTACTTTGTTATCCAGATTATCTACCGAATTGGTTAATCCCTGAATATCTTTCCTTACACCGCTTAAATCGATACTATTATATTCTGCCATATCTTTTTACTCTCCTATAAATCAGCATCCGTTTCATACTTCATTTTTTTGTTTTTGTATGCACCGACAAATTTATTTCTTAATTCTTCGTTCTTCATTTCCATCACGATTTCTCCTACCGGTAATACAAAATCCTGATAGAACGCTTTTGTTTTCGATTTTAGATAGAAGCTATCTCCGGCATAAGGAGAATCCGGATTAGACTCTATGGATTTAATCAAAGCAAAACAGGTTTTGGGAATCGTGCAATGGGACGCCAGTTCTTTATAATACCCAACCAATTCATCCGTAAAGAAGAAGATGGATGACCGCTTCATGATTAAATAAGGGCAAAACGAGTCAATAAATTCACACAACTCTTCCTCATCTTCTTCCGCCTGCATATTGCTTGCGATGATTTTGATGATTTCTATCTCATAATCTCCTAAATTTGCTCCTACGTGAACCAGCAAATCCTTTAAATCCTGCACTTCTTCGTATTCCAACGGCACATCTGCTATTTTAACAAAGAAATCTTTTATACTTCCGGGTTTACGACTCACAAATTCTTCGTAATAAGCCATGACAAACAAAGATGGTGCATTATCAATAAATAAATTTAATACTTCCAACGCATAATGTTTTGCATTATCATATTTCCCGTCTTTAAAGAAGGAAATTGCATTGTTTTTACAAGACACTACTTTTTCATTGGCATTTAACGTGGAACGAGAATAAGTCTCTTTACGTCCACATTGATTACAAATCAATACTCTTCCGCGCGGATCATAAACAACATTACTGCTTCCGCAGCCATGACACAGAAGACCTTCCATACCCATACTTTCTCTCCCACTAAATACTATTTCTGTTTTTCCACAAACAGATTAATTCTTCCACCTCAGAAAAAAGTGCTTCCTTTTCTGCGTTTGTACGCAAAAGATTACTGATAACATCCAGCTTCAGGATAAGACGTTCTTCCGTTTCTTTTGCCTTGTTGGATGTTACATTGGAACTGTAATCCACTTTTTCCTTAAATTCCTTTAACTTTTCCTGCACGTCCTTATCTTTACATTCATTGATAATTGCAGACAATTTCGTTGAAATGATTTTGTAATTATTCGTACGGCCGGAAGATTCCTCTAAATTACTCGAAACCATCGCATAATATCTTCCGCTCATAATCACGGATGCCGCATAAACAGCCGTAAGGATTAAGTTTATCGTCAAAGAAACACTTAAATTTAATTCAAACAGACCATATTGCAACATATTTCCGCCGGTATAATAGGCAAACAAAACAGGAAATCCATTAAACAACATCATTGCAGATAAATAAATCCAGGTAGAAGTAATTGGCGTAAACGCGACTTCCACCAACTCGCTCCTTGCTCTTTTGGCAAAATAAGCTATCACAAATCCGCAACCGACGAAAGCAGCAAAGCCAAAGGCAATACTTTCCCAAATCACAGATTTCGCATTTTCAAAATCCACAAAAAGGAGCATAGCAATCAGCCAAACAGTGCCAACTAAAATTTCTACCAGCAACATAGAATTTGCATTTTTCTTATTATTCATTACTCTCCCTCCGATATTTTTGTTCCGCATTCTAAACAAAACTTCGCTTTATTCTCCAGCGCTGCCCCGCAATTCGGACAAACCTTTTTCAATGACGCCCCACAAGATAAACAGAATTTTGCGCCCGGTACAATTGGTTCTCCGCATACAGAACATTTTTCCTCTGCAGTCATTTTTTCTCCGCAGGAAATACAGAATTTTGCAATTGCAGGATTTTGCGTTCCGCATTTTCTACAACTAACCTGTCCTTCGGAAGCAGCCTGAGGAGAAGCATCGTTCATTGCAGAATTCATATTCACATTTCCCAATGTATTCTGTGCTATATTTCCCATTCCGGCACCAAAAGCACCGCCGACACCAAATCCCATTCCAAGTCCCATTCCGGCTCCCATCAGTGCGGAACTGGTACCTTCATTAGAAGCAGCAGCCTGCATTGTTTTGAAAGATTCTTCCTGCTGATAGGTATATCCTTCTCTTTCACGCATACGAGCTCTTGCTGCAGATTCAATATCCATCTGCATTGCAGTACCTTCTGCCTCAATTTTTGCACTCTTACGTTTAATTTTGCTTTCATTTAATGCTCTTAAATCTTCATCCGGAACATTAATATTTATAAAAGAGAAATTATCTAAAGTGAAACCAAAATCATCAAAGTGCTTCTCTAATTTGTCTTTTACAATTTCCGAAAACTCACTGAGATAAGCACTGATTTTTAAAACACTGATTCCCTTTTCAATAATGCTCTTTGCTAACAAATCCGGAACATATTCCAAAATCTTTGCACGCATAAAATTGTGAAGTTCTTCTCTTGTATAATCCGCTCTTGTGCCCACGATTTTTTGCAAAAACTTTCTTGCCTGAACTTCCGCAATTGCTTCATCCATCTGCTCAATATGTACACCAAACATGCCTCGTGCTCCTACGTGCACATTTACTTCTTCCTCCGGATCCACCGCAATAAATCGTTCTTGCGTTCCCCAAGGCAATTCATTCATATAGGTAGTATTAATGAAGTATACCGTAGAATGAAATGCAGAATCCCCACCGGTCAGTGTATGACTAATTGTTCTAAATGGCGCAAATCTGCTGTCTCCAGTTTCCAGTTTAATCTTGCAAGGACCATTAAAAACGCAAATTTCGGATTTTCCTTTCTCCGCATCTGCTGCCGTCCCTGCTGTTAAATTGTTCGTAAAAATAGCCATCTGCGATTGGCCCACAATCAAATAGGAACCATTCGGAAAATCTTCATACTCATATCTGTGCGCAATGATACTCGCCTCTTTGTCACTTTCCGGCTCCCACTTAATGACATCAACAGCAAACGACTTTATCAGTCCCTTGTGTTCTTTTTCCTTGGGTCCAAGTTCTGAAAATAAAGACATTGTTTTTACCCCCTGTTTTTCATCAAATTATCGACAATTTTCGACAATTTTATTTTACTATCATCTCTTTCTTTCGTCAACTCTTCCAATACTTGGTAAACCATTAGTGTATCTCTTTGTAGTATGATATATATTCGGAGGGTTTCAAATGGTAGATTTTGGAAACACTTTAAAGACACTTAGAATCAAAAAAATATGACACAAGCACAATTAGCCCAAAAACTTGATTTGACAAAATCCGTCATCAGCGCCTATGAAACCGGCCTGCGATTGCCTTCTTATGACGTTTTAATACATATCTCAAAAATCTTTAATGTGAGCACGGATTATCTCCTAGGGCAGGAAGTAAAAACTTCCATCGACCTTTCCGGTCTTTCTTCCGAAGAAATTGCAGCATTACTTAACTTGATAAAAGCCATGAAAAAGAATTAAAAAACTCTCAGTTCATCACTAACTGAGAGTTTTTAATATTACTTTCTTTTATAAGATATACACGCCTTTTTCCTTTGCGTATGCATGTACTTCCTCAGGCCAAATCGAAGACTGCACTTCCCCGATGTGGGCTCTTTGCAAAAAGAACATACAGATTCGGGACTGTCCGATACCGCCGCCGATGGTGTAGGGAAGTTTTCCTTCTAACACTTCTTTCTGGAACGGAAGGGAGGCTCTGTCCTCGCAGCCGGAAATTTTCAGTTGCCGCGCCAGGGATTCCTCGTCCACACGGATACCCATGGAGGACAATTCCAGAGAAATATCCAGCACCGGGTAATACACCAAAATATCACCGTTTAATTCCCAGTCATCATAATCCGGCGCACGGCCGTCGTGACGCTCACCGGACTTTAACGCGCCGCCGATTTTGGAAAGGAACACCGCACCTTTTTCCTTGGCAATCAAGTTCTCTCTCTCCTTGGGCGTCTTATCCGGATACAAATCTTCCAATTCCTGGGTTGTAATAAATGTAATTTCATTGGGCAGGAACGGATCCATAAAATGATACTTTCCGCACATATAGTATTCCGTCTGCTTAATCGCCATATAAATGCGAAATACCGTTTCTTTCAAGGTCTCTTCCGTGCGTTCGGACTTGTCGATAATCTTCTCCCAGTCCCACTGATCCACATAAAGAGAATGGATGTTGTCCGTCTCCTCATCTCTTCGGATGGCGGTCATATCCGTATATAAACCTTCGCCTTTGGCAAAGCCGTAATCGCGAAGTGCCAGTCGTTTCCACTTTGCCAGAGAATGGACGATTTCCACCATCGCCTCATTCTGCTCTTTGATACCAAAGGTTACCGGACGCTCCACACCATTTAAGTTGTCATTAAGGCCGGACTCCGGCTTGACAAACAAGGGCGCGGAAACTCGGGTAAGGCTTAAGGCATCTGCCAGGGCGCGTTCAAAATAATCCTTTACTTCCTTAATTGCAATCTCTGTTTCCTTAATATTCTGAGGGCTCTGATACCCTTCCGGAATATAGATTTTGCTCATTTTTCTACCTCTCCAAATTAAAGATCACAGTTATTTACGGTTCTGGGGAAGGGAACAACGTCACGGATATTACCCATACCGGTCAGGTACATTACGCAACGTTCAAATCCAAGTCCGAATCCTGCATGTCTGGTGGAACCGTATTTTCTAAGGTCCAAATAGAAATCGTAATCTTCCGGTTTCAGGCCGAGTTCCTCCATACGGGCAGACAACTTAGCAAAGTCATCCTCTCTCTGGCTGCCGCCGATGATTTCGCCGATGCCGGGAACTAAGCAGTCCATCGCTGCCACGGTCTTGCCGTCTTCGTTCAACTTCATGTAGAAGGCTTTGATTTCCTTCGGATAATCGGTAACGAATACCGGACGCTTAAATACTTCTTCTGTCAGGTATCTCTCATGCTCGGTCTGCAAATCGCATCCCCAGGATACCTTATATTCAAAGTTGTCATTATTCTTTTCCAGAATCTCAATGGCTTCCGTATAGGTAACGTGGCCAAATTCGGAATTCATAACACCTTCCAAACGCTCGATAAGCCCTTTATCAACGAAGTTATTAAAGAACTTCATCTCTTCCGGTGCATTTTCCAATACATAGCGGATGATATATTTAATCATGCTTTCTGCCAACATCATATCGTCCTTCAAATCCGCAAAGGCGATTTCCGGCTCAATCATCCAAAACTCTGCCGCATGACGGGTGGTATTGGAATTTTCCGCACGGAAAGTGGGACCAAAGGTATAAATATTACGAAATGCCATAGCGTAGGTCTCACCGTTTAACTGTCCGCTTACGGTAAGATTGGTGGGTTTATTAAAGAAGTCTTTAGAAAAATCTACTTTACCATCTTCTGTCATAGGAAGATTATTCATATCCATCGTGGTTACGGTAAACATTTCTCCCGCGCCTTCACAGTCACTTCCGGTAATAATGGGTGTATGCACATACACGAAATCTCTTTCCTGGAAAAACTTATGAATCGCATAGGCAATCAACGAACGCACACGAAATACCGCCTGGAACGTATTCGTTCTGGGACGAAGGTGAGTAATGGTACGCAAATATTCCATGGAATGACGTTTCTTCTGCAAAGGATAATCCGGGGTGGATTCGCCTTCGATTTCCACTTCCGTTGCCTGAATTTCAAAAGGCTGCTTTGCCTGCGGAGTGGGCACCAGGGTCCCCTTTACGATAAGGGCCGCACCTACATTCACTTTGCTGATTTCCGCAAAATTACTCATGGTATCGTTGTAAACCACCTGCAGGGGTTCAAAAAAGGTACCGTCATTGATTACAATAAAACCAAATGTCTTACCGTCACGGATGCTGCGAACCCAGCCTCCGATGGTAATCTCTTTATTTAAATATTCTTCTTTGTTACGAAAAATCTCTCTTACTGTTACCAGTTCCATAATACGCCTCCAATATTTATTCCATGGCAATTATAACTCACAAAGTCATACTTTACAAATATTTTAATTATTTTTTTTATATCTTTCCAAAAAGTCCTTGGTTTCCTTCGCTACCACACCACTTAATGCAAAAAGGGCAATCATATTGGGGAACGCCATCAGACCGTTGAAAATATCTGCGATGGTCCATACCGCCTGCACCGTCATGTACGGGCCGATAAATACTGCAATGATATATAACCAGCGATATACCAGAATTGTCTTCTTATTTTTTCCGGTCAAATATTCCAGACACCGTTCCGCATAATAATCCCAGCCAAGAATCGTGGTAAAGGCAAAGAACACCAGGCAGAGCATCAGAACACAGGATGTAACCCTTTCCGGGAAGGGAAGTCCGTGATTAAACGCATAGGTAGTAACATTCACGCCTTCCAGACCTTCCACCTGCCATGCGCCGCTGATTACGATTGCAAGTCCTGTCATGGTACAGATGATGATGGTATCGATAAATGTTCCCGTCATGGATACCAGTCCTTGTCTTACCGGTTCCTTGGTCTGCGCCGCTGCTGCCGCAATGGGTGCGGAGCCAAGTCCTGCCTCATTAGAGAAGATACCTCTTGCCACACCTTTTTGCATTGCTACAAAAAGGGAACCAACCACACCGCCGGTAACCGCCTGAGGATTAAACGCGCCTTGGATAATGAGTTCAAATGCTGCCGGTACCTTATCAATATTGAAACAAATCAACCCTAACGCAAACAACACATAAATGATTGCCATGAAAGGTACCACAATCTGGGAAACACCGGAAATTCGCTTGATACCGCCAATCAGTACCAGCGCAACGCATATGCTGAGTACCAGAGAGGTGATTACCACATACCAGGAATAGGTTCCCAAATCAATTACGGTATTTCCGAAAGGAATTTGGAGACTTACCGTATTGGTTAAATCCGGGTCAAAGAAGGAAACCACTGCCGTGGAAATACCGTTTACCTGCGTAAAGGTACCGATTCCCAAAAGGCCGGCACACACACCAAAAAACGCAAAGAGCTTTCCGAGCCATTTCCAATTTTTACCCATACCTCTTTCTATGTAGTAGAACGGGCCGCCGAGCGCATGTCCGTCTTCATCCATCACACGGTATTTCACCGCCAAAAGCCCTTCTGCATATTTGGTTGCCATTCCTAGAAATGCCGCAACCTCCATCCAAAACAGCGCACCGGGACCACCGGTACAAATCGCTGTAGCCACACCTACGATATTACCGGTTCCGATGGTGGCGGAAAGAGCAGTACAAAGCGCCGCAAAAGAGGATACTTCACCCTCTCCTCCTTCTTCATTTTTTACCATCCATTTCAGTGCCAGTGGAAGTTTCCGGACCTGCAAAACACCCAGTCTTACCGTAAGCAAAAATCCGCCTGCAAGAATAAGCACCATCAAGGGGACTCCCCAGACAAGGTCATCAATCTTTACAAGAAAACCTTCTATGTAGTTTAAGAACTCCAGAATACGTTCTAATTTACCTGACATAATTCAAACCATGCCTTTCTGCAAAAATACCTTTTTAGTTTATCACATTTTCATGGAATCCACAAAAGTTTTTCATCTTCCGTGCTTTTTCCTAAAAATAGAGTAAAAAATTTTAACGCAAATCTCCTACATAGCCCTTGCTGATTCAGGGTAAAATAGCATATAATGTTAATATCTATTGATATAAATCAAACTGCAACTGTGAAGGCAGTTTTAAAATCAAAAAAGCAGATGAATTTACTCAGGAAAGGAATAGCACTATGATTACTTGCAGGACAGAAAGAAATGGGGAAACTACACCTTTTGGAGTACACGGAAAACTTCACGTGGAAGGAACAAAGCTAATGGACGAGTACCAAAGGCCTTGCCAGTTAAAAGGAGTCAGCACGCATAACATTTCTCTTTATCCCGGCTATGTTAACGAAGCTTGTTTTACACAGATTACCGACCGTTTCGGGATGAGCGTTCTTCGCCTTGCCATGTATTCTGAAAAAGCAGACGATGTTCTCGGATATGCAGACGGAGACGATGCCCACCGTCAGGAGTTGGAAGCCATGGTTTTGAAAGCAGCCGAAATTTGTGCCGACCTTGGAATATATATGATTGTGGACTGGCATATTCTGTTTGATTACGACCCCAATATGCATACCGACAAAGCAATCTTATTCTTCAAAAATATATGTCCGAAATTAAAAGGATACGACCATATTCTTTACGAAATTTGCAACGAACCCAATCTGGAGACCACCTGGGAGCAGATTACCAATTACGCCAATCAGGTCATCCCCGTCATTCGGGAAATCGATCCGGACAAGGTGATTATCGTAGGTACTCCGGTCTGGTCCCAAAGAGTGGATAAAGCAGCGGCTGCACCGCTTCCCTATCCCAATTTGGTTTATACACTGCATTTTTATGCAGATACCCACAAAGAGGAGTTGCGCCAGATTATGCTGGGGGCCATAGAAAAGGGACTTCCTATTTTTGTTTCCGAATTCGGTATTTGTGATGCTTCCGGAAACGGTCCCATCAATGACGAAGAGACCAACATCTGGCTTGAATTACTAAACAAACATCAAATTAGTTACGTAATCTGGAATCTTTCCCGCAAAGATGAAACCTCCGCAATTTTTGTTCCTACCTGCGAAAAGGATTGCGATTTTGAAGACAGCGATTTTTCCGAATGTGGCAAACGTGTTCCGGGTTATATGAAGATGGCATAATTTTTACAATTCTTTCATAAAAAACATCCTCCGCCTGGAGGATGTTTTTCAATTACTGTTTCTGTTCTTCTAACAAGCCGGGAGCAATGTATCGATAAATATCTGCATACACAGAAAAGCGGTCAGATTCGTTAATCGGCTCATGGCGACTTCCTTCGTACATTTTTACCTTGATACGGCCAATCCCCGCCTTACGATATGTGCGAACTACTTTTCCTAACCCTTTTCCATAGCCCCCGATGGGGTCTTCGCTTCCGCTGACAAACAAAAAGGAAGTATTTTTCGAAATTTTTTTCACATTCTGAGGATTTTGAATGTAGGCTAAGGTTTCCAACAAAGTTCGATAACCGTTTACGGAAAAGAAATAATCACAGTTCTTGTCCCGAATATATTCCTCCACTTTCTTTCGGTCAGTGGAAAGCCAGTCATACGGCGTTCGGGGATTCTCAATTTTTGCATTATTAATCTTATTGAACTGATTTCCCAACCAATCACTTTTGTATTTGTCCCCGTATTTCTTTTCCATAAGATTCAGCAGCAAGCCTCCCCCATGAATGACCACGCCGGGTTGCACTCCGGTTCCGCTTAGGATAATGCCTGCAAACTCCTCTTGATATTCCGACAAATATTGCCTTACAAAGAAAGAACCCATGCTATGCCCCAGAAAATAAAACGGTACCCCTGGATACTGCTTTCTGAGATAAGAATTCACTCGGTGCAAATCAGAGATCGCCGTTTCGGCCCCGTTTTTATTTTGGGCAAGGCGAAAATATCCTCGTTCCTCTTGACTGTCTAACGACTGCCCGTGTCCCAAATGATCATTTCCTGCTACCAAAATACCGCGATAGCACAGATACTCTGCAAACTCTTCGTACCGCTCCACATATTCTTTCATACCGTGTGCAATCTGCAAGATTCCCTTGATCTTTTCCGGAATCCACATAGTTACATGCAATTTTGTATGTTTATTGGATGAAATTATTTGTATCTCTTTTTTCATTCCATACACCCCTTTAGTTCCCTTTTTTGCATTCTATCATGAATTGTTTCTAATTTCACTATTTTAATACAAAAAAATGCGTAGCAGACCTTTCCCCTGTTACGCATTTTTGTTGTTTACTTCTTAATTTAATTTTTAATAGAAAGTAAGATTATCCAAATCATATCCTTCCATAGTGTCCGGATCAATGGAAATGCAGTATGCATTGTTATCGGTATCGTATGCGTATGCAATCATCTGATCTCCTACCATAGTAAGGTCATTGATGTACCAGCATCCGTACTCATTAAATACCGGATATTCTTCCTGGGAACCGGTAGTTACATCTACACGAACCAAGGTTTCTCTGTCGGAAGTTGTGTAATATACATACTGATCTCTAAAGAGAACTACGTAAGTGTCATAGCTAAGACCATACATTTCTTCACCAAGCTGTGTAATGTTTCCGTCTAAATCCATACCGTAGAGATATACATCACTGCTTGCTTCTTCATACATAGTAAAGAACAAATATCCGTTTGCTTCACGTACAATATCCGCTTCGTAAGCACCATCGATGCCGGTTACAATATATCCCAAATCTTCTCCGGTGTTGACATCCAATACTTCCCAAGACACTCCGTCAAATACATAAATGTATTCTTCATCCACTTCAAAGGTAAAGGTAGAATATTCCCATACCTCTTCAAAAGAACCGGAATAATCCATACGAACCAAGGAAGAGTAATCGGTACAATAGATGTAATCATCATTGGCAATGATGCTGTATGCCGGGTATCCTTCGTAAACTACATTTACGGCTCCGTCACTTAAGTTTGCATAGCATACTTTCCATTCGCCGCCTACTTCTTCGGAATAAACCACTTTGTCTTCCATTAACAATACACGATGAATTTCTCCGGAAGAATCTACAAGAAGCTCCGGTGAAGCACCGCTATTGATTTCATCCAAAGTAATGGCATAAATATCGCCATCTACAATAACAACAAAATTATCTCCGTAGGAGCTGATATAAGAACCGTCTCTGTCATCTCCGTCAAAGCTGATATCGGAAATAGAACCATTGGTTACGTTTGATGTAGAACCGGTATTTCCTGAATCCGGCTCAGATGTATCAGGCTCTGCTCCTTCCATTGCAAAATAAGTGTTATAGAGGTCATCTCCGTCTTCCATGGAATCCTCGGATACTTCCATAACCATACCCCAGCCCTGATCATAAATGGCTGCATCTTCTCCGTTGTAGCAGAATACATAAACATACTCGCTCATTCCGTATAATGCGCCGGAATACCATTCTTCTTCAATTGCAAGGTCGATACTGTAAAGAAGCCCTTCCGGAGCGACATCATACAAATCATCCACCACGCTCTGACCTACAAGGTCTGCTGCTTCGTCTTCATCTACTTCGCTTACCTCATAAGAACCATACAGGTAATTTCCCTGCAAATCATAAATTTGATAAAACTCTCCGTCATCGGTGAAGTAATACTGGATATCTCCGCTATCCCAAGCAGTTCCTTCCAAATCAATTTCCATCTCAACCTCTTCTACCGTTACACGAATGGTCGCTTCCTCACAACCTTTACCGGTTACGGTAATGATGGTCTCACCTTCCGCCACACCTGTGATTACTGCGGTACCGTCTGCTTCACCTTCTACTGTAGCAATGGAATCATCCTCAACGGTCCACTCCAAATCCGGTTCCTTAATCTCTTCGAAGTTGGTAACAGTTACGGTTTCTTCATCTTCCACGTTTACAGTTACTTTTGTAGAATTAAATTCCAATACGCTCTTTTCTGCAAAAAGCATATAAGCACATATACCGATGGCTGCTATAACCAACACTCCGATGGTAATAAGAGCTGCAATTAATCCACCCTTTCCCTTTTTCGGTTCCGGATTGGTTGCATTGCTTACATAAGAAGGAGGCACTGCTCCGTTGTTTCCCATGGAAGGCTGATATGCTCCGGGCATAGGCTGCTGAAATCCATTATTCACCTGTGCATTCGGCATGGGCTGCTGATATGCATTGTTTGCCGGTGCTGCAGGTGCAGGATTTACCGGTGCTGCAGGTGCAGGATTTACCGGCGCTGCAGGTGCAGGATTTACCGGTGCTGCAGGTGCAGGATTTACCGGTGCTGCAGGTGCAGGATTTACCGGCGTGGCAGGTGCAGGATTTACCGGCGCTGCAGGTGCAGGATTTACCGGCGTTGCACCAGCGGGTGTTTCCGGAAACTGATATCCACACTGGTTACAAAATTTTGTATTCCCATCTACGCTTTTACCGCAAAGGGGACAAATTTTCATGTTATCCATTTTCATTCTCCTCTCCATAACATATGACGTACCATAAATTACGCTATTACCTTTTAGAATAGCCTCTTTTTTTAGCAATTTCAACCTTTTTCGGGAAATTCTCATTTTTTACAATTTTTTATCCTATTTTTCTTCCTGTAAACTATGCTCATTTCCCTTCTTTATTTATTTCGAAAACTCATTCCTCTTCCTGATACAAAATTTCCATATTCCGAAGCAGTTCCCGAGTTGTATCCAAAAGCAAAACTTCATCCTTTTCCACCAGACCGTCTATCTCGTATCGAAGGTGAAACTCCGGTATTCCCTTGGTTTGCAATCGCAAGTCTCCTGCGTACTCATTTAAAAGTTCCGGAATACGGGTCAGGCAAACCGGCGCATCTTTTTCCATCACTACCTTGATTCTTCCGACTTTTCCGCGAATTTCCGTGATATGAAGGCTAGCCGCCTTTAATTTGATCCGTGCCACCTCCAACAGGTGCTCGGCCTCCGTGGGAAGATTACCGAATCGATCCTTTAATTCATCCTTCATTTCTTCGTAATCGTTGTCTCCGGAAATGGAAGCGATACGCTTATAAATATCCAGTTTTTGAACTTCGTTAACAATGTAATGTTCCGGCAAATAGGCATCCACATCCAAATCAATGGTAACAAAATTTCGACTTGCTCCGGTAATTCCCTTTTCTTCCTTTACCGCTTCCTCCAGCATCTTGCAATACAAATCATAGCCTACGGCCTGCATATGTCCATGCTGCTGCTTTCCGAGAATGTTGCCGGCACCGCGAATTTCCAAGTCTCGCATCGCAATCTTAAATCCGCTTCCCAAATCGGTAAACTCTTTGATTGCCATTAAACGTTTCTCTGCAATTTCCTTTAACACTTTATTTTTGCGATACATCAAAAAGGCAAAGGAGGTTCGGTTCGAACGTCCCACTCGTCCTCGAAGCTGATAAAGCTGTGATAATCCAAGGCTATCGGAATCGTGTACAATCATGGTGTTGGCATTGGGAATATCCAGACCGGTTTCGATAATGGTTGTGGAAACCAGAACATCAATCTCCCGATTCACAAAATCCATCATTATGTTTTCCAATTCCGTTTCCTTCATTTGTCCATGGGCAAACGCTACTTTGGCCTGAGGAACCAAGGATGCCACTTTGGCTGCCACTTCCGCAATTCCCTCTACACGGTTATACACATAATACACCTGACCGTCTCGATTGATTTCCCGCAAAATTGCTTCTCTTACCATCTCTTCATTGTATTCCATTACATAAGTCTGAATCGGTTGCCTGTCTTGGGGTGCTTCCTCCAAAATACTCATATCCCGTATTCCGATAAGACTCATGTGAAGGGTTCTGGGAATCGGGGTTGCCGTCAAAGTAAGCACATCCACATTTTCTTTTAACTGTTTAATTTTTTCTTTGTGTCCTACGCCGAATCGCTGCTCCTCATCCACAATCAAAAGTCCCAAATCCGCAAATTCCACATCTTTGGACAAAAGCCTGTGGGTACCGATGACAATATCCACCAAACCCTTTTTTAAATCCGCAAGGCTTTTCCGAATTTCTTTTGCCGTGCAAAATCGGGAAAGCATTTCAATTCGAACCGGATAATCCTTCATTCGCTGCACAAAGGTATTATAATGCTGCTGCGCCAAAATAGTAGTCGGCACCAGATAGGCTACCTGTTTGCCCTCCTGCACCGCCTTAAAAGCCGCACGAATCGCTACCTCGGTTTTACCGTATCCCACGTCACCGCATACAAGGCGATCCATGATTTTACTGCTCTCCATATCGTCTTTGGTGGCAGCAATTGCAGTCAGCTGATCCTCGGTTTCTTCATAGGGAAACATTTCTTCAAATTCCTTCTGCCACACCGTGTCCTTATCAAAACGAAAGCCTTCCCGGCAATTCCGCAGGGCATATAATCGAACCAGTTCCTTGGCCACCTCCTGGGTTGCGCTCTTTACTTTGGTCTTGGTTTTGGTCCATTCCTGCGTTCCTAATTTGTTCAGCTTCGGCGCTTTTCCTTCTTTCGATGCATAAAGCTGAATCATATCAAGAGAAGTCGCCAAAACGTAGAGATTTCCTCCGTCCCGGTACTCAATTTTCATATAATCCTTGGAAACATTTTCCACCAATACTTTTTCGATTCCGCGATAAATACCAAGACCGTAATTTTCATGAATCACATAGTCTCCGACCTTCAGTTCTCCGTATCCGCTGATTTTTTGCCCGCCGGCATATTTGGGTTTCTTTCTTTTTTTCTTTCGCTCCGGCCCGAAAATATCCGTTTCCGGTATAACAATGAATTTTATTTCCGGGTACTCAAATCCTTTCCGAACATTACCGTAAAAAGTTACAATTTCCCCCTTTTGTAATTTTTTCCCGGAATCCTCCGTATAGCTTGCCACAACGCCTTCCGCCGTAATATCTCCGGCAAGTCTGGAGGCTCTTGTTCGGGACGCAGACAAAAGCACCACTCGGTATCCTTGTTTTTTATAATTTTTTAGATGCTCCAACAACGTTGCAAAGCTTCCGTTATAGGAAGAAACCGTCCTTGCCGACAAAGAAAATTCCTTGTCAAACGCAAGCGGCATTTCTCCCCCCTCCATCGCCGTAAAAGAAACACTTTTTCCACGCGAAAAAAGAGCAAATGTTTCTTCCGTACTGCGAAGAATTTCGCTCTGTCCCGGCAAAAGATAACCCTTTTCCAAACGGTTACTCATGCTTTCCCTAAATTCAAGTTCCACGGTTTTTCCGTGTTCCCACATTTTTTGCGGCTCATCCAAAAACAACACTGTATTTTTATCCGCAAACAATTCCAAAAAGCTAATGGTTTCCGGATAGAAATAGTGAATATAACTTTCCAAATTCAGCATCATATCCGTTTCCAAAAGTTGCATTCGAATCTCTTCCAGCAAAAGCTTTATCCGATGTGCCTCTTCCGTCTGAAAACCATCCCTGAATTTTTTCTCTAACGATTTGGCTTCCTTTTCGATTTTCTTATAGCCGGCCATCTTTTGCGAGCTGCTCAGCATCATTTCCGTTCCGGGGAAAATAACCACTTCCTCCAGGTTTTCAATGGAACGCTGACTTAATAAATCAAAGCTTCGAATGGATTCCACTTCATCTCCCCAAAGTTCAATTCGAACCGGATTTTCCCCGGTTAAATCAAAAATATCGATGATTCCGCCGCGAACGGAGAACTGTCCTTTGCTTTCCACCTGATAGTTTTTCTCATATCCCATCTCCACCAGCTTGTAAGCAATCGCCTGTTCATCCACAATAGAATCCCTGGTAATGGTTATCATGTTGTTACAGATTGCCTCTTTCGGCACTACCGGACACATAAAAGCATCCATGGTGGTTACCACCGTTACCGGCTCATCGGACATTATCTTTCTAAGTACCTTCATTCTTTCGGTAGTGAGCTGTTTCCCATTAATGTCTGCCTGATAAAAGATAAGATCTTTTGCCGGATACAACGCAATCTCTTTGTCATAAAAAGAATATTCCTCGTAGATTTCTCTGGCACGCTTTTCATTGTAGGTAACAATCACGCAGGCAGTTCTCTTTCCGGAATCCTTCCCATTCCCTAAAGACAACGCATTCATCATATGCAATTTTTCCGAATCCACGCATCCGCTCAGTCGAAAAGCGCCGCGCTTTACCTCTCTGATGGTTTCCGCTTCCTTAAACCATGCAAAATCACGAAGCGGATTATTTAGTAATTCCATTCATTACCTCCCGATTAGGTTACCTGCTGCTATTAATTATAAAGATTCATTGCTTTATCCGGACCATCCGTCATCATCACTTGCACTGCCTTCACCGCATTGTCCAGACTCTCATCCATTTTCGTCTTATCTTCCTTGCTAAAATGCCCTAACACATAATCTGCCAAATCATATCCGGCGGGTTTTTCGCCCACTCCGATTTTTACTCTTCCAAAAACATCTCCACCTAAGTGCAAAATGATATTTTTGATTCCGTTATGTCCGCCGGCACTGCCTTTTTTCCGAATTCTGATTTTTCCGGGTTCTAAGCTGATATCATCGTACAATACAATCAAATCACATTCTGCATCTACCCGATAATAATCCACCAGTTCACGCACAGATTCGCCGCTAAGATTCATAAATGTCTGGGGCTTTGCCAACACAACTCGCTCGCCGCCAACGATTCCTTTGCCTACGATTGCTTTGTGCTTTTTCTCCGCCAGGACAATTCCGAATTCCTTTGCCAGACAATCAATTGCCATAAAGCCCACATTATGTCTTGTGTTTTCATATTTTTTTCCGGGATTTCCCAGTCCTACTATTATATACATATTCCAAAGCCCTTTCTGTTCATTCTGGCTTAAATCATAAAACAGGGGCTACCGATTTGGCAACCCCTGTTTTTGTTAATTTTATCGCACACCTTATTCTTCATTCAAAGATTTTTCATAGTTGTCCAGAATTAACTTCTGAAGCTCTTCCCTTGTTTCCGTTGTAATCGGATGCGCAATATCCCGATAAGATCCATCCTGCGCCTGCTTACTCGGCATCGCAATAAACAAACCTCTGTTTCCTTCAATCACTTTAATATCGTGTACAACAAACACGCCATCAATTGTAATTGAAACCACAGCTTTTAACTTGCCGTCCTGTTCTACCTTCCGCACGCGTACATCTGTTACATTCATGATGGTTTCCCCTTTCTTGAACTAAATAACGTATCTTTCGTTCTTCTCTACAACAATCTTGATTCCATCTTCGCCTTTATGGAATGAATTCGCACGAATCGTATCGCGACTCTCCACAATACAGTTTTCAATGTGCGTATTATCCCCAATATAAACATCATTTAAAATGATTGAATTTTTGATTGTACAATTGTTACCCACAAATACCTTCTTGAAAATGACGGAATTTTCTACCGTACCATTAATAATACTTCCGCTGGAAATCAAACTATTCTTAACCTGTACCCCAACATTATATTTCGCAGGCGGAAGATCATCGATTTTGGAATAAATATCCGGATACTGTTTAAAGAAATAATTTCGAATATCCGGTTTCAGGAAATCCATGTTGGTATCATAATAATCCTGAACTGTGGAAATGTTCTTCCAATAATCTTCGGTCTTATAAGCGTAAATTCTCTTCAAATCTTTATAGCGAATCAAAATGTCACTTACAAAATCATAACGGTTTTCTTCTGCTGCCTTCTCAATCATCTCAATCAGCTGTCTTCTACGAATTACGTAGATACCGCAGGAAATAATGTGGGAAGTTGCTTTCACGGGTTTCTCTTCAAACTCGCGGATTCTTCCGTCCTCGTCAAGCTTAACGCAACCAAAACGTTCCACATTGACATCATCACCGAACTCCTTGCACACTACGGTAATGTCTGCTTTTTTTGCAATGTGATATTCCAACACCTTGTTATAATCCATCTTATAGACGCAATCACCGGATGCAATTACCACATAGGGTTCATGGCTGTCTTTTAAGAATTCCAAGTTCTGTGCGATGGAATCGGCAGTACCTCTGTACCAATCACTGTTTTCTGCGGTTCTGGTGGGTGTAAACACATACAAACCACCCTGTTTTCTACCAAAATCCCACCATTTGGAAGAACTCAAATGTTCATTTAAGCTTCTCGCATTATCCTGAGTTAACACTGCAACCTTCTGGATATGGGAATTGGTCATATTACTCAGTGAGAAATCGATGCTTCGATAGCTTCCTGCTACCGGCATGGCAGCTACTGCTCTTTTTGCCGCCAACTCGCCCATTTTACTGTGCTTTGTGCCGCCACCGGCCAAAATAATACCTAATGCTCTCATCACTTTCCACCTTCCTTTACCAAAGATTTACCGCTTGCAAGACATTTGTCGGGATAATCCGCGTCCTCTGTCGTTCCAAACACAACGGTATTCTTTCCAATGGTAACTCCTGCCGGAACAGTGGTATGTTCACCGATGCAGACAAGCCCATGATTATAAATGTGAGGATCTGTTTCATTTTCCACTTCGTCGCCGATACCGGTTCTAACCCCATCATTTACCACGGTATTTTCTGCCACAATGGTCTTATTCAACTCACAATTCTTTCCGATTACGGTTTCATTCATAATGATAGAATCCCGTACTACGGTACCTTCTCCGATTTCTACGTTACATCCGATAATGGAATTATATACCTTTCCGTAAATGGATGCGCCCTCTCCGATAAGGCTTCGTTCCACAACACTGTCTGCGGAAATGTACTGGGGCGGAAGTGCATCGGACTTGGTGTAAATCTTCCAATATTCTTCGTAAAGATTAAATTCCGGAACGATATCAATCAATTCCATGTTTGCTTCCCAATAAGAATGAAGGGTTCCTACGTCCTTCCAATATCCGTTGTATTCGTAAGCATAAATCGGAGCCTGTTTTTCATGGCAGTACGGAATGACATGCTTACCAAAGTCAAGCGCCGGCTGTTCTGCCTTTGCAATCAACGCTTCCTTCAATGTCTTCCAGTTGAAGATGTAAATACCCATGGAAGCTAAGTTGCTTCTGGGATTGGCCGGTTTTTCTTCGAAATCCACAATTTTGCGATTGTCATCCGTGATAACAATACCAAAACGTTTTGCTTCCTCAATGGGAACCGGCATAACTGCAAGAGTTACCTCTGCGCCGTTTGCTTTGTGGAAATCCAACATTACCTCGTAATCCATCTTGTAAATATGGTCACCGGAAAGAATCAATACATATTCAGGATTAAAGCTTTCCATGTAATCAATATTCTGATAAATTGCGTTAGCGGTTCCTGTGTACCACTCACTGTTTGTGCTCTTTTCATAAGGCGGAAGCACAGTAACACCACCGATATTCCTATCCAAATCCCAAGGAATACCAATTCCGATATGAGTATTCAGACGAAGGGGCTGATACTGTGTCAATACACCAACCGTATCCACGCCGGAATCAATACAGTTACTCAAGGGGAAATCGATAATACGATATTTTCCACCGAAGGAAACTGCCGGTTTTGCCACTTTTCTGGTCAACACGCCAAGTCTGCTTCCCTGGCCGCCGGCCAACAACATGGCGATCATCTCTTTCTTAATCATGTCATCACCTCTAGCATTATTTTTTTGTAACCCTCAATTTTTGTACAATTTTCTACTAATTGTCCATTATTATAGCACATTTTTTCGTGAAAGTGAATATTTTCCCCAAAATAAATTTAGAAATTTCGGTTTTTTTATGTGTATTTTGCACAATTTTTATGGTTAACCAAAGTTTGCCAATTGTCGATTTTTCTCATTTGTATTTGTGCTTTTCTGTGGTTTTTCACAAAAAAGCGGTCATTTTCACTTTTTTCCATTCTCCTTTCCCACCCCTCGTCTGTAAAATCCCTTGGGCACGAGATGCTGTTTTCACAAATCTCTTTCTGATTTTTTCATTGTATTTTGCTCTTTTGAGAGTATAATTATTATAACTTCATTAATAAAAGGAGCATTGCATCATCATGTATCAAATCAATTTTAACCAACCCATTCATGTGCATTTTATCGGAATCGGCGGAATCAGCATGAGCGGGCTTGCAGAAATATTATTATCGGAAGGATTTACCGTTTCCGGCTCCGACAGCAAAGAATCCCCCTTAACCTTAGGTTTAGAAAGCAAAGGAGCCACCGTCTTTTACGGACAAAGAGCAAGCAACATTATGCCTGGAACGGATTTGGTCGTTTACACCGCTGCCATCCGGGAAGACAATCCGGAATTTGCAGAGGCAGTGAGCCAAAACATCCCTCTTTTATCCAGAGCGCAGCTCCTCGGACAGCTGATGCGCAATTACGAAATTCCCATTGCAGTCAGCGGAACCCACGGCAAAACCACCACCACTTCCATGGTATCGGAAATTCTTTTGGAGGCAGAAAAGGATCCTACCCTCTCCATCGGAGGAATCTTAAAAACCATCGGCGGAAATCTTCGTATCGGCAAGTCCGATTATTTTGTTACAGAGGCCTGCGAATATACCAACAGCTATCTGGAATTTTTCCCGAAAATCAGCCTGATCCTGAATGTGGAAGAGGACCACATGGACTTTTTTAAAGACATCCACGAAATCCGTGATTCTTTTCATCGTTTCGCCTCCCTCCTTCCCAAAGACGGTACGCTGATTATTAACGGAGAAATCCCACAGCTGAACACAATCACCCGAGATTTAGCTTGTAACATCGTTACCTACGGCAATTCTTCGGAATTTGATTACTATGCCACCGATATCGTTTTTGACGAAAAAGGCTGTGCAACCTATCAGTTGCATCACAAAGACCGCGTACGCACCATCCAATTGTCCGTTGTGGGTCATCACAACGTATCCAATTCCATGGCTGCCATTGCTTTGGCTGATTTACTTTCCATTGAAGAAGATGCCGTAAATCGTGCCTTAATGCACTTTAGCGGAACCAATCGCCGGTTTGAAGTAAAGGGAACCTTAGGCGGTATCACCATTATTGACGATTACGCACACCATCCTACGGAAATTACCGCCACCTTAACGGCGGCAAAAAATTACCCGCACAACCGACTTTGGTGTGTATTCCAGCCTCATACCTATACACGTACCAAGGCTTTTTTGGATGATTTTGCCTCAGCGCTTTCCCTTGCGGATAAAGTTGTCCTTACAGATATATATGCGGCAAGAGAAAAAAATACCATCGGAATTTCCTCAAAAGATCTGTTAAAAAAATTAGAAGACCTTTCGGTCGAAGCCCATCATTTTTCTACTTTTGATGAAATTGAAAATTTTCTTTTGGAAAATTGTATCAACGGTGATTTGTTGATAACAATGGGTGCCGGAGATGTTGTAAACATTGGCGAAAACCTTTTGGGTATCTAATTTGTCCACATTATCCACATTTTTACGTGATTTTTATCAACGAAAAAATGTGGATATTTTTGTTTACATAACATTTTTTCATCCGTTTCGAAAAACCTTTAATTCTTGTAGGTTTTTCCTGTTTTTCGACAGAAATCTACAAATTATGTATATAGCATTTCCACATTATCCACATTATCCACAAAAGTCCCGAAACCCTTGAAAACACTGGATTTCTCCGGCTTTGTCCTATTGATTTTTTTCTTTTCTGTGATATAATTTCTCTTACTTGAAAATGTTTCCTGCAGGCAAAGGAAACGGGGGAAAAGATTCCTTGTCTGCAGATGTGTAGAAAGGTATGACTGCCACTATGACAACAACAAATATTTTACTGACCGGCAGCTGCGGAAATACGGTACTGTCCAATGTGTTCATTGATTATTACATGAAAGATGCCAATGATGCCCAGTTAAAAATTTACTTATATCTGCTTCGGGTATTGGGTTCCAGACAGACCACCGGCATTTCCGAAATCGCGGAACAGTTTAATCATACGGAAAACGACGTAATTCGTTCCTTAAAATATTGGGAAGCCCGGAATTTACTTTCCTTAAGCTATGATGCCAATCAAAACATTGTAGGAATTGCCCTTCGTGAAATTCCTGCTCCGGGACAATCCCATATGCAAAGCACACCTTCCGTTACGGTATGCTCGGCATCGGAGCAAAACATACAAGAAAACCATCAAAAACCGGCAGGGGGTCCCATGACCAATTATGTTGAAAATGCTTCCGCAGGAAATGAAATTCCGAATCATACTACTCCGAATCAAGGATTTAGAGCCAACGAAGCTACGAATCCTAAATTTACGGAAACGATGAATCACAAAGCTACGGATGATAAAACTGCAGACAATAGAATTGTTACTAACGAAATCACCGATAATATAACGCCAAACGAGGAAAACAGCACGGAGGATTCCCATCGCATCAGCGATGCTTCCAAAAATGCCCCTTCCTTTAATCCTTCTATTTCCAAGTTTTCCATGGATTACGCAAAGGAAAAAGCAGCTTATACTTTAGAGGATTTAAAACGATTGAAGGAGAATTCCGAAGCCTGCATGCTTTTGGTGGTTGCCGAACAATACTTCGGACGCCCCTTGAATCCGCAGGAAATCCGTACTCTCCTGTTCATCTATGATCGCTTGGCGTTCTGTTTTGATTTGGAAGATTACCTGTTACAATTTTGTTTGGAGCGAGATCAGAAAAACATTCATTATATCGAATCGGTTGCCATCAGTTGGTACGAATCCGGCATAACCACCGTGAAGAAAGCAAGAGAAATGGCACGGCGATACGATAAGCGCTACGACAAAACCGCCTATACTATTATGAAGTATCTTGGCAGTACCAAGGAGCCTACCATTTTTGAACTGGATTACATACAAAAATGGACCCTGTTGTTCCACTTCCCTCTTTCCATCATTGAGGAAGCTTGCAAACGAACGGTAATGGCTACCGAAAAGCATCGTTTCGAGTATGCCGATTCCATATTAAAAAATTGGCATGAACACAGTGTTTCTACAAAAGAGGATATTCAACGTTTGGACAGAGAATTTGAAGCCTCCAAGCGAAGAACGGCGGACAAGCGGACCGTAGAAAAATCACACACCCAGACCACTTCAGCTCCCAAGGGCAACACCGGCGATTTTTGTAACTTTACACAAAACGATTATGATTTTGAAGCATTAGAAAGGGCTCTTACCGCCAGATAATCCCTTTCGGAACGGACAGTTATGGCACTTAGCAACATCCAATACGAAGCAATCAAGCGTGTATATGAACAGCGAAGACTGGACCATACGTTTGAGCAAAAAAAACGAAAAGAAGAAATATACGAAAAGGTTCCGGGATTTCGGGAGTTGGACGCAAAGGTAATCTCCGTCTCCATGGAGCATGCCCGGGCACTAATTCTATCCAAAAAGAATTCTTCCGGAGAAAATTCACTGAAACATCTTCGTATGGAACTTTTGGATTTAAAATTACAAAAGAAAAAATTGTTAACGAATGCCGGCTATCCTTACGATTATCTGGATTTGGAATATACCTGCAGCAAATGTCTGGATACCGGATATATCGACTCGGAAAAATGCAGCTGTTTTAAGCAAATGGAAGTCGAATATCTTTATGATGCCTCACATCTGAAAGAATTTTTGGCTGCGAATAATTTTTCCACCCTTTCCAAACACTACTATTCCGAAGAAAGTTTGGAAGATTTCGAACATGCTTTAAAAACTTCGAGAAATTTTATCAATAATTTTAATTCCGACTACCGTAACTTACTCTTTCACGGTACGGTAGGTACCGGAAAATCCTTTTTGTCCGGTTGCATTGCCAAGGAGTTGCTTGACCGTGGTTGCGTGGTACTGTATTTTAGTTCCATCTCCCTTTTTCAATCTATTTCCGCTTTTTATTACGAAAAAGACAAAGAGGTCTTGAATAATTTGTACAATTCCATATATAATAGTGATTTGTTGATAGTAGATGATTTAGGAACGGAACTCACCAATGATTTTACCCGTTCTCAGCTCTTCAATATTTTAAATGAGCGTAACCTTCGTCACAAATCAACTATTATTTCCACAAATTTATCCTTGGAAGAAATTCGTTCCCGCTATTCGGATCGTATTTTTTCCCGTATTTGTGAATCCTTCGAACTCTGTCGTCTTTCCGGCAGGGACATTCGTTTACAAAAGAAGCTTGAGCTGAACGCAGCTGATAGCATAGATAACAAATTATATTGATGAGAAAGCGAGGATTTATTCTATGTCTCCACAAAGAGAAGAGATTCGTAATCTGGAAACCATTCCCGTAGGAACCTTAGGTATGATTCCATTGGAGGGATGTCGTCATCTTGGCGAAAAAGTTGACCAATATCTTGTTTCCTGGAGAACGGAAAGAGAACATGAACATGCGGATACATTATCCTTTGCGGGTTACAAAAGAGATACTTATATTCTTGATGCCAAGGTTCCCCGATTTGGTTCCGGTGAAGCCAAAGGTGTCATCATGGAGTCTGTACGTGGTACGGACCTTTACCTTCTTGTCGATGTAGGCAACTACAGCCTTACCTATTCTTTGTGCGGCAAGGAAAATCATATGTCTCCTGACGATCATTATCAGGATTTAAAACGTATCATTGCAGCCGTAGGCGGAAAAGCAAGAAGAATTACCGTAATTATGCCTTTCCTTTACGAAAGCAGACAGCATAAACGCAGTGCCAGAGAATCTTTAGACTGTGCTCTTGCACTTCAGGAATTGGTTCACATGGGGGTAGATAATATCATCACCTTTGATGCCCACGATCCCCGAGTACAGAATGCGATTCCTTTAAACGGTTTTGAAACCGTACAGCCTTCCTACCAATTTATCAAAGGTCTGTTATCCAATGTAGATGATTTGCAGATTGATTCCAAACACATGATGGTTATCAGCCCCGACGAAGGTGGTATGGGAAGAGCAATTTATATCGCTAACGTTCTAGGTCTTGATATGGGTATGTTCTACAAACGTCGTGATTATACTCAGATCGTTAACGGCAGAAACCCCATTGTCGCTCATGAATTCCTCGGAACCAGCGTAGAAGGAAAAGACATGATTATCATTGATGATATGATTTCCTCCGGTGACAGTGTAATTGAAGTTGCTAATGAATTAAAAGCTCGTAAGGCAGGACGTATTTTCGTTTTCGCAACTTTTGGTTTGTTCACCAACGGCCTTTCCAAATTCCAGGAAGCATACGAAAACGGCATTATTACTCGTGTACTTACTACCAATTTGATTTACCAGACACCTGAACTTTTAGCCAGCGAATGGTACATCAACTGTGATTTGAGTAAATATATCGCCTACTTAATTGATACACTGAACCACGATTCTTCCATCAGTGATTTGTTAAATCCCAGCGAAAGAATTCAGAGTTTGGTAAACCGCTACAAAAACAAATAATAAAAAGAAAGCGCTGCCCTTTTGTGAGTTCTCTCATAAGAGCGTTGCGCTTTCCCATTTCTTAGGTCAGTTCGAAACCATCCTGACCCAATTGCAACTTTCCTTCTAGGAAGCATGCGAAGAAAAAAACAAAACTACGGAGATAATTAAAATGAAAACAACAAAAACACTTTTCCACGTACAAGCTGCTATGATTGCAGCTTTGTACATCGTACTTACTTATCTTGCCAATGCAATGGGCCTAGCCAATCACGCTATTCAAATTCGTTTTTCCGAAGCACTCACCATTTTACCTTTCTTTACACCGGCAGCCATTCCCGGACTTTTTATCGGTTGCTTACTGTCTAATATTTTAACCGGGTGCATGCTTTGGGATATTATTTTCGGAAGCCTCGCGACCCTTTTTGGTGCTCTGGGCACTTACTATATTGGTCGTATTCCTGTAGGAGCGTCTGCTTCTTCCAAACTTTCTTCCATCAAAAAATGGATGGCACCCTTGCCACCCATTCTTTCTAATACACTGATTATTCCTTTTATTTTATCCTACGTTTATGCCTTTGAAGGAAGCATTCCTTACTTTATGCTGACCGTAGGAATCGGTGAAGTCATCTCTTGCGGAGTATTGGGAATGGTACTGTTCTTTCCCTTATCTAAAATTGCTTCCCTTATTTTTTAGTCCCACAATTTTTCCGGATACACACCGTCATCTTTTAACTTCTGAATAGAAGCCTCTACAAACGGTTTGTCCTCTTTATAGGTTACTCCAAACCATTTATCTTTGGAAGAAAGTACCTTAACCGTAGCTTTTCCGTCCTGAATCATGTTACCGACTTCCATCGGCAAATAACATTCTGCTTTCATTGGATTGCTTTCTACCTCGGAACCAAAGAAGCGATCCAATGAATTTTTTAATTCTCCGAAAATCTCCGGTACAAATCCCCACATATTCATAGAGGTTAAGGTATCTAACGGCATGGGAATATATGTCTTCCCGTCATCTTTGCTATACGCCGCACCATCCTCGGTCTTAATAATATTGGTTCTTTCATCAATACTTTCCAAGAAGTTTTCGCTGTCCATCTGGCAACAACCTCTTGCCACAGAGCCATTCTCTGTCAATGTATTTTTCAATTCGTATCCTACCATACAAAACGGCAATTTATCTTCTTTTTTCTCGGAAGTCAAGAATTCATACAACGACTGATATGCACTAACACCATAATAATCGTCTGCATTGATTACCGCAAAAGGTTCTTTTACCGTATCCTTGCAACAATAAATGGCATGGGCCGTTCCCCAAGGTTTTACTCGACCTTCGGGAATCACAAAATTCTCCGGCACATTTGTGAGTTCCTGATAAACGTACTCTACCTGCATTTTTTTACTCACTGCATCTCCGATACAGCTTCTGAAATCTGCTTCGTTTTCCTTTTTGATAATAAATACCACTTTTTTAAAACCGGCACGATACGCATCGTAAATAGAAAAATCAATAATCTTATGTCCTTGTTTGTCAATGGGATCGATTTGTTTTAACCCCCCATAGCGACTACCCATTCCTGCCGCCAAAATCACCAACGTCGGTTGCATTCCTTTTTCCTCCTCTTTCTTAATTCCAATTTCAGCAAATCCGGCTCACTTCCGCAAAGCAATTCCGCCACCACGAATCCATTTCGCGTCCGTAATAATACTTTACATCCGCTTATTCACTTCGCATCCGCTTATTCACTTTACATCCGCTTATTCACTTCGCATCCGCAAGCTCTCTTTGCATCCGCATACGCTTTCCCGTCCGCAAGCTTATTTCACATCCGGCAAACCAACCAAGCCCTGCTTCAATTCCTCTTCTGTGGGAACATAATCCTGCATCAGGCCATCATTATATTTTGCATAAGAGAATAAGTCAAAATATCCGGTTCCGGTAAGACCAAATAAAATCGTCTTTTCTTCTCCGGTTTCTTTGCACTTCAATGCTTCATCCATAGCAATCTTAATTGCATGGCTGGACTCGGGTGCCGGTAAAATACCCTCTACCCGTGCAAATTTCTGTGCCGCCTCAAATACGGAAGTCTGTGAAACGGAAACCGCTTTCATCAATTTATCATCGTATAACTGAGACAAGATAGAACTCATACCATGATAGCGAAGTCCTCCTGCATGACTTGCGGAAGGAATATATCCACTGCCAAGTGTGTACATCTTCGCCAAAGGACACACCATTCCGGTATCACAATAATCATAAACATATTTACCTCTGGTAAGGCTGGGGCAGGATGCCGGTTCTACGGCAATAAACTCATAGTCTGCTTCTCCCCTTAATTTTTCACCCATGAAAGGAGCAATCAATCCTCCCAAGTTCGAACCGCCGCCGGCACATCCGATGATGGTATCCGGCTTAATTCCGTATTTATCCATCGCAGTTTTTGCTTCCAAACCAATAACTGTCTGATGAAGCATTACCTGAGAAAGCACGGAACCTAATACGTAACGATATCCGTCCATCTCTGTGGCGGTTTCCACCGCTTCCGAAATCGCACAACCAAGACTTCCTGTGGTTCCGGGATGCGCTTCCAAAATTTTACGTCCTACTTTGGTAAGTTCCGAAGGAGAAGGTGTTACGGAAGCTCCGTAAGTTCTCATTACTTCACGACGAAACGGCTTTTGCTCATAAGAACATTTCACCATAAATACTTTACAATCCAATCCCAAGTACGCACAGGCCATGGAAAGTGCAGTACCCCATTGACCGGCACCGGTCTCTGTGGTTACCCCCTTTAATCCCTGCTGTTTTGCATAGTATGCCTGAGCAATGGCGGAATTTAATTTATGACTTCCTGATGTGTTGTTTCCTTCAAATTTATAGTAAATTTTTGCCGGTGTATCCAGCGCCTTTTCCAAGCAGTACGCACGTACCAACGGAGAAGGACGATACATCTTATAAAAATTACGAATTTCTTTAGGAATATCGAAGTAAGCTGTGGTATCATCCAATTCCTGTTTTACCAGTTCATCGCAAAATACCGGTCTTAAATCCTCAAATGTCATCGGTTTATGTGTTACCGGATCAAGTAACGGAGCCGGTTTATTTTTCATATCTGCCCGCACGTTATACCACTGCGTAGGCATCTCATTTTCTTCCAAGTAAATCTTATAAGGTATTTCTTTCATTTCTTCCTCCATATCCTTTGCGGTTATATTCTATCACCGCCTGTCATTATATCATTTTATCAACAAAAAAACCACCGTTATTGCAATTCTTCTCCCAGAACGTTCGTCAACACAATACCATCGGCGCAATTTCCAAAAACCGTCTCCCAATCCGCATTAACGCTTTCTGCAAAGGAAATCGCAAAAACATACTCTTCCGTCAGATACGTATAGCTCCATACGGTATATTCCGTTCTCTCATTTTGAAAACCAATCACTGCGATGCATTTGGTATAGCCGTCTGCCTCTTCTACCGTATAGGAAGTCAGACTTCCGTTTTCAAAATTCGCTTCCACTGCAGCTTCCATATCTGCCTCTTCCGGCACTTCCTCCCCTTCTCCTCTAAGGCTTCTGGAATAACTGATATAGGAATAATCCTCCGGCACACTGCTGATATAAATTTGGTTGGTGTCCGTGTTTTCTTCCCAGGGATAAAATTCTTCCGGCACGGTAAATACCATATTGTTGTATTTCGTTGCCTCCTCCGGAATTACATTTTCCGAAATTCCTTCCGCAATTTCTTCCGAAACACTGATTCGGTTTTCACTGGAAGACTCCTTGGCTTCACCGGAATCGCACCCGGTCAACCCGATGCACAATCCGATTAGCATCACTGCATATATTTTCTTCAACAAACAATCCCTCTCTTTTTTTCTAATTTCCGCCTTCTGTCACAACTGCGTTTTGCAAATAAAACTCATACCAAGGCTCGTAGCAATTTCCAAGCAAATGCACATCATCTGCCGTATATTCTGCGTTTAAATTTCCATTTTCATCATCATACACCGAATTTACATCAATGTACACTATATTTCGCCCGTTAGCCAGTTCTTTTAACGCAGCGTTTCGTTCGTCAATATTCTCATTATTAAAAATCGAATCATGGCTGTCTCTGTCTCCGGATACATGCATAATTCCCTGAATATAAATCAACGCATGGGGTTGCATCGTCTGAATTTCCTGAAGAACCTCCTGATAAGCCGAAACAAAGTACTCCGTATTTCCGGTGCCAAGCTCATTTAATCCTACCATCAGATAAATTTTACCAAACTGATTATTTTCCAAACCCTGCCGAACGGTTCTCACCTCGTCGTTAGTGGTTACACGGCTGTCCATTAAATTATAAATCGTCATGGATACCTTGGCATAAAAGGTAGCATTTTCCAAACCGGCATACTCATAGACCCCTACCATCCGCGAATCACCGATAAAAAGGGCATCATCAAAATAAGATTCCTCGACTGCCGTAAAAAGAGGTAGTTCCTCCTGTGGTTGTAACGGAGTTTCCTCTGTCGTAACCGTTTCCTCTTCTTTCTCCTTATCCTTTATCGTTTCCTCTTCTTCCGGTTCTTCATACACGTGCTCCGTTTTAGCAATCTCTCCGGGGGATTCGCTTTCTTCCTTTTCCATGTTGTAAAGTTGCGGTTCCATATTCCAAGGAAAAACTCCGTTTCGTACCTGCAAAAAAGCAAGGGAAATCGGCATGGTCGTCCCATCCGTTCCGGCAATATCATAACCATAGGCTTTCAGTTCCGTCCCATATATGTGCATCGCCAAACAAACCAATATTATATAACCGAGCAACCGGTTTTGTTTCATAAATTTTTTCAAATATATCCCTACTTTCAAAACATTCCATACAACAATGTCCCTGCGACATTCTAGAATTGATAATACAAAAACGGATTATCCAATCCCAGCGACAAACAATAAATGCAAAGGACAAAAATAAGTAACGCCGCCACTGTCCCGATTTTTCGCTTGCGAAGAAGTAAAAAGTTTTTTCTCACCTTCGGCACCGAAAACAGCACCGCACACAGGAGAACCGGTAAGTATTCTTTTCCGTACCGCAATATATCCGACGAATTAACGTTGGAATCCAATTGCAAACGAATCAAGTGAGGAAACATCCTGGATAAATAAACCACTAACCGTTCCAGATTCGGAATGGCAAAAACAATCCAGGACACCGGTATGATAAACCACATATACAAATGTGGCCACACTTTTCCTTGGTCCAAATATTTCTTAAAAAATAACTTTTCTGCAGCAATCAGTAAAAACAGGCCAAAGCCCCAAAGAACAAAATTCCAACCGGCTCCGTGCCAAATTCCCGTAAGCATCCAAACAACCAAAAGATTTCGAATCATTTTCCCCTTGCTGCATCGGCTGCCACCCAGCGGGAAATATACATATTCCCGAAACCAGCTTCCTAACGAAATGTGCCACCGTTGCCAAAATTCCGTCACGCTTTTGCTTGCGTACGGATCCTTAAAATTCTCCGGTATTTTAATCCCAAGCATAGCTCCAAGGCCGATTGCCATCAGGGAGTAACCCATAAAATCAAAATAAATTTGGAAAGAATAGGCAAACGCTCCCAGCCAGGCAAGGGGTGTGGAAATACTTTCGTATCCGATACGTTCCAAATCGGTCCAAAGTACACCAATCTGATTGGCCAACAATACTTTAAATCCAAGACCGAAAATAAAAAGCTTTAATCCACGGTCAAAGGCAATTCCGCTGACATGCCTCTCTTCCAATCGATTTTTTACCATGGGATAGCGCACAATGGGACCTGCAATCATCTGGGGAAACATGGTGATATAGGTTGCCAATGTAACAAAATTCTTTTCTGCCTGGTACCTGTGATAATACACATCGATAACATAGGACATAATCTGAAAAGTAAAAAAGCTGATTCCGATGGGCATCCGCGGTGCCACATAGGAAATGATTCCCAAATCAATCCCGGTTTTTAAAGCCAAAAAGTGGAGCAGTACATTCAGATTCAATATCACGAATTCCGCATATTTAAAGAAAAACAAAATGCCCACATCCATGACCAGCGTCAATATAAATATCAGCTTTCTGCGAATCCGGTACGCTTCTTTGCCATAATCTGCCGACAACGCCCTTCCCACAAAGTAATTCAGAATTACCATTGCCAACAACAAAAACACATAGAGCGGCTCCTCATAGGCATAAAAAACCAAACTTCCCAAAAACAACGCAATGTTTTTGACGGAAGTTTCTTTTATTTTCTTATCCGGCAGGATAAAATATATCACCATAAAAATAGGTAAAAACCGAAAAACAAATTCTAAACTGGAAAAAACCATTTTTCTTCACCTAAAATCATTATCAACGAAAGGGATAGGCGTGTCAATTTGAAAAACCGACAAAAAATTACAAAATAAGGTCATCAAACAAGTCATTTTTTTCTCCCGGAGATTCCATCAAAAAGGCTCTCACTTCTGCCGATGCCTCTTCCAATTTTTCCAGCATGGAAAGTCTGTTTTTTTCATGAATTCCTCCGGCCTGTTTCAAGATTTCAAAATAGGAAATCCGGTTCTGTTTTCCCTTTTGCAAATAGATAAAAGCTTCTTCGGTTTTCTCTCCAAGGGAATGGTTTTTTAAATAATTCTCATAGGCTTCTTTTCTTTCCGGCAAAAGATATTCTTTGTGCAACAGACGCAGATACAACAGTTCCACTTTCTCCATCCGTCTTTCCTCGCAATAGATATCGCCGTCAAATTTTCTTTCGCTGTAATCTTCTTCTCCAAAAGTCCACAGACCTTCGTATCCGGCGGTATCCTCTTGCATCAAAAACTCCGTCAGCAGTTCATCCAAAAGCAAGAACCATTCTTCTCGTTTTTGGGGATTCGTACCAAGCAGCCTTCCAACCGGCATTCTTTTCAGTAGCGCCGCTAACAACTCCCCTTGCGCCTCTTCTCCAAAAGAAAGGCACTTTAAATTTTCGCATCCCAAAAAGACATCTTTCCCAAAAACAAGGCTTCGACCTTCTTTCGATAAAAATTCTACCCTCTCCAAAGAAACGCAATGTGCAAACGCCCAGTCTCCCACTTCTTTTATTCCGGCAGGCAAACAAATTCGTCTCACACCTCTCAGTCCCAAAAAGGCTTTCTTTTCAATGGTCGTCACACAAAGTCCATCCAGCGTTTCCGGTATCTGTAAAACTAATTTGTCCAAATCCGTCTCTTCAAATTCTACCCCGGTAATTCCTGCGGTTTCCTCTGTTAAATTATTCTTTCGCACATAGTTATATTTCATCTTCTTGCCCTTTGTCTTTTTGCTCCAAACGATAGGTATCCTTTTCTTTTAGTTCGCTTAACGCAGCCCTCAACTCATCTTCTCTTTTGCTGAGTCGTAATTTTTCACTTTTTTCTCTGTACTTTTCACTACCAAATTGCAGAATAAATCTTGCGCTCTCTCTGTGAAGACTAAGCTGCGTTACAAAGAGAAGCATTTCCTCCCGTTCTCCGTAAACGGTTTCCAAAAAAGAGAACGCCTGCTCCAACGCTTCCTTCGCTTCTTCTTTTCGAGTTTTTAGTGCCTTTACCTCTTGGTTAAAGGTATCTTTGATCTCCCCATCGTCGTTGCACATAAGGAGCCTTTCCAACACTGCTTTTTCTTTTCTGGTATCTTTCTTTTTTTCTTCAGAAAACGTACCGGACTTTATCAGCTCCTGTCTTCTCTTTTCACATTCTGCCAAAGAATCCGCCGCTGTTTTCTTTAAATTCTCCCTTCCTTTTAATGCTTCGGAAACCTTTTGATACACCCTTGTCATACAACCGATTTCTTCCAGATTGCTCCAGATTCTTCCGAGAATCAGTCGCACCAGAGAAATCCGCTCATCAAAAGAAGCATTGGCTGCTTTTTCTTTTACTGCCTCCGATACTTTTCCCCGCAAAATATCGTCTAACGCATACTCTCTTTCGTATTTACAAAAGAGTTCGTAATAGGAAAAGAATTCCGTCGCAACTTCTTCCTTGTTTAGATACTGGTTAATCAGTTCCGGCGACACCGGCAGATTTTCTTTTTCGGAAAGCCAAATCATCTCCGATAAATCTTCCCAGCCTCTTGCCGTAACATAGTTTTTCTCCATCACCTTGGATTCCACCAGATAAAAATGTTCCTTTTTTCTCTCCAAATAGGACAGCACCGAAGGATGTACTCCCCGGTTCACGGCATATTCCTTCCAGCTTTCATAATCCGCATCCACGTGTATCACTCGCATACGGTCCAGTGTTACCACATCAAATTCCCGCACCGACCGATTGTACTCCGGAGGATTCCCCGCCGTCACCACGACCCAGCCCTCCGGCACCTTATAGGAACCAAAAACTTTGTACTGCAAAAAAAGAAGCATCGCCGGAGCCAAAGTTTCCGACACACAATTGATTTCGTCCAGAAAAAGGATTCCTTCCTTTTGGTTTCCGGACTTCATCACCTCGTAGATGGAAGCAATAATTTCGCTCATGGTGTATTCCGACACCTGATATTCCATGCCTTCATACTCTTTTTGCTTAATCACCGGGAGTCCCAATGCACTTTGTCTGGTATGGTGGGTCATGGAATAAGACACCATGGCAATTCCCAGTTCCTCTGCAATTTGCGCTACAATTGCCGTCTTACCGATTCCCGGCACACCTTCCAAAAAAATAGGACGCTGGTTCTCCACCGGTATTACATAATCCCCATCTTCCTTCTTTAAATATAACCGTACGGCATTTTTTATTTGCTCTTTTGCTTCTTTTATATTCACCTGATTCCTTCCTTTCCTTTGCACGAAATATTTTTCTGCTGGCGAAATATTATCTCTGTTCGTCTGCAGGTATGGTTTCTAATTCCTCTTCCAAAATAACATACGCTGCCCAGGGCGGAATTCCCTGCACATCATAACCGGTATTAGCCAGTACAAACAGTACCGGATACCCCGGCGCTTTCGAAGGATACGTTCCCCGGCCATCCGTAAAGTAAATCAATCCCTTTAATCTTGAAAGTTCTCCTTTCTTGCGAAGTTCTTCCACATATTCAAATGCCGGTCGAAAATCCGTGCCTCCAAATCCGGTAATCTGCAATTTTTTAATATAGCGATCCATTTCTTCCGGATTCTTTATTTTCGTGTCCTTCCTTACCCGGTCATCGCATTGGAGCACATGAATATTACATTCCTCCCCAAAACATTCCGTGGTTTGCAAAACAGAATAGGTTCGGTCCAAAAAATTTTGTACCATAGCTCCAGCAGTGGAACCGGAGGTATCTATTGCAATCACAAAATCACGAATCTTGGTATCCTCGGTATATTCCACCGGTTCAATCAGCGGAATATTTTCAAATAACGACAAACCGTAACAGTAGTACACCAGATCCATTTCGTCCGGACTAAGATACCGATTCTCTGTGGGCATGGCAAACTTTTGTAGTAGCGTTTTGTAATCTTTCTTATCCCTGGTAGCCTCCCGAAGCTGAAGCATCATCACATCTTTTTTCCGATGCTTGGAAAACGTTTCCATATCCGTTTTGACTTTGGTGCTTAAAAGCTTCCTTTCTTTTTCCTTTCGCGGCTCTGTTACTTCCTGAAAAAATCCTTCATGGGAATCCATGCAAAACAACGCTTCCACCCTATGACAATACGCTTCTTCCTTTGCAAAGAAGTGTTCTTTTTTCAAGAAATCATAAACTTTTTCCGGGGTGAAAGGAACAATTTTCTCTTTCCACTTCCCAATGAATTCGCTTTTTACGGCGTCTTCTTCCAATTCCCACTTTTCTTCGGATAGACTAAGTGCCACCGCCTCCGTCACAATATCCGTAGCCAGATTCCATTCCCTTTCGGTCATTTCACCGCCGTTTCGTTTTCGGATTCCGTAAGTAATATCATGTGCAAAAACAAAATGCAGCAAACTGTGTAGTAAGCTTCTTAAAAATTTTACCGGACTTTCTTCAAACCCTTGGCACACTTCCTCTGTATTCAGCGAGAGTCTTCCGTTTTTTAATCCCAAAGAAATGTCTGCCTCCCAGTCCTGCTCCATTTCTAAAAAGGTCACACCGAAAAAAGAATAGGATATCAATATTTCATCCTTGCTGTATTCCACAATCTTTCTTGCAATTTTTTCTTTCTCATTCAAATTCTTATTCAAAGCTTCTTCCTATCCAAATCTTTTTTATGCAAATCCTTCTATTCCCATCCGCATCTTTTGTTCCAAATCCTTTTCTTTTACAGCTCTTTTTTCCTGTCCCTGTCTTTTTTCTTATTCCGCTCTTTTTCTTCGAATAGTATTTTTATTTTGCGGAAATACTCTTCCTAACATAATTGTTATTTTTAGGAAAGGACTTACGCTATGAGCTACGAAATTTTTACCGATTCCTCCAGTAATTTAACCGATGATTTGCTTTCCCTTCATCAAATACACATGATTAGCTATACCTTGGATTTTGACGGTCGCGATTTTCTTTGCTATGAGAAAAACCGCAACCACGAAGAAATCGGACGCCAATTCTACGGAGCCATGCGAAACGGCAAAACAGCCACTTCCTCCTTAATCAATTCCGCGCTTTTTATCGAACATTTTGAACCATTTTTAAAACAGGGCAAAGATATTTTATTTGTCAGTATTTCCAGCGGTATTTCCGGCACCTATCAGGCAGCCCTTCTTGCCGCCAATGAGTTATCCGAAAAATATCCCCTGCGTCAAGTCATCGTTTTGGATTCTCTGGCCGCTTCCCTCGGTGAAGGACTTTTGGTCTTAGAGCTTGCAAAGCTTCGAAAGGAAGGAAAATCCTTATCGGAGGTTACTGATTATTTTTACGAAAGTCGCGCAACTCTCAATCAATACTTTACGGTGGATGACCTCACCTACTTAAAAAAGGGGGGACGTATTTCCCGCATCGAAGCTACTTTGGGAAATCTGCTTTCCATAAAGCCCTTGCTTAGAGGAAACGCTGACGGAAAAATTGTATTCTGGGGTAAGGCGCGCACCCGCAAGAAAGCCTTAGACTCTATCGTGGAATTGGTACAAAATCGCATCACCAACCCAGAGAAACAAACCATTGCCCTTTCCCATTGTGATGCACCGGAAGAAGCAGGATACCTTGCCGAAAAAATCAAGGAGCTCTGCCATGTAAAAGAGGTTCTGGTTCGATACTATGATTTTTGTACCGGAAGTCACGTTGGTCCCGGCACCATTGCCGTCTTTTTCCACGGAAAGCATCCCGGCCTTTGATTTTCAATCACCATCCACATCATAACCGTGGTCTTCCAATGCCTCTTGCAGAATTGCATATACAATTTTCTCTGATTGAAAATTTTTGTTTTCATGAAATACTTTTGCATGAAAAGCAATTTCCATGTATTCTTCTTCCGGTTGCAAAGCTTCCTGCTCCGGCTCAGAACACTTTTGCTTTTTGCCCATTTTTTCCACAAGGGCCTCTCGATCAATCAGCACAACATCACTGACTGCCGCCAGTTGCTTTGCCTGCCTTGTATATTCCCGATTGGATACCACCATCGCCTCGTCACATTCGTAAAATTGCTTTGCCGCCAATACCTGCTGCACAGCGGACACTCCTACCGGCTTTTCGTATCGTTTCGCCTGAACGGCTATTTTTTTCTTTCCGTCATACAAAATCAAATCCGCACCAAAGTCTCCTGTTGCCTTCGTCATCCGGACCCGATATCCTTCTTTTCGAAAAAGGTACCCCAGATACGTTTCAAATTCCGTGCCTTCCATACGGTCCACCCTTTTTAGCGTCATAAAACGATAAAAGGAAAACCGAATATACAAAATCATTCGCCACAAGAAAAATCCCGCCAGAATCAGCCCCATGATTTTCAACCAGCTTTGATTTTCCCCGCACCACTTAACAAGAATGTCCGGTTCCGGGACTACTTCCTGCATCATTTTCATTTGTATTAACTCCATGTATGTTGCTTTGATTTGTATTGCCTCCACTTGCATTTTTCTTACCCGTTTATACTATTTTCCCGTAAAACAAAAACAGCGCAATTCTCTGAACTGCGCTGACTTTTACGTATTATTTTATCTGGGTTCTTCCTTCGGATTGATTTGCTTTTTTCGCTCCATCGCCATTTCGATGATATCCAACATGGCATGTACCACTCTTTCTCTGGAAGGCAGTCGCAAACATTTCTCGATTGCCAACGCCAATCCTTCCGGCACATCGTATAATTCTAAAAATTCATCCTTGCGTAAGTTCGTGTTAATACTTCTCCCCCGTCGAATGTACTGGGAAACCCTCAGTGCATCTTCTCCAAGAAATCCTTCCTCCATCAATAACTCATAGATATCTTCTACCGTAAATATGGGATAGCGATAAAACCATCCGTTCTCATACACTCTTTGACTGTCACCCAATTCATACTTTGCATAAGCAAGCGCCAACGTATCACACATTTGCCAAAAGTTTTGAGGTCTTAATTCCATGAAAAGCCGCTTTTTCCCTTCCGAATCCAAGACTGCGGCAATATCTTCATAGGTCAATTCACGAAACCGTTTCGGTTTAATTCCCCGCTCCTTCAGCATATAGTTAATCCAGGTAGCGTTAATACAAAATAGCCAGTACCCTTCCGGACTGTTTTTTATGATAAATTTGTACCCTCTGTTTCTCACAAAATCCTTCTCCCTACCTGTCCATAATCCAAGCTCATGATATTACTTCCAATATCTCCTTTTTTATTATACACATTTTTTCAGGAAATGGTACCCTTTTTTCATATATTTTGTATTTTATTTTTTAATCAACCACAATACCGTGTGGTTTCCACAATATTGTGTGATTTTGCCCATTTTACGGCATTTCCAAAAATTTTCCCATGCACTCCCGGATTTGCTCAAACTGTTTTCCGGTTTTTTCACAGTTCGATTCAAAGTTCATTATCTGATCCAGATAACCTTGCTGTTTTATCAATTGGCGACTTTTCGGAAACACCAATTCAAAAGCAAGAGAAATATGTCCCACCACATGATCCACCGGCGCCATTTTCAAATCCCTTTTGGTTGCATGCATTTCCATAAAGCTATCCATTACTTTTTCCGTAACTTCACAATTTCTAAGTTCCTCCGTGGAGACATTGTAAATATCCTCCAAGGGAGTTTCCACATTTACCCGAATGATATCAATTTTGTCTGCGTCTCTTAGGATGTTGCAAAACAGCTTCGTCCTTTCATCCAGTTCTTCTCCTATTCGGTAAAGGCTGTGCTGCGCAATCGCCGTATGAATCAGATTTTCTTCCTCTTTGCTCACTTCCCCACCCAAAATAAAGTCATCAAATTTTCTCTCTTCGAAAAGAATTTCACATCCAAGGAGGGCATGATTTACCGACTCTGAGTCAATAAACGTATTGTATCGTCTAAGCTGCTCAAAACGGCCGATATCGTGCAGCATCCCGATAAACCAAGCCATCTCACAATCTTCCTTGGAAAGATTTATAGAACCGGCAATTTCTTCGCTGATTTCACTAACCCGATAGGTATGCGCTACTTTTAGCTTTACCTTCGGATCTTCCAAATTATAATTTCTTACATATTCATTAAAACATTGCTTTATTTTTTCTCGACTAATCTTCATGGCCTGTTTCCTTTCTCCTCCTAAGCCTACTCTATTTTTGCTCCTTCGTCCATCCTTTTTCCTCATTTCCTCTCTCTTGGGCACTTTCCTCTGTACAGAACCAAACTTTCCCACTATAATGTGGGTGACCCTTTTAAAATGAGACAATACACATAAAGAAGCGTTGCAAAAGTTCGCGGAAGCAATCTCGCAGCGCAGAAAAGAGGAGCATTATGCAAGACAAAAAATGGGTTGCCCTGTTTGGCAATGCAATTTCCATTACTCATAGAAAGCCGGAAAATTATGCCAAAAACCTTACTCTTCGCTATCCGGTAAAACCACTTCTAAGTGGAGAAAAAATCCGCATTACATTGGATAATTTTTGCGGTTTGGAAGCAGTATCCATTGAAACGGTTACCGTTGCACTTTCTGACAAAGGAGGAACACTTCTTTCCGAAAGCTTTCCTGTCACTTTTGACGGAAAAAATCAGGTCACCATTCCGGCAGGTAAAGATGCCGTCAGTGATGCTATACCTTTTTCCGTTACCAAAGAGCAATGGTTTTCTGTCAGCATCTATTTAAAAGATTTTACCCAGATGCGTTCCGGCGTAATCATCACCGGTCCTTTATCCGGCGGATATTTTTCCATCGGAGATCAAACCAGCACCCCCTGTTTGCCGGAAAAGGAAACCAACAAAACCGACTGCTACTATTTTCTTAGTACCATCGAAGTCTTTACCCATGCACGTGCTCACTCCATTGTGTGTTACGGGGATTCCATCACTGCCCAGGACTGGCCGGACTATTTTATGGAAGCCGCTTTGGCGAAAGGTGCAAACAATACTTCCATTATCCGAAGAGCCGCCAGTGGCACCCGCATCTTAAGACAATACGATAACATTGTCTATGACAGCTACGGATTAAAGGGAGACATCCGATTCCCTCATGAAGCACCGGTGAGCGGCGGGGATATTATCATTATCCAGCACGGTATCAACGACATCATCCACCCGGTAGGAATCGAATCCAACAAATTCCGCCCTTGGAGCGACATGCCCACTTTGGAAGATTTAATCAAAGGCCTTACTTACTATATTGAAGAATCCCGTAAACTTGGATACCGGGTTTATCTTGGCACCTTACTCCCCATCCGGGGATGGCGTACCGATGCCCCCTTCCGGGAAGAATTGCGCAATCAATTAAATGATTGGATGCGTACCACTCCCCTCACAGACGGTTGCATTGATTTTGACAAAGCGGTGCGAGACGAAAAAAATCCTGCCGCTTTTGCAGCAGGATTTGACAGCGGTGATCACCTTCACCCCAGCGCAGCTGCATACCGTCAAATGGGGCAAACTGCATTGGAAGCATTATATGATGATATCTACTGATTAGCAAATCTGAAAATTGCTAACTTTTCGTTTATTTTCATTTCGTTTTCTAAATTTGCAGTGTCTTAAAATCCGTTGGGATTGTTCTTTTGCCAGCGCCAGCTGTCCTCACACATTTTGCGAATGTCATATTGCGCTTCCCATCCCAATTCTGTTTTCGCTTTTGTGGGGTCAGCATAATTGGTGGCAATATCCCCCACTCTTCTTTCCATAATCTGATAAGGGATGGCCACTTTATTCACTTCTTCAAATGTTTTTACCAGTTCCAACACACTGGTGCCGTTACCGGTTCCCAGATTATATACATTAAGTCCGGCTTTTTCCTCAATTTTCTTAAGGGCAGCCACATGACCTTTCGCCAAATCCACCACATGAATATAGTCTCTGACTCCGGTTCCGTCCGGTGTATCATAGTCATTGCCAAATACGCCCAATTTTTCTCTTTTACCTACTGCAACCTGAGTTATGTAAGGCATCAGATTATTGGGAATTCCATTGGGATTCTCACCGATTTTACCGCTTTCATGGGCTCCGATGGGATTAAAATATCGAAGGAGTACCACATTCCATTCCGGATCCGCTTTCTGAATATCCGTTAAAATTTGTTCCAGCATTGCTTTCGTTGTCCCATATGGATTGGTACATTCTTTTCTCGGGCTGGCCTCTGTAATGGGCACGGTATCCGGATCTCCGTAAACCGTAGCAGAAGAAGAAAAAATAATGTTTTTCGCACCGTGTTTCCTCATTACATCAATTAACACCAACGTGCCTGCCACGTTATTACTGTAATACTCCCACGGTTTTTGCACCGATTCTCCCACTGCCTTCAAACCTGCAAAATGAATACAGGAATCAATGGATTCTTTTTCAAATATATTTTCCAACGCTTCCCGGTCACAAATATCTGCCTCATAAAAAGCAACGCTTTTCCCTGTGATTTCTTCCACACGCTTTAGGGATTCTTGAGAGGAATTGGAAAGGTTATCCAAAACCACTACTTCATATCCTGCGTTTTGCAGCTCTACCACGGTATGACTTCCGATGTATCCGCTGCCACCGGTAACTAAAATTGACATTGTACAATCTCTCTTTCTTGTGTTTTTTATTTATTTTTTTGATTCACTTATGTCTTTTTTTATTTCTTTTCTTTTTTTACTTTTTTATTTGCCTATTTTGCTATCCGCCTATTTCGTATAGATAACTCCCCGGCGACAAAAAATATTGCACCTTATTGTTTTTCCTCTTACAAATTCTCTTCCAAGACCTTTTTCAAAGCCTTCGCAGAATCCTGCAAAGAAATCACTTCTTCCACACTTAAAGGAATGGGTACCTTGGTTTCCACGCCGTCTTTTCCCACGATGGCAGGTACACTGAGCACCACATCTTCAATACCGTATTCTCCGTGCAACATCACGGATACGGGAAGAATCGACTTTTCATCACGAATGATTGCTTCACAAATCCGTTTTACTGACATGGCAATTCCATAATAAGTCGCTTTCTTTTTCTGGATAATTTCGTATGCAAAATTCTTAACATCTTCCGCAATTTGTTGCATATTTTCCTGATGATTGTAATGTCCTCGCATTTCGCAAAAGTCGTTCAAAGGAATACCTGAAACATTGGCACTACTCCAGGCTACAATTTCACTATCTCCGTGTTCACCAATAATAAATGCATGTACACTTCTGCTGTCCACGCTTAAGTGCTCACCTAATTTATTTTTTAATCTTGCCGTATCCAAAACCGTACCGGAGCCGATCACTCTGCTTTCATCCAGTCCGCTGATTTTCATGGTTACCTGCGTCAAAATATCCACCGGATTTGCCACAACAAGCAAAATTCCTTCCGTATTGACTGCCGTAATTTTCGGTATAATGGATTCAAAAATTGCAATGTTTTTCTGCACCAACTGAAGTCTGGTTTCGTCCGGTTTCTGATTTGCTCCCGCCGTAATAATAATTACCGCAGCATCTGCGATATCTTCGTAATCTCCGGCATAAATTTTCATCGGTCTTGCATTGGGGATTCCATGACTGATATCCAAGGCTTCCCCTTCTGCCCGATCCTCATCTGCATCAATCATTACCAATTCCGAAAAAAGTCCGCTTTGCATCAGTGCAAAAGCAGATGCCGAGCCAACAAAACCACACCCGATAATTGCAGCCTTTCTAAGATTTACCAAGCCTTCCTTTTCCATATTGATTGCCATACTTTCACGCCTTCCTTTTCCTTATTGTTCTATTATTTATCAAACTACCGTTTTTATTCTGAAGGATATTTTTTATCACGCCATCCCTTTCATTTCGGACTTCCTCCCACGGTTCCCCTGGTATATACAAACATCTTTTCTACACCATCATTATATACCAGCTTCGGGTTCTCTACCACCATATTTTTCACGGTGTAACTTATTCTGTCCTCGCCACCTACTTTTCTCTCCTCCACACGCTCTCCGGCTGCGCTTTATAAGTCGGATACCGAAACAATATCGCCTTTAACGCTTTCCAATGAAACGGCATGAGTGGCCAAAAATAGCTTCTCCCTCCGTATGTGGGCGTTGTTACTACCGAAAGCAAAACAAGGCCTAAGCCCACGGCAAATCCAACCGGTCCAAACAACCCGGTAAAAAGAAGCAAAAACATTCGATACAAGCGAATCCCCTCCCCAAAAGAAATATCCGAAAGTGCTAAGGTAGTAAGTAGCGTCACCGCTGCATAAAAAAGGACTTCCTTGGACACCCAGCTTAGCTCAATCGCTACATCCCCTGCAATCAGTCCACCGATAATGGACAGCGGACCGGAATATCGACTGGGGCTGTGCATGGAAGAATAGCGAAACACATCCAGCCCCAGTTCCATCACCAGTACAAAAATAAAAAGCTCCAGCTTAGAGAATTCTTCCGATTGTATCAAGCGAATGGACGTTGCGAATTCCGGATAATAGGCTGTAATCAAAAAGAAAAGCGGCAACAGCAAAAGACTTGCAAACAAGCAAAAAAAGCGAATCATACGAAAGTAGTTTCCCACCGCCGGACTCTTGTAATAATCCTCTGTACTTTGGGTAAATTGAAAAATGCTGCAGGGCAAAATCAGCACCGAAGGCGAATTATCCACCAATAGAAGTACATATCCTTCCATCAAATAACTGCAGGCTGTATCCGGACGTTCCGTAGTCTTTATGACCGGCAACGGATGGAGCCAACTTTTTTTCACCAGCAATTCTTCCAAGCTTTTGCTCCCCATCGTAAGGGAAGAAACATTTAACGACTCCAACTTTTCCTTTGTATATTCCACCAACGAATCTTCTGCCAATCCGCCAACATACACCAGTGAAACATCGGTTTTACTTTCTTTCCCGACGCTTTTTAGTTCAAACGTAAGCCTTGGGTCGCGCACCCTACGGCGAATTAAATTGGCATTGATAAGCATGGTCTCCACAAAGCCATCCCGGGAGCCTTTCGTTACCATCTCTATATCCGGTTCTTCCATCCCCCGGGTCGGATATGTTCTTACATCAATAACAATGGCTGCAGAAAACCCATCTACCAAAAGTGTCACCGGTCCACTCACTACGTTTTTCATAATGACATCACTGTCCTGACAAAGCATGGTTTGTACATACGCTATGTGACGGTTCATGTAATCTCGGATGCTTTCCATAGTATCTCCCGTCAGTGCCGGATTTTGCAGTTCCGCAATAATCCACTGCAGCACCTCTGTCTTACAAAGGCCGTTCACGCCAAGAAAAAAAGCGTTCCTCTCTCCAACTACCAGTTGTCTGGTAATCAAATCAAAGCTTTTTCCAATGGGCATTTTCTGCTTTAACATTTCAATATTTTCATTTAAATCCGTCGATAATTTCATGACTTACACCTTTCCACAATATGGTTGCATTTCATTTTTCATTCTTGGTATAATTAAGAAAGCGATGACAAAATTCTCTTCTGCTTAGTATGAATTTATTTTTACAAAATATACTTTTTTTAACTCCTGTTAAGCCGAAGATTTCTCGCTGTGAATTTATGGTTGTGTGCTGTGGATTCGGATAAAGCGCATGACAGAAATGAGGTTATTATGGTTCAGATTATCACAGACTCTGCTTCCGATTTTGATTTGGAAACAGCAAAGAAAAATAATATAACGGTTTTACCCATGCAAATTCAGTTTGGCGATACCACTTACCTTGCCGGGGAAAACCTGTCAGCAAAAGAATTTTACGAAAAGCTTATTGAAAACGACGAGTTGCCTACTACCAGCCAAATTACGCCTTATACGTTTGAAGAAACCTACAAAAAGGTAACCGAAGCCGGAGACAGTGCCGTTGTTATCGTTATGAGTTCCGAACTGTCCGGCACTGCACAGAGCGCGCAGCTTGCCGCAATGGATTATGAGAATATTTTTGTTGTAGATTCCTTAAATGTGACCATCGGCGAGCAGTGTTTGATTCTCCTTGCCATGAAACTTAGAGACGAAGGACTTTCCGCAAAGGAAATCGCCGATATCCTCACGGAAAAGCGAAATAAGGTACAAGTGCTCGCTCTGTTAGACACTTTGGAATACTTAAAAAAGGGAGGAAGAATTTCGGGTGCCACTGCCTGGGCAGGCAGTCTTCTTTCCATTAAGCCGGTGGTAAAAGTGGAGGACGGGAAAGTGGAAATTCTCGGAAAAGCCAGAGGCTCCAAAAACGGTAATAATATGTTAAAAGAGCTTACCAAAAAATTTGAAATAGATTTTGATGCACCTATCTTATTGGGTTACACCGGTCTTTCTACCACGCTTCTTGACAAATACGTAGAAGACAGCAAAGAGCTTTGGGAGGGCAAAGTGGATTCTCTCCCAGTGGTTTCCATCGGAAGCACGATCGGTACCCACGCAGGCCCTGGTGCCATCGCGGTAAGTTTTTTCTACAAATGATATAGCACTCATCATACAATGAGGTTTATTTTATGAGTACAAATGATTTTCAGCTAAATACCACAAATCCATATATAAGAGTTTACGGACTTACCAAAAAAGAAATCATCCAAAAGACCATTCTTACTTTGTCTATTTGGATGATTATTTGGCATGCAATCTGTTATTTTGTATATACTGCAGAACCTAACACTAATTTAACAAACACAGAAGCACTGGTTTGCTATTTTATTTTTACAATTCTTATCTTATTTGCTTATTATATTACCACTTTTGTAAGATATTTTGCTTGCATAGAAGTAGATGCCGAAAAAATCAGCCTGATCGTTTTAGGGCAACGCGGAAAAAGTTATCCTTTAAAATATTTTCAGCGTATGAAAAAGACGCATATTACTAATTCTAATATTTACATAGGTGTTTGGTACGAACTTTTATTTGATATACCCGCGAAAGGTATCGAATCTATGGTTGTTCCACCACTAAAAAAAGATAGCTTATATTCTATGTTAAATGATATCAATTCCATGAAGTCCTTTGGAACTTTCTCTCCCGAAAGAAACAGTTTTTTGGATGAATTTTCTATAATTCCTGATTCTAATGATGAAAATTCAAACAAATATGTTCCCTTGAAAATTAACAAAAATCGACTAATTCAATCCAGAAAATCCTTGATTTCTTTTTATATGAAACTATTGCTTATTTTCTATCTTGTTTTTTTCATTCTGGGATTCTTTTTGATTTGGCTTATGAGTTTCGATAATACAAGTATACACTCAATGTTACTACTTGTATGCGTTTTATTTTTTGGGCCACTCCTAATATTTTTAAATTCAAAAAGAATTATCCTTGCATCAATAAAAACAATACCTACCATCATTACCTTATCTATCACAGGAATTAAAATAGACGACAAACTTTTTCCCTTAAATAAAATAGAAAAAATACAACTGACATCTCCTATCGACTTACGAAATCAGTTTCATTACACTCGAATGCTTACCATATATTCCATGGGAAAGAAGTATTCCTATTTAATTGGTGATACCATGGACAGACACAACATTTCCCTGAACAATCAATACCTTTTTTATTGCGAAGCCATCTATCAATATTGTCAGGAATATAATATTTTCTTCGAAGAAGACATGGAATGTGATGCTACTTTTCACTAACATGCAATCTCTAACATCATATATGCAGCAAATGTACCGCCAAGCAATGACAAAATCTTTATATTCCTACTTTTCTTTTCCTATCATTTTTTCTGTTTTACTTAATTTACGGGACTTATAAAGATGCATCAACACATAAATAATTCGACATCACTAAAATACAAACGGAGTTTCTTATTCCTCACGAATACCTTTTTACTAATTCCTCATATGTTTTCTTTATTCTTTGAGTCATTTCCAAATCGCCGCCGGCATTGTCCGGATGAAATGTTTTCATCAGGCTTCGGTAGCGCCTAGAAAGGCTCTCTTTGTCTGTACAACCCTTAAACAAATCTTCCAAATCGCCGGTCCCTTGTTCCTGTCTTTCCTGTTTTAACTCCTCCTGCTGTTTTAGAAGTAAACGATTCAATTCGGTTAGAACCTTTTGATTTTCATTTCGGATAACTTCCAAATGTTTCTGCATTCGATACAAATTTCTCTCTATTTCTGCACCGGAGGCAGGATTTTGCAACCGCCTCATTAACTCTTTGATTTCTTCCGAACTTCGACCGCATTTTTCATTGTTTTGATGCATGGCCATTTCCAGCCTTACACTGCCGTTTCCGCTTTGCATCATTTTCTGTGCCTGCAACATGGTGCTGTTTCGTTGTCCGAATATCTGTCTGACGTTTTCTGTAACATTATCAATTTCTTCCTGATATTCTTCAAAATCTTCTTCCCAGTCTTCCTCCTCTTCGGTTTCTTCGTCCTCCTCGTAGTATTCCTCTTCGTCTATTTCCTCTTCGTCGTAATACGCTTCTTCATCCGCCTCTTCGTCTTCGCAATACTCTTCTTCGTCTATCTCATCCTCGTAATATTCTTCCTCGTCGGTCTCGTCTTCGTAATCTTCGTCTTCGTAATCTTCGTCGTCCTCTTCTTCTGCGTATTCCTCTTCGTCGTCCCACGCTTCTTCTAAATCCTCATCTTCTTCCCAATCTGCCTCGTCTTCTTCATCCTCTGTCTCGTCTTCCCATTCCTCTTCCAGATCCTCAATTTCCTCGCACTCGCCTAAATCATCCTCATCATAATACGCTTCCTCTAAATCATTTTCCATTTCCTCATCGTCCCATTCTTCCGACACTTCTTCCTCCTCGTCATAAGCCTCATCGTCCCATTCTTCTTCCATCGCGGCATCTCTTTTGCTCATGAAATGCCCCAGCGAAAAATAACACACGACAAAAACAGCAATCCGAATTGCCGAAATCCAAAGCATATTTTGATTTAATCTTTCGGTGTAAAAAAAGAAATGGTCTGCTATCAAATCAAACAGAAATGTTCCAAGCAAACTTCCTACAATGCGGACACCAATCCGAAAGCCCGACGTTCTTCTAATCACGTTGCCCTCCACCATGCTTTATCTTATACTTTTTATCGCCCATTCCTACAGCGACGATAAGTGCATTCTCTTACGATAATGTTTTCTTCATTGCCACATGATCGCAGTATTCTTCTTTGTAAATTTCTCCATAGGCTTCATACCCCAAGCTGTCATAAAATCCCTTTGCTCGAAGCTGCGCCGACAGTATGACTACTTTTCCCTTCCGTGCTGCAATTTCCGCTTCTGCTGCCAAAACGATTTTCGTTCCCAGCCCCTGACCACGGTATTTTTTCCTCACCGCAATTCGACCAATGTGATAAATCCCTTCTTCCTCCTCCGGGAAAAATCGTGCACAGGCAATCGCCTCCTCCCCGTCATACATAACGAGGTGCACCGCTGTTTTATCCACAGAATCAAATTCTTCCTGAAATTCCTGCTCCACCACAAATACTTCTTCTCTGATTTCTCTGGCTTCCAAAGGAAGTCCCTGAAACGTTTTTATTTTTAATTTGTTCATACCATCCGTCCTTCACAAATATAACCTACACTCGTTTAAAAAATTCGATTTTATTTATCGATTCCTTTTTTCTTGCTACGCTTATTTTGTCGCCTATCCACTGCGTTTCATTATACCACCCTGCACACCTCATGTAAAATGACAAAATCGGTGGGATTTAAAGCAAAAATTTAGAACATCGGACAAAAAGCATGCTATAATAACTTCAAAGTAAAAGACGAAATGACTTTTTCATCCAAACTAGGTCACTTCACGAAAACGAGGTTTTTTATGAAACAAATATCCGAATTGAAACAACAAATTGCAGATACCTCCTTTGATACCTTATTACAGGAAATCTATTTGGATGCTTCGCAGATTCCATATCAAAAAAAGCGTTATGAAAACGCCCTTCTTACCTACGAAAAACATTTCGGGGATACCCCCGCAGAGATTTACAGTGCTCCGGGCCGAAGTGAAATCGGAGGCAATCATACCGACCACCAACACGGAAAGGTGTTAGCCGCTTCCGTTAATTTGGATGCCATCGCCATCGCAGGCCCCATCGAGGAATCCTGCGTTAAAATCATTTCCGATGGTTACGACCTGATAACGATTTCTTTATCGGAGCTTTCCAAAGATAAGGACGAAGAAGGAACTACCAAAGCACTTATCAAAGGTGTACTGGCAGGTTTTTTCGAACGTGGCTATCTCGTGGGCGGTTTTCAGGCTTACATCACCAGTGATGTTTTAATCGGTGCAGGACTTTCTTCCTCTGCCGCATTCGAAACCATCATCGGAACCATTCTTTCCGGCTTGTACAATGACATGAAAATTTCTCCCACAGACATTGCCATCATTGGCCAATACGCGGAAAATGAATTCTTTGGGAAACCCTGCGGACTGATGGACCAAATGGCCTGTTCCGTGGGTAGCCTTGTCTATATTGATTTTGCCGAACCTGCGAAACCGGTTGTAAAAAAGATTGCTTTGGATTTGGACCAAGTTGATTACAGCCTTTGTATCGTAGATACCAAAGGGTCCCATGCAGATTTAACTGGGGATTATGCCGCAATTCCTGCAGAAATGAAACAGATTGCCAGATTTTTCGGCAAAGAAGTATTAAGAGATGTCACCGTGGAAGACATTCTTTCTTCCATGGAAGATTTACGAAAGACAGCGGGAGACCGGGCAGTTCTTCGAGCACTTCATTTTATAGAAGAAAACAAACGAGTAACCAAAGAAGCCGACGCACTGGAACAGGGAAACTTTGAAACCTTTTTATCCCTTATAAAAGAATCCGGAGCCTCCTCCTTCCAATTTCTTCAGAATGTTTATTCGCCCCAAACTCTTTCTGTGCAAAACGTTTCCCTTGCCTTAGCAATCAGTGACATTACACTACAAAACAAGGGCGGAGTGTGCCGTGTTCACGGCGGCGGTTTTGCCGGCACCATTCAGGCATTTGTCAAAAATGAACTATTGGATTCTTACCAAAATACCATAGAACAGGTTTTTGGTAAAGGTTCCTGTCACATTTTAAAAATCCGAAAATACGGCGGAATAAAAGTGAAGTAAGCTTTTGGCTTACTTCCTATTCAAATTCCACGGTAATCACCACGCCGGCGTCCATGGTCTGGGACGCAAATACTACGGTTTCTCCTTTTTCTATGGTAAATTCCTCTAACGGATCTGCATTTAAATTAATGCCTTCTCCTTCTTTTTCCACAAAGGCCCCATCAAAATCCAAAACGATTTCTTCCTCCGTCACTTCCTCCACGGAAATCGAACCATAGTTGGTATCACTGATAACATCATCTTCCGCCAGTACATCAAACGTTGTCGTTTCCTCCGGCACGTCCTCTCCGTCTGCCCAAACCGACTCTGTCACCATAACCGATACCGCTACCTGTGTGGGTTCTTCCGGTGCTTTTTCACAACCCGCAAAACCTACTGCAGATGCCAAAAGCAATGCTCCCATTGCAAATTTCATCTTTTTCATTTTTCTTTCTCCTCATATCATTAACACCTTTTTGATGTTTTCCTCCTTGGGAATAATGATTTCAATATCAACCTCCGGATGCTCCTGTACATATGCTAAGAGCATGTCCATCAAATTTTCTTTCGACATCATATAATCTTCCACTATCACATCTTCCTCGGCTCCAAGTCTTTTTAGAAGCAACGCGGAAACGACGCCCGTCCGGTCCTTGCCCGCAGTGCAAAAATACATCACATTCGAGGGAGCCCCAAAGATAGTGTCTAATATGATATCCATCTGCTCATCTATCATTCCACGATACACTTCGTGCAAATGTTCTCTTGATTTCGGAGTCCCCCCGCCCCCGGTCACGGGCAAATGATAATACGTAAAATCAGCCACGTCTTTTAACGGGCACGGTTTTTTCTCCACTTCCTCTGCGGAACGCAAATCCACCAGCGTCGTTAACTGATTTCTGCGCATCCACTGTATTTCTTCCTCTGTAAGCGAAAGCGGCGCATCGCTCCTAACGTATCGACGCCCGCCCAGCGGCAATGCACGGGTATTTAATGTTGATTTAAACAATGAACTCATTTTCTATCCTCATTTCTTTGCAATTCCATTCCTCACCTAAAACGCGGTATGTTTCCGTAGTATCAAGAAGCATATCTTCAAATCCAACCGCTTTATAACAATAATACGCAGGCTCATTATTTTCAAATACACCTAGTGATACTCTTTTCGCACCATATATTTCAAATGCAAATTTTAACCCTTGTTGAATCATCGCTTTTCCTGCACCCTCGCCACGCCTATCAGAAGCAACAATTACAAATCCCAAACGCAATTCATCTGTTGCATCGTCGGGATTTCGAAATGTAAAAAAACCCAAAATACCTTTTTCATCAAATGCGGTAAACGGCATTAGTTTTTCAACAAATGTAAATTGCTCATTTGAGATAGGATATTTTCCCATCACACCTGCGGACCATTGATAAAATGTTCTTTCATCCCGGCACCATGATAATATCGTGTCTGCGTCTGTTGTTTTATATGGTCTGATTCTAATCATTGCATTTCTCCATCCTATTCAAATTTATCTTTTGCTAAGCAATTTATCTCTAATTCTCATGCATGCTTCAACATGCATAATCCAATGTCTTGAAAACGGCATCTGCAGCAAACCATTTACATCTTTTCCGCACCAATAATCAATTAGCCAATATGCATCTTCTGCCTTGCTTACTACATGGAGTGTCTCCAACTGTCTTCTTCTTTCATCACTAATTTTTTCTTTCCTGTCTCCATAGGTAAGCTTCTTTAAAATCTGCGTGGTAGCGGCATCCACTTCCGTAATGTAATTATACAACTCTTCCATAGAAAGTTGTTCTGAAAAATCTCTGATTTTTTCTTTCACCAATTCATTTCCCGTTGTAATAATCGGAGTGTTTATACGCCTTTGATAATCACCTTGAAAGAAAACTTGCTCATCACCTGCGAGCAGTGTATGGGCGACAATATCCTCTATGCGAAAGATATGCCACAAAGAATAGGCTATCGTTTTGTTGTGATAACCTTTGGCATTCATATAAGGCATCGCACAAAAATCTGCATCCGACAGTTCATTTCGAAACTGCATAATTTGTTGCATAAGAGTTCTGCGTAGTTCTAGTAATGTATCTATACCCGCTGCAAAAGAGTCTTTTTTCTTAATTTGCAGTTGTAAAATCTTATTCATTTCTGCCCATTCTTTATTCACAAATCAACCCTCGCTCCATCCCGATTCCTGCGTGATTTCAACTCTTCGTCCGGGCAAACGCCGACGAAGGATTCGCCTTAAAATCAATACCCGCTTTTCTGGCCTGGGCACACAGGTCCTTCGTCTGCAATCTATATTCTTTACCATCCTTGATAAAATGCGTTCCGCATTGTCTGAATTCAAAAGAAACATTTTGGCGAATGCATTGTTCTCTGACCGCCAGAACCCAGGCATAATCAAGCGGCCTTGCACTTACATCCGATTCACCGCCGACCACAACAAGTTCAATGCCGTCAAGATATCCCTCTATATCGATGGCTTCTATCAGCGGCTGAGCAGTGATGCACTTATGCTTAATTGGAAGCTTTGAAAAAATACCGAGCTTATAATCGGCATTCTTTTGATTTTCTATGGTACAACAAATGACCACGTTGTCATAGCCATCTCCCCAATCCTCCGGAATACAGTCCATAAATCGATGGATGCGTTTGGTAAGAAACAAAAAAGTGCAATCCTCTCGTTCCTTAATCATCTGCCAGCATTCACCACGCCAAGGATCTGCCTCCTCGATCAGAAAATCAGTAGAAAAACAGGTGTACACCATCCCCGACTTCATTTTGTATGCGCCGTTTTTTAAGCGTAGCGACGGTTTTTCGAAGTCTTTTGTTTTTTGAATGATGCTTGTATCAACTCCACGCTTTGCATCGCCCTTGTGGATATAGCAATAGCGGCAGCCCTCGCTACACTTTTTGCAACCTCTCCACGGATTCCACATTGCCATATTCTCACCTCCGCGTATTGGGATTTTTATCCGTTTCCCACTTCACTATCTTCAAATCTTTCTAACTGTATCATAAATTGGAATTTGACGAACTGTTATTTTCACTTGCTTATGTTATGTATAATTCACTTCAAGCCACTGAGCAACACCATCGTCATCATTTGATAAAATCACATCAGTTGCATATTTTTTTAGTTCCTCATGTGCATTTGCAACAGCATAACTTTCATCAGCCATCTGAAACATATCTATGTCATTTTTACCATCACCAAATACAATCAACTTTTCACAATCCAGCATTGTACGTAATTGCTTAATTGCATTTGACTTTGATGCTTCTAACGGCATAATTTCTAACCACTGTTCATTTGTGTAAATATCAGTCTGATATACACAGTGGTATTTGTCTTTGTATTTGTCATACAACGGTTTAAGTTTTTCTGGAGCATCAATGCAAGTAATGTAAAAAATATTACCCTCTTTTAACTCGGATAATGCTTTTACCTCATTGGTGCGAATATCGCCTTTACGGCTTGCGAGAAACATATCCATCCCCTTTGTACATAGTGCTCGTACAAAGGAAAACTTCTCTTTGCCGTTTATGTATGCATAGACAATCGGATACACACTATTGCTAAATAAATCTTCCAGTACAGAATATACTGAATCATCAAAATAATTAGCAATCAATATTTTCTCTGTAATATTATCGATTACAAATGCTCCGTTGTACACAATTAAGGGAATTTTTGCATTGATTCCTTTTGTCACCTTTTTTGCTGTTATTAAGGAACGTGCCGTAGCATAGGAAAAAATCATTCCCTTATCCACCAGGGAATTAATTACTTGATTCGTGTATTCAGAGGTTGCTTCATTGCTTCTCAACAACGTTCCGTCTAAATCTGAAACATATAAATTACTCATACATTTACCTCCGCCAA
>JAZNKK010000030.1:0-43177 GCA_045578545.1 Lachnospiraceae bacterium
TCTTGGCAATAATACCGTATGGAATTATATCCATACCTATTCTTACGCAACTACATTCAACAAATCCTGATTTCGTAGGAATAGCGACAGGGATAGTAGTAGCAGGTTTTATAGCGTGGGTTGAGGGGCTTATTGTCGTGACTAACAAAATTCGCTGTCCGCATTGTAATAAGTGGCTTGGCAATTCTAACCCATGGAATATTCCGAATTGTCCATACTGTAAAACAAGTCTTAAGACATAACAAAAGAATGAAAGAATGTGTTGTTTTAGGTATGTTGTACTTCTCAAAACAATAATAAGAATATTGAAATATTTCAAAAGCCTCGATTTTATCGGGCTTTTTTCTTGTGTAGGTGAGAGAATAAAGATATAATAAAAGCGGTGAATGTAAAAGGAGAGAAGGAGTAACCATGGGATTTCTTAAACTGTAATTTGGCTGTACTCTGATTTTGATTTATATTATCTTTGTGTATGTCAGAGAACAACGTCGTTTCGGAAAAAAGATGTTACCGTGAGGCAATGCCTTTGAAACAATGTTTTTCTATCATTCAAGAAGGAAAGGAGAAAGATTTTGGTCCGGTGATCGTGGATATCTTTTTGGATATTCGCGATAAAGTAGAAGAGGTCCATCAAAATCATAAAACAACATAGCAATGGAAATTATCGATTATTTTGAATCCGACAGGAAAGAACATTGGCTGGAGCAAATAAAAGCATGTCCCTGGGATGCCGGTAAACTGTTGTATCAGTTTCTTGTCCAAGATCAATTCTTTGCATCTACCGGAGAGGGATCTAAAGTACTTCTTTTGGTGGACGGAGAACAACTGGTGTCTTTTTGTACCTATGCAGAGAAAGACGACATTCAACCGACAGACTTAACGCCATGGATGGGCTTTGTATATACCTTTCCGGAGTATCGGGGGCACCGTTATATAGGACTTTTAATGGATAAGGTCGTAGAACTGGCCAAAGAAGAAAACAGAAAGGAAGTCTATATTTCGACCAATCACACCGGCTTGTACGAAAAGTACGGATGCGAATGGAAAGGTATCCTAAAGGATATGTCAGGCGAAGACTCCAGAGTATATGTGAAGAAGTGTAATTAAATAATAGAAAAGAAAAACTAAAAAAACACCCGCTCACTTTGAAAGTGAACGGGTGTATTCATTTTATGGGTTTTATTTTGCCTGCTCAAGTGCAAGGGTTACGGTTGTGATATCACAAACTTCAGTAGGTCCGTAGTACTGGATAGCACCGGGATATACAAAGCATGTGTTCACTGCCCACTCATCACGGTTTGCTTCGAAGAATTTGAAGGGCTTTCCGTCAAGTTCTACGAGCGCTTTCTTGATAACGGGCTTGTCTTCGCCGTGTCTTCTCTCGATGTTCATCATCTTTGTGATAGGCATACCACCTGCCACCCATTCATTTGCGGGTTTGGACAGGTTGGAAATCTTAGAAAGATATCCGTTGTAACCATACTGGATCAACATAAATGCGTTGTATCCGAGAGAGTAGCAGTAGTCAGAGTCAAAGTTGGAAGGGAATGCACATCTTCCTTCGTATCCTAAGAAGTGGTGAAGTGCGCTGAATTTACCCTTGTATGTGCCTGCTGCTTTACGAGCTGCCAATTTGTCAGCAACCATAGCAGAGAACAATTTTTCAGATTCGATAAGGGATACCTGTACGTTTCCGTGAGGATCTCTTTCTAAGAACAACTGCTGCTGGATTGCCTGAGGAAGGATAGCAAATACTTCCATGGATTCTGCGGTTAAGCCGTTCTTAATGAATGCATATTTTTCATCCCAGGTAGGAAGTGCATTGAAGGCATCTGCCTTGCTTCCTGCAAGGAGTTCGTTGATTTCGTGAATGAGTACGGAGAATTCGGGAACGAATTCAACCACACCTTCAGGAATGATTGCAACACCGAAGTTCATTCCGTTTGCAGCTCTCTTTTCTACAGAGTCAGCGATGTAATCAGCGATCTGGGAAAGAGACATTTTCTTAGCAGCTACTTCTTCGGAGATTAAGCAGATGTTAGGCTGTGTTTCAAGAGCACATTCCAAAGCAACGTGAGAAGCGGAACGTCCCATAACCTTAACAAAGTGCCAGTATTTCTTAGCAGAGTTAGCATCTCTTTCGATGTTACCGATGATTTCGCTGTAAGTCTTTGTTGCAGTATCGAAACCGAAGGAACATTCGATGTCTTCGTTCTTTAAGTCACCGTCGATGGTCTTAGGACATCCGATCACCTGAACGCCTGTGTTGTTTGCTGCAAAGTATTCTGCAAGAACAGCTGCGTTTGTATTGGAATCGTCACCACCGATGATAACAACAGCGGTAATACCGTGTTTCTTACATACTTCAGCAACGATAGCGAACTGTTCGTTGGTTTCTAATTTTGTTCTTCCGGAACCGATGATATCGAAACCGCCGGTGTTTCTGTACTGGTTGATATATTCATCATCAAAAACGATGTAGTCATCTTCGATAAGACCGCTGGGGCCACCCTTGAATCCGTAAAGTTCGTTTTCCGGATTGGTTGCTTTGAGTGCATCGTATAATCCGCAAATAACGTTGTGTCCGCCGGGAGCCTGTCCACCGGAAAGAATAACACCTACAACCTGCTTTTTCGCTTCCGATGTATTCTGGCCCTTCTGGAAAGTAATTTCCTTTTTACCATAAGTATTAGGGAAAAGAGCTTTGATTTTGTCCTGATCAGCTACGCTTTGTGTTTCTGCGCCTTCATTTACGCAAATGTCTGCGATACCGTTTCTGAGCATTCCGGGAAGCTTCGGGGAGTACTCATATCTGGCTTTCTGTAATGATGAAATTTTCATGATTACGTCTCCTTTTTCATATTTTTATTCAGTCTAATTCTAATATATTTTCCGCATAAAGTAAACCATTGCAGCGGGAAAAATGCAAATAAATGATTACAATGTCCGATAATTTTCCTTGCGATACTTGAAAGGTGTCATGCCACAATGCTTTTTAAACACTTCCGTAAAATAACTCTGGCTGGGAAAGGCTAAAATTTCGGAAATGTCTGCCACGGAATAATCGGAATAACGAAGCATGGACTTGGCGGTATCGATTTTCTTGTCTAAGATGTATTCGCTGATGGCCAAAGAGGTTTCCTCTTTGAATAACCGGGAAAGGTAGGAGGGCGATAGTCCGACCTCTTCGGCCAATGTGTTTACGGTGATTCTGGTGTGTAAATTATCATAGATATAGTCAATGCATTCCGCCACCGGTTTGGAATAGACCTTCGCTTTCCGAAGCTGTTGCATTCGTTTGGTGTAATCCAGACACATGGTAATGTGTAAATCGGAAAGAACGGACAGGTTATTGCACTCGTCGGCAGAGAGAATGTAATAGTCACTTAAGGTGTAAGCTTCGTTGAAGTCCATGCCGCCTTCAATGCAGAACCTGGAAACCAAGGCTGTGGTAATGGCAAAATGATATTTTAGGTTTTGCAGTTTATTTCGGGATAAAGTTCCAAGCCCTTCCTTTTCCGGCAGGGTCTCAGCGCAAAGCCGCTTTACTTTTTTGATATCTCCGCTTTTTATGGAATGATAGAAATCCAATTCCGGCAGGTAGGAGGCTCTCGGCCCCATTTCTTCCCGCTGAATAAATTCCTGATAAAGTACTTTGTTTTTTATTTTCATATTTTTGCTCTCCGAATTTATATTTGTTTTATTATAGCATGATTTTGATAAAAATAACATCAAAACATAAGAACGAAAAACAAAGAAAGAATACAATAGGATTATCAAAAACAAAGCGGAACGGCAAAGTAGATTCGGTTCCGAATAAAACAAGATACAAATGATACAAACAAAATGCAATGATTACAAAATGATGGGAGGTAGCAAACATGAAATTGAAAAAAGGAATTAATTTAGGAGGTTACTTATCACAATGTTGTCATGAAGAAACACATTATGATACCTTTATTTTGGAGGAAGATATCAAACAGATTGCCGACTGGGGCTTTGACCATGTGCGTCTTCCCATTGACTATGAAGTGCTGGAAACCAAAGAGGGTACAGTCATTGAAAAAGGCTATGAAAGAGTAAGAAAAGTAATCGGCTGGTGTCAGAGAAATGGTTTAAACATTATTCTGGATTTGCACAAGGCCTACGGATACGATTTTAATGATGCCGGAAACAAGGAAAAGAACAATTTGTTTTCTTCCAAGGAGCTACAGGACCGTTTTGTAACTCTTTGGGCACGCATGGCCTCCCATTTTGGAAAAGAGGATAATGTGGCATTTGAGTTATTAAATGAAGTAGTGGAAAATGAAAACGCAGAGGCATGGAATGACCTGATTCGTGAAACGATTTCTCCCATTCGGAAAGAAGCCCCCACGACACCGATTATTTACGGCGGAATTCAGTGGAACAGCGTGAGTACCTTAAAGCTTTTGGAGGTACCAAAGGATCCGAATATCATCTTTACCTTCCACTTCTATGAGCCTTTGTTATTTACGCATCAGAAGGCACCCTGGGTAGCGACGATTGACCCTAAGGAAACTATTTTCTATCCGCAGTCCATGGAAGATTACAAGGAAAAATCTGCAAAGATTGGTGACCAGGGATTGGCAGTAGTCAATGCAAAATCGAAGACCATGGGACCGGAATTTATCGAGGAGATGGTAGAGGAAGCGATAAGGGCAGCTCAAAACGCAGGTGTTTCTTTATACTGCGGGGAATTTGGGGTCATTGACAGAGCACCGGTGGAAGATACCCTCCGTTGGTTTCAGGATGTTGACAGCGTATTTTCAAAATACGACATCGGTATGGCGGTGTGGTCCTACAAAAAAATGGATTTCGGTATTATAGAAAAACACTACGAATCCATTAAAGAGGATTTGATTTCCCTTTGGTGCCGATAAAAATACGAATCCCATTTCTGAATAGGAAAAATGTGTTATAATTTCCCTAGCGAGATTTAGGGGAAGGAAAATTAGAATGAAAAAAATAAAAATCAGACAAAAGAAGACAACGCTGGTGGTAGGTTTGTTCTTACTCCTGACGGCTGCACTATTTGAGTATATCCTGATAGATAGCTTTAAAGAGGACGGAACAGACGGAATCATTGCGATGGTTCTTTTGTCTGTTTTTGTGGTAGCGGTTATGGTTATCGGAGGCGGCATTGCCATATACAATTATTTCAAAAGCGGAAAGCGGTTAAAGGAAAAACTGGCAGCCTACGGAGAAGAAAATGTTTTGAACAATATTCGTTGCAATACTCGCCATATCTATCGTAATCCTTTCACCGGAGCGAGCGTATATTTCACGGACAAACTGATTATTGATGAAGGACAGGCCATTATCGATTATAACGAAATCAGTATGATGTACAAAAGTGTGGTGCGAAGCAAATACGGAAACCAAGTATATCTGGCCTTTGATTTGTTGGACGGCAGCGGTTATATGCTGTGTGCCCATATAGAAGATGCGGAGATTATGCAGGTGATGCAACTTTGTTACCAGCACAATTCTCACATTTTATTGGGAAAAAATGCAGAGAACAGTGCCAAACATAAAGGGAATGTGGAACGTTATCAATTGGGACTTCTCTATGTTCCGAAAGTAGTTTTTGAAAATAATCCGAATCAGACACCCTGCAAAAATGCCGATGATATGGTCTTTGCGGAAGGCGGGACGTATTCGCCTATGAGTCAGAGTAATTTTAAATATATGGCAGAGGAATACGTACGAAAGAATTATACGATAGAGCAAAAGCTGGAAGCCATTAAATACTACAGAGAGGCTACCGGCGTGGGGCTTGCCGAAGCCAAACATGCGGTAGAAGCCATCTATGCAGAACGTTATCAAAATGGCCAGGTGCTGGTAACGCCAAGAGAATGGACGAAGGAAGGGAGAAAAGAAACCACCAGACGCAACTTAAAAATCGTAGGTATTGTAGTGATTATTTATGGGTTGGTATTTTCCGCCGTTTCTTATTGGGCGGTGAATACGCAAATCAGAAAGGAAACCAAGGAAGCTACGAGAGCAGAGTTAAACGAACTGGAAGAGGAGGGCTATCGAGAGTTTTGGGTGGTAGGAAAAGCGCTGGAACGAATCGAAGGATACGACCGGGAGGAAGGCGGATATTTTTATAGTACGTTGGCACAAGATTTGTTTGTGTATGAATTGGAGGATGGTTCTTACCTGGGAATATTGGCAGAGGAAAATTTTTATCCCGTGAATACGAAGGCGTGCAGTGGTATGCATATTTTTTATGACGGGGATGTGGAACTGGAACGAGTTGACATAGAGGGAGAAAACGTCCGAATCAAAATCATACGGGAAGAGGATGTGGAAGAAATTTTCGGAGTACCTTCTGCCCAAAAGCAGACGGAACAGACGATTTTGATTGTTATGCTGGTTGCCATCGGCGGGATAATGGCGCTGATTGGTTTTATCATGCTTTGGAAAAGCAAGAAAAAGTAAGCCTGTGGTTATCGTGGGAAAAAACATATAATTTTCTGTGCTAACGTGGTAAAGTGGTAAATTGAAAAAGCGCATGCTTTATTATATGCTAATGCTAAAGATAAGAAATATCTTTACGGTAAATCCTTATCGGAAAATCATTTACATGAGGAGGAGAAAAAAATGAAAGCAACAGAAATTTGGGGAAAGACCATGAAATTTGTGTGGTTAAAACTTGGATTTGGCGCGGCAATGACACTAATTGCAACTCTTGGTATCGCGCTGTTTTGCTTCATCGGAAGTTTGTTTGGTGATGGAGTCGGAATTCTGATTATGCTCTGTTTATGGATGGCAATTTTTGGAGGAATTTATCGATTCGCAGACAATTACATCGGTTACTTAATCAAGGCAGGACATGTGGCAGTGGTGGCACAGGCAGTGACTACCGGGGCAGTACCGGAGAACCAGTTTGAATTTGGTAAGCAGATGGTGAAAGATCGTTTTGCAACTTCTAACGTTTACTTTGTAGTAGATAAATTGGTAAGCGGTGCGGTACGTCAGTTAAAGAATGCGGTAGGAAAAGTCGGAGGTATGCTGGATTCCATTCCCGGAATGGAAAAAATCACCAGCTTAATCCAGCGTTTTATCGGAATCGCACTTGGCTATGTAGATGAATGTTGTCTTGGCTATTGTTTTATCAATAAAGAGAAAAGTGCATTTCAGGCATCCTGTGACGGCGTGGTGATTTACTTTCAGAATGCAAAGAAATTATTAAAGGATGCGGCAATCATTACAATTATCGTTTCCGTGTTAACCGTAGTTGCATGGTTGGTACCCTTTATCATCTTAGCTCTTATTTTCAACGCACTGGAATGGCATGTGGGAATCGCAGCATTGATTGCTTTGTTTATCGGTGTTACCATCAAGTCTGCATTCATCGATTCCTTCGTTATGGTGAAGATGATGACCACTTATATGGAGGTAGCTCCCGGCACGGTATTAAACTTCGACTTATACAATAAGCTTTGCGGACTGTCTTCTAAATTCAAAGAATTATTTAACAAAGCGCAAAATGGCGTGACCAATATGTAATACAATTTTCTGCCGCTTGGTAAAAACCGGGCGGCAGTTTTTGATTTCCGCCGATTTTGCGAAGAAAGAAAATGGTTCGTTACCACCCCGGCAAAATTACACTAAGGTCTTATCAACTCCGGAGGAGTTAAAATTGGCAGATGGATTCAAGTTATGTTATGATGGAGGCGAAATAAATTGCAGGAGAGAAGCATTGTATGAATGAGGTAAATAAAACATTATATATCCCTTTGTATGGCAAAGCTTATGTCAGTAAGAAGGGGATTCTTTTAAAGGATATTACCGCAGAATTGTTGTGGGAAAAGGAGGGCTTTCCCTTAAAGAGAAAGTCGAAGTCCAAATGGCTGGCGTATTACATGGGCATGCGAAGTGCCGTGTTTGATGCCTGGTTAAAAAAGCAAAGAAAGGCGATGGAGGATGCCATGGTGGTGCATATCGGCTGCGGAATGGATAGCCGGATTCACCGGGTAGGAGAAAACGGCAGACCATGGTATGATGTGGATTTTCCGGAGGTTATCGAAGAGCGAAAAAAATATTTTTCCGAAACGGAGTTTTACCACATGATTTCCTCGGATGCCAGAAATTTAGATTGGATAGCCAAGATGCCAAAAGGAAAACCGGCGATTGTTTTAATGGAAGGGGTCAGTATGTATCTGAAAAGAAAGGATTTGCTGGCTTTGTTAAAGGCTCTCAAGGAGCATTTGGGAGACATGGTGCTTCTCATGGATTGTTACACGCAGGCAGCAGCCAAGGCTTCCAAATATAAAAATCCCATTCAGGAAGTCGGCGTTACCCTGGTGTATGGAATCGATAACCCTAAAGATTTAGAAGAGGGAACCGGGCTTTGTTTTCTTAAGGAAAAAAGCATGACGCCGGAGGCACTTTGTTTACAACTACCCAAACAGGAACAAAAAGTATTTCGTTTTTTGTATGCAGGCAAAATCGCCCGCAGCATGTATCGGTTGTATGAGTTCAAAGCGTGATAGGAGAAAGGGAAGAAGGATATGAAGTATAAAGCAGTGGTGTTTGACATGGACGGAGTGATTTTTGATTCCGAAATAAAGGTGATTGAGTGTTGGGAGGAAATTGCGAAAAAGTACGGAATTGCCAACATAGAGGACACGGCTCGAAAGTGTCTTGGAATCAATGCGGTGGTGACGAAGGAGATTTTTTTGGAAACCTACGGCAGGGACTTCCCCTATGATGAATATAAAAAAGAAATGTCGGCGTTGTTTCACCGTCGATACGACGAAGGGCGACTGCCGTTAAAATCCGGTATTAGGGAGCTTTTGCAATATCTCAAAGAGGAAGGGTACAAAATCGGAATTGCTTCTTCAACCCGGTACGCGGTGGTGCAGCAGGAAATCAAAGATGCAGGTTTGCTTTCTTACTTTGACCATATTACCGGCGGTGATATGCTTAAAAAAAGCAAACCGGAACCAGACATCTATTTGATGGCCTGTGAACATCTGGACGTAGAAGCCAAGGAAGCAGTGGCGATTGAGGATTCCTATAACGGCATCCGGTCGGCATATCGGGCGGGAATGGTGCCGATTATGGTACCGGATTTGGTAGAACCGGATGAAGAAATGAAGAAATTAGCGAAATATATATGCAAAGATTTGCTCCAAGTGAAAAAAATTCTTGCAAATGAGCTATAATTGTATTAAAAAAGATATGTTGAATGTTTTTTATAATATGCCGGAACGGCAGATGAAAAGAGACAAAGTATTCCATCAATAAGGAGGACAAAAAGAATGAGCATTCGAGTAGGTATTATTGGATACGGAAACTTAGGAAGAGGCGTAGAATGTGCAATCAAACAAAACGCCGATATGGAGCTTGTGGCAGTATTTACAAGACGTGCACCGGAAAGTGTTAAGATATTGACGGAGACGGCAACGGTTTGTAATATTTCGGATGTGGAAAACTATAAAGATGAAATTGATGTTATGATTTTATGTGGCGGAAGTGCCACGGATTTGCCGGAGCAGACCCCGAAGTATGTGCAGTGGTTTAATGTTATTGACAGCTTTGACACCCACGCAAGAATCCCGGAGCATTTTGCCAATGTAGATGCAGCGGCGAAAGAATCCGGCAAGGTGGGAATCATCTCCGTAGGCTGGGACCCGGGAATGTTTTCTTTGAACCGTATGTATGCGGGAGCAATTTTGCCCTCCGGAAAAGATTATACTTTCTGGGGCAAAGGCGTGAGCCAGGGACATTCCGATGCAGTGCGCCGTATTCCCGGCGTAAAGGATGCCAAGCAGTACACCATTCCGGTGGAAAGCACATTGGCATCGGTTCGAAGTGGTGAAAACAAGGACTTCACCACCAGAGAAAAACACACCAGAGAATGCTTTGTAGTATTGGAGGAAGGCGCAGATGCGGCAGCAGTGGAAAATGCCATCAAGACAATGCCGAACTACTTTGCAGACTACGATACCACGGTGCATTTTATTTCCGAGGAAGAGATGAAGCGTGACCACAGCGGTATTCCCCATGGTGGCTTTGTGATTCGTAGCGGAAAGACCGGCTGGGAGGAAGAAAATACCCATATCATTGAGTATAGTATCAAACTGGATTCCAATCCGGAGTTTACTTCCAGCGTGCTGGTGGCGTACGCAAGAGCTGCATACCGCATGGCAAAGGAAGGCGCAAAAGGATGTAAGACGGTGTTGGATGTGGCACCTGCATATCTTAGCATGCAGTCCGGCGAGGAACTGAGAAAACAGTTGTTGTAGTTGATGTAATCGAAAAAGAAAAGCCTTGCTTAGCCAAGGCTTTTTTCTTAGAGAATATTTCCGGAAAAACAGTGGAAGGCAGTTGTAAAAAATAGTTTGAAGAGAGAAGAATGACGATGAAATTATATTTGGTAAGACACGGCGAGACCGACAAGAATAAAACAAAGTGCCTGCAGGGGCAAAGTGACACGGAGTTAAATGATTACGGCAGGGAACTGGCAAAAAAAACGGCAGAAGGGTTAAAAGAGGTTGCTTTTGATGAAATCTATACTTCTCCGTTGAAAAGAGCAAGGGAGACGGCGGAAATCATCCGGGGAGACCGGGATATTCCCGTGTATGAGGAACCGGCGATTATTGAAATTGCTTTTGGGGCATATGAAGGATGCTGCTACGGAAAAGACGGATATAATGTACCGGACCCGGAGTTCATGAATTTCTTTCAGGCACCGGAGAAGTACCATGTGCCGGAAGGCGGGGAGTCCTTCGGGGATGTGATTGCCCGCACCGGCAGATTTTTGGAAGCACTGGCGGCAGAGGAAAAAAAGAAAGACAAAACCATTTTGCTCTCCACCCATGGCTGTGCGCTAAAGGCGATGTTGGCTTATCTTCGAAAGACTCCCATCGAGAATTTCTGGGGGGAAGGCGTCCACAAAAACTGCGCCGTATCCTTAGTGGAAGAAAGGAATGGTGTATGGCAGGTGCAGATGGAAGGGAAATTGTATTATGAAGTTTAAATCATAGCGAAAGAAAGGAGAAGCTACCGATGGGATGCGTGGTCTCACCGGTAGCTTTTTTAATTTATCGTTCTCTTTTGCTAATCATGCAGCACCCCGGCAATCTTTTTCAAGAATTGCTCACGGTGAACCTCCAAGGGCGCGGCAGGGAAAATTTCCGTAAGGCTCTTATTGGGGGTGTACTGGTAGTTGGTTTCAATGATTTGGCGGTCCCAGCCTTCCGCGGCAAACAAGTCCAAAAGTGCCTGCTTAAGCGCAGCTTTTTCATACATGATTTTCACTGTGGAATGCAGTCCGTAGGAATAGGGCGTTTCATTTTTCAGATACACTCTGCGACTTAAAGGAAGGTCCGTCGGAGCCGAGGAGGTTCCGGCCAGAATTTGATAATACCCTTCTTCTGCAAGCCATTTGTGGTAATTCGGGTCATAGGATGCAAAATCCGCCTCCGTGAAAGAGAAGGAGATGCATTTCTTTTCTCCCGGTGCCAAATAAACTTTTTTAAAGAATTTCAGTTCTTTTGCCGGTTTTAAAAGGGTGGATTTTTCATCGGAAAGATAAATCTGTACCACTTCCGCCCCCGGCATATCACCGGTATTTTCTACCGTAACGTTACCCTTAATTTCTCCGGAAAAAAGTTCGCCGGATACCTGCAAATCCGACAGGGCAAAGGTGGTATAACTGAGGCCAAAACCAAAGGGATAAGCCGGCTCGATTTTTTTCTTGTCATAATAGCGGTATCCTACATAGATTCCTTCGCCGTAGTGGACCTCGTACCCATCCCCCGGGAAATTTAAAAAGGTCGGCGTATCTTCATATCGCTTCGGGAACGTCAAAGGAAGCTTGCCGGAGGGGGCAAGGCGTCCGCACATAATATCCCCCAGTGCATGAGCGCCTTCCATTCCTGGTAAAAAGCACACAAAGATAGCATCCAGGGATTCTTCGTATTCCGTAAGGGTTATCGGCCCGCAGACATTCAGGGTTAAAACAAGGGAAAACGAAAGTGTTTCTTTTAAGGCCCCTAACTTTTTCAGCAGCGCGTCATCCTCGGCGGATAAGCTAAGGTCATAGCGGTCATTTCCTTCCATACCGCCCACCATGGCTTCGTAGAGAATGATACAGTTCTCATGGGTTTCCAGATATTTTTCCACATCGGCAAAAGGCGTATCCGGGGAAAGCACGGTAACGTCATGTCCCGGAAGATTGCCGGATAAGGTACCTGCTAAGGAGGAAGTGCGACTTGTGGTGATTCCGGCGCTTCCGCTGCCGCATTCCATTAGCTTTTTGGCGGCGCTTCCAAGGAGCAAAAGATTTCCCGGAGTTGCTGCCGAAAGGGGAAAAAGACTATTTTCATTCTTTAATAAGACGATGCCGGAGGCAGCTGCATCATAAGCCGCCTTGGTGGATTTCTCATATAACTTTGTAAGGTATTCTTCGCTTACGCCCGGCATGGTCGCCTCAAAAGTTCCGGCGTTCGTTTCAAAAATCCCGGCGTTCCCTTCAAAAGTCCCGGCAATCACTTCAGAAGCCGCAGCGGAGTCGATGCCAAAAACGTCATTCCCGTTAGCCTGATTTTGACGTACCACCAGTTTAAGAAGGCGCGCCGCCGCTGCATTCAAATCTTTATCGGACAGCTCGCCCTTTTCATAAGCATCCAAAAGGGACCCCGGTGAAATCGGTCCCGGCATGGCAAGGTCGTTGCCGGCTTTCAGGGCCTCCACCGGGTGATAGACGGCGCCCCAGTCGGAGACAACGCTTCCGTCAAAGCCCCATTCGTCTCTCAAAATCTCGGTCAAAAGCTTGTGACTTTCGCTGCAGGGGGTTCCGTTTATGGCGTTATAGGCACTCATAACGGTAAGGACATTTCCCTCCTGTACGCAGGCTTTAAATCCCGGCAAATAGATTTCCTGAAGCGCCCGCTCGGAAATCGTTTCGTTGATGCCTACACGGTTGGTCTCCTGGTTGTTGGCGGCAAAATGCTTCACGTTGGCAATGGTTCCCGTGGATTGGACTCCTTTTACCAAAGCCGGAGCCAGTGCGGAAACCAGATAGGGGTCCTCGGAGTAGCCTTCAAAAAGACGCCCGCCCAGCGGGTCCCTGTGAATGTTCACATTGGGAGTGCCCAGCAAAATATCGATGTGATACAGGCGGGCTTCCTCGCCGAGGGCAACGCCCATGTTGTAAATCACTTCCGGGTCAAAGGTGGCACCAAGGAGCATTCCTGAAGGAAAACACCCCGGGGCATATTCGCAACCGGCAAGGGCATAGAGTTTTCCTTTTATCCAATCATACAGCGGCAGGTCTTCTTCCTGCAGTTTTTCCGGTTCGTAAAAATATTCGATGACACGGTTTAAGGAGCCGGAGCTTGCCATGCCGCCGGTGCTTTCCATCTCCATGGACGCTTCCGAACAAAAGTCCCCAAAGAGCTGTTCAAAATTAAGGCCGGTGCCGCCGTCTAAAAGACGTAGTCCCTTTAGTCCAAGGCGAGGAACGCCTGCCATCTGAAAAAAAGATTTGCCGCAGCAAAGAGTTGCTTTTTCCTCTGCGGTCATTTGGGAAAGCAAATTCTTAATTTCTTCCGTGGTTGCTTGTTTTAAATGGTTTATTTTTGTATCCGATTTCGGATTCATTGGCATTTCCTCCCGGTTTTGTTATAATTGTGTGGCGAAGGTGTCACTCATCGGCAGATTTGTCATACGATAAATAAGGGAAATACGATGTGCCGATTATCTTACATTATAGTAAATGTGATGGGGGGAAACAATTCTCCAAAAACACGTTTTTTCAAGGTAGTTTTTGGAAGAAAAGCTGTCCGGGAACCTTTGCGAATAAAAATTGTACTGGGAGAAGACGATATGAAACTGCAGTTTGGGAAAGCAGGAGAAGAAGAAAAAGCGGTGATTCTTGCCTTGTATCGAAGGGCCATCGGAAGCGAAGGTTGTACCTGGGATATGGAATATCCCGGTGAAATCACATTGGAGCAGGATTGCATGCGGGGGGATTTGTTTTGTATCAAGGAGGAAACGGGAAATGTAATTGGTGCCGTTTCTATCGATAAGGATGATAATGTGACGGCACTTCCCTGCTGGAAGAAGGAACTTTTGCCGGGAGGAGAAGTGGCAAGGCTGGTGGTCCGAAAAGATTGGGAAAAGAACGGCGTGGCAAAAATGTTACTTCAGGGAGCCATGGAAGAGTTAAGGAAACGCGGATACAAAAGTGCTTGCTATCTGGTGAGTAAGACCCATGAAAAGGCGCTGAGAGCCTATCAAAAGCTGGAGTTTGAACGAGTGGGCGAATGCAATCTATACGAGCATGATTGGTGGTGCTATCAAAAAGAATTGTAAAAAATGGATAGAAAAATAAAAAAATGATTGACATTTTGATTCGAAAGGATTATTTTTAATAAAAAATAAATAGCGGATACAAACCTTTGATCGGGAGGAGTAACCGGTGGGAACATACACAGAGAGCCGCAGGCGGTGGGATTGCGGTAATGGGAAAATCGGCGAATGGACCTGAGAGGGCAAACCGAAACGGAGCAGAAGCGGAAGTGATTGACGAAGACCGAATGCGAGGAAGTAGGGGAGACGTGATTTGCACGTTACAGCAGAACATGTATGATGGTACATGGCAGAGAGCATCCTTAGAGGATGAATTTAGGTGGCACCGCAGAAGTAGAGAATACTCCTGTCCTATTGTTAATACAGTAGGACGGGATTTTTTATTTTCCCTTCCGGGGTTAGAAAAAAGCATGTTCGCGACATGAATATAAATCAAAACAAAAAGAAAGAGAGGTAGCAGCGATGGAAAGAACCATACCCTACAAAATTTATTTGGAAGAAAACGAGATGCCAAAGCAGTGGTATAATGTAAGAGCAGATATGAAAAAGAAACCGGCGCCGATTTTAAATCCCGCCACATTACAACCGGTTACCGCTACGGAGCTTTCCGGTATTTTCTGTGAAGAACTGGCAAAACAGGAATTGGATGATACTACGCCCTACTTTGATATTCCGGAGGAAATCCGTGATTTTTATAAAATGTATCGTCCCTCTCCTTTAGTAAGAGCGTATTGTTTGGAAAAGAAATTGGGAACACCGGCGCACATCTATTACAAGTTTGAGGGAAACAATACTTCCGGAAGCCATAAATTAAATTCTGCCATTGCCCAGGCATACTACGCTAAGAAGCAGGGATTAAAAGGCGTAACGACGGAAACCGGAGCCGGACAATGGGGAACGGCACTTTCCATGGCATGTTCCTATTTTGACATGGATTGTCAGGTGTATATGGTAAAATGTTCCTATGAGCAAAAGCCGTTTCGGCGCGAAGTCATGAGAACCTACGGGGCCAATGTGACTCCTTCCCCTTCCATGACAACGAAGGTGGGACGACAGATTAACGAAGAATTTCCCGGAACGACAGGAAGCCTTGGGTGTGCGATTTCCGAAGCGGTGGAAGCAGCACTATCTCAGGAAGGATACCGTTATGTACTAGGTTCGGTGTTAACTCAGGTGCTTTTGCATCAATCGGTGATTGGATTAGAAACCAAAACGGCGTTAGACAAATACGGAATTAAGGCTGATATGATTATCGGCTGTGCCGGAGGCGGTTCCAACCTGGGCGGACTCATTTCTCCCTTTGTAGGGGAGATGCTTCGGGGCGAAGCAGATTATCAAATCATAGCCGTGGAACCGGCATCTTGCCCGAGCCTTACCCGAGGCGTGTATGGGTATGATTATTGCGATACCGGGAAAGTGTGTCCTTTGGCTAAAATGTATACTCTTGGCAGCGGTTTCATGCCGGCAGCCAACCATGCCGGCGGACTTCGCTATCACGGAATGAGCTCCGTGGTTTCCGAACTCTACGACCAGAAATTATTGGAAGCCAGAAGTGTCAGCCAGACGGAAGTCTTTCGTGCGGCGGAGGAATTTGCAAGAGTGGAAGGAATCCTTCCGGCACCGGAAAGCAGTCACGCCATTAAGGTGGCAATCGACGAGGCATTAAAATGCAAAGAAACCGGAGAGAAAAAGACGATTGTGTTTGGCTTGACCGGTACGGGATATTTTGACATGGTAGCTTACGGTAAGTATCATGACAAAGAAATGACAGACTATATTCCTACGGATGAGGAATTGCATCGGTCCATCGAAAAACTGCCGAAGGTGGAATAAACCAGAGCCATCGGAAAGCTGCCGAAGGTGGAATAGACCAAATCCATCGAAAAGCTGCCGAAGATGGAATAAACCAAATCCATCGAAACGTTTCCGAAGGTACAAGAAAACATAAGAATAGAAATTATAAATCTCTGCGACCTGCAAAACGGGTCGCAGAGTAGAGAAAGGCTGGAAACAATGAACATTACGACTCTGATTTTTGATTTGGACGGTACGCTTTTATATACCTTGGAGGATTTGACGGATGCCACCAACGCAGCATTGGAAAAAATGAATTTTCCGAAACGGAGCCTGACAGAGGTGCGAAGCTTTGTGGGAAACGGGATTCGGAAATTGGTGGAGCGTTCGGTTCCGGCAGGAACCGGAGCGGAAGCTTTGGAGGAAACGTTTTTGTATTTTAAAAGTTATTATGATGCCCATTGCCGGGATAAAACAAGACCTTACGACGGTATTCGGGAAATGCTGTCTGAATTAAAAGCAGAGGGATATCAGATGGCGATTGTATCCAATAAAGTAGATGATGCGGTGCAGGAATTGTATCGGGAATATTTTCAGGAGTTTGTAACAGTAGCCATTGGAGACGGATTTGCAAAAGAAGACGGCCGGGATTTAAAGAGAAAACCGGCACCGGATATGGTGGAGGAAGCGTTAAGAATCCTCTCGGCCCAAAAGGAGGAAGCGGTTTATATCGGCGATTCCGATGTGGATTTACAGACGGCGGCAAATACCGGTATCCCCTGCGTTTTGGTACTGTGGGGATTTCGGGATAAGGAATTTTTACAGGAAAAAGGAGCCTTGGTGTTTGCGAATACACCAAAAGAGGTGAAAGATATTTTGAGGACACTCTAACTTTAAGGACAAACGCACTGCACGCATATTTTGGTGGATTTTTTTCGAAAAATATGTATAATGAGAAATTGTGTGAATGGATAAAACGGATTAGGAAAGGCTTGGTTAGTAAAAATGCAAAGAGAAAGATTGGGCAGCAGACTGGGATTTATTCTTTTGAGTGCAGGCTGTGCTATTGGTATCGGAAATGTCTGGAGATTTCCCTATATGGTCGGACAAAACGGCGGTGGTTTTTTTGTGCTGATTTATATTTTCTTTTTGGCGGTACTGGGAATTCCGGTGCTTACCATGGAATTTTCCGTGGGCCGGGGCGGACAGAAAAGTCCGGCAAAAGCGTACCAGCAATTGGAACCGAAGGGAAGCAAGTGGCATCTTCACGGATATGTATCCATGATCGGTAATTATATTTTGATGATGTTTTACACCACTGTGGCAGGTTGGATGATGCGCTATTTTGTAAAAATGGCATCCGGCGATTTTTTAGGTGCGGATGTGGAAGGCGTAGGTCAAATTTTTTCACAGATGTTAGCAAGTCCTGGGGAAATGATTATTTACATGGGAATTGCAGTGGTACTTGGATTTTTAGTATGTTCCATGGGCGTACAGAAAGGGTTAGAGCGGATAACCAAAATACTGATGCTTGCTCTTCTTGCCATTATGGTGATTTTGGCAGTGAACAGTATCTTTATGGACGGCGGAGCGGAAGGCCTGAAATTTTATTTGATGCCCAGTTTGGATAATATGAAGGAAGTCGGCGTGGCAAATGTGATTGTGGCTGCGATGAATCAGGCCTTCTTTACCCTTAGCCTCGGAATTGGTTCCATGGCAATTTTCGGAAGTTATCTGGATAAGAAACGAAGCCTTATGGGAGAAGCGGTGAACGTAGCCGCATTGGACACCTTTGTGGCAATCTGTTCCGGTCTGATTATTTTCCCTGCCTGCATGGCATACGGTGTGGAAGTGGATAGCGGTCCCGGACTCATTTTCGTAACGCTCCCCAATGTGTTTAACCATATTCCCATGGGAAGACTTTGGGGAAGTTTGTTCTTCGTATTTATGTCCTTTGCGGCATTATCTACCGTGTTTGCCGTATTTGAAAACATTATTGCCTGTACCATGGACGTTACCGGCTGGAGCAGAAAAAAGACCTGCCTTGTGAACGGCGTAGCGATGTTTTTGTTATCGCTTCCCTGTGTACTTGGCTTTAATCTTTGGAGTGGGTTTACCCCTTTTGGAGAGGGGAGCAATGTGATGGATTTGGAAGACTTTGTGGTAAGTAATTTGATGCTTCCGCTGGGTTCTCTTTGCTACGTATTGTTTTGTGTCAGTCGCTACGGCTGGGGCTGGGACAATTTTGTAAAGGAAGCCAACGAAGGTCAGGGTCTGAAAGTGCAAAAATGGATGCGCGGCTATATGACCTATGTGCTTCCGCTGGTGGTACTGATTTTGTTTCTGGTAGGAATTATTTCCAAATTCATGGGTTAAATGGAACCAACGCACAAAAAGCTTTTAAAAATAAAAAAGACAACAGAAAAATCCTCCGAGGGACACCGTATTTTAGTGTCTTTCGGAGGATTTTGTGTTGCTTAAAAAATCAAATCAGGAAAGCAGATATTTATCTGTTAAGAATCAACTTAGTAAGTTCTACCGGTTCAACAATCTTTCCGTCTTTATATACTCTCATGTTTCCGGATGCAATTTCATCGATGAGGATAACTTCGTTGTTGTTGTATCCGAATTCAAATTTGATATCCCACAAATCAAGTCCGATGGATTTTAAATCATCGGCAACGATTTTTGTGATTTTCAAGGTCTGCTCTTTCATGCTGGCAAACATTTCTTCGCTCATAACGCCTAAAGCTGCCAAGCCTTCGCTGGTTACTAAGGGATCACCTAAAGCATCGTTTTTGAAGGTACATTCTACATAGCCGCCTTCCAATACGGTTCCATCCTGAATGTATTCGCCGTATCTACGGATAAAACTTCCGGTAGCAACCAAACGGCAGATTACTTCCAATCCATGTCCAAATACGGTTGCAGGAAGTACTTCCATAGTAGCATCTTCCACATTTGCACCAACATAGTGGGTTTTGATGCCGGCTTCTTTTAACAATTCAAAATAGTGGATAGAAGTCTGCAAATTTGCTTTTCCGATTCCTTCGATGGTAAGTCCTACGGTATTTTCACCGGGATCGAAGACACCATCTTTTCCGGTACAGTCATCCTTAAATTTGAGCAGGACATTGCCATTTTCCAATTTAAATACGTTTTTGGTTTTTCCTTCATACAATTTTTCCATATTTGTTTGCTCCTTTACGCATTAAAGTAAGTTTTTGGACGAATCCAAAAAAAAATCACACAGTTACTTTACCACAATTTTTTTTTTGATACAATATTTTCTTTTTTAAAGAATGGATATCTTAAAAACTGTACATAAATAACATGGAAAAAAGAAAAAAATTTATTGATTTTTCGGATATGCAAGAATATCGATAGAAAAAAGGGAAACGAGGAAATGAAAATGAAAGAAAAAGTATTTGGAGTTCTTCAAAGAGTGGGAAGAGCTTTCATGTTGCCCATAGCGATTTTACCGGTAGCAGGACTTTTATTGGGAATCGGTGGGTCTTTTACCAATGTTACCATGTTAGAAACGTACGGTCTGACAAGTCTTATGGGAGAAGGTACGATTTTGCATGCCATCTTTTTGGTTATGAGGGATGCAGGGGATATTGTGTTTGCAAATCTTCCGATTTTGTTTGCCATCGGAGTGGCCATCGGTATGGCAAAAAGAGAAAAAGAAGTGGCGGCATTAGCGTCCGTGATTGCCTTCTTTATCATGCATGCCTCCATACAGGCCATGATAGAAATTAACGGCGGTGCGGAAAACATGCTTGCGGGAGCAGTGACAAACGTATGCGGAATCACATCCCTGCAAATGGGAGTATTTGGCGGTATTTTGGTAGGGCTTGGCACGGCGGCATTGCATAACCGCTTTTATAAAATTGAATTGCCACAGGTACTTTCCTTCTTTGGTGGTACCAGATTTGTGCCGATTATCAGTGCCTTGGTCTATGTGGTGGTTGGTATTGCGATGTATTTTGTCTGGCCCGTGATTCAAAGCGGGATATATGCAGTGGGGGATTTGGTATTTCGAAGCGGATATTTCGGAACCTGGGTGTATGGTTTGATGGAACGACTTTTGATTCCTTTCGGACTGCACCATGTCTTCTATCTGCCGTTTTGGCAAACCGCACTGGGTGGCACCATGGAGGTGGAAGGACAGTTGGTGGAAGGAGCACAAAATATTTTCTTTGCGCAGCTGGCGGACCCTTCTACGGAACAATTTGCCGTGTCGGCAACCCGATTTATGTCCGGAAAGTTCCCGCTTATGATTTTTGGACTCCCCGGAGCGGCACTTGCCATGTACCGCATGGCAAAACCGGAAAATCGTAAAAAGGTAGGCGGATTATTGCTTTCGGCAGCAGTAACGTCCATGCTCACCGGAATTACGGAACCCATTGAATTTACCTTTTTATTTGTGGCGCCCCTTTTATACGGAATTCACTGTGTGTTTGCGGGGCTGGCTTATATGCTGATGCACGTGTTCGAGGTAGGTGTGGGTATGACCTTCTCCGGCGGATTGATTGACCTGTTCCTCTTTGGTATTTTGCAGGGGAATGCAAAAACCAACTGGATTTGGATTGTGATTGTAGGAATTTTCTATTTCGTTGTCTATTACTTCCTGTTTGGATTTTTGATTCGAAAGCTGGATTTGGCAACTCCGGGACGAGCCGGAGAGGAAACAAAGTTATATACCAGAAGTGATATGGATGCAAAGAAAAGAGAAAGAGAAGGCCTTGGAAGCGGGGATGAGCTTTCCGTAAAAATTGTGGAGGGACTTGGCGGAAAAGACAATATTTCCGATATTGATTGTTGTGCCACCAGACTTCGTTGTACGGTGCATCAATCCGGAAAGGTAAGAGAGGATATTTTAAAGAGTACCGGGGCTTCCGGCGTTGTGCGAAAGGGAGACGGGGTACAAATTATTTACGGTCCCAAAGTAACGGTCATAAAATCCAGACTGGAGGACTATCTGGTTTCTCCGGAGTCGGAGCATTCTTTGAAACGGGAGATGGACAAAGGTACAGAAAACGTTTCCAAGTCTAAGATGGAAAACGGTACCAACATGGAAGTCGTAGGGACGATTTGCAGTCCGGGAACCGGAAAAGTGCAATCGGTAAAAGAAACCCCGGATGAGGCATTTCGGGAAAAGATGATGGGTGACGGGGTGGTACTGTTTTTAAAAGACGGACACATCACGGCCCCGGAGGACGGAACGGTGGAATGGATTCCGGATACCAAGCATGCCATTCTCTTTACCACAGAGCAGGGAATCCGTCTGTTAATTCATGTGGGAATTGATACGGTGAAACTAAACGGAGAAGGGTTTTCGGTCAAGGTAAAAGAGGGGGATAAGGTGAAAAAGGGAGATATGCTAATGGAGGTAGATTTGGAAATCGTAACCAAAAACGGATTTTCGGTAGCAACGCCGGTGGTATGTCCGGAAGCGGAAGAACATCAAAGGATTGAAATGAGGAAAAACGGCGAAATTAAAGCCGGAGAACCGCTGTTTGATGTTGTCAGACGGTGAAGACAGAAATAAAGTGCAAGCAGTGAGACGTCTTATAGAAGGCCTCGGGACAACCGCAATGGGAAAAAACGGTTGTCCTGTGGCCGATACATATACGATTTTTACAGAGAAAACAAGTATTTTATAGTAAAAAATATTGTTTCCAATCCAAACTAATTGTGTTATCATGGTAATGATTATTAAAATGGATGATTATGGTAACATGAGCGAGGAATGTGCCCGATTGTTCCGTTTTATTTTGGTAGAACGAGGGAAAAAAGTGAAAGACGCATATAAGGAATTTCGAAAAAAATACCAAAAAAATATTTTAGTGGTCATTATTTTACATATTGTGGTGGGTGTTACCTTGGTAAAGCCGCTACAGCTCGCCGGTTTTTTGGAGGATAGCAAAAACTTTCTTTTGTCCAATGTATTGATTCCGGCCATTGGCAATTTTATATGCTACGGTGTGTTGGTATATTTAATGCGGCATCCCAAAATTAAGGCAAAGACAAAGAACTATCTGCTATTGGCTCACGTATCCTGCGTGGCCTGTGTATTTTGCATTACGCTTTGTTCCTTCCCGGCATCCCTGGCTTTTCTTACCTTGCCGCTATTTGTGGCCGCGATTTATGAGGAACGTCGCTATCTGACCTTTTCGGAGGTGCTGGCATTTATCAGTATGTTGATTGTGGTGTCGCTGGCTCCCATATTTACGTTACTTCCTTTGAACAATCAGCTGTTTAACTATTTGCTGGTGGCAGTGGTTCTAATCTTGATGTGGGTCCTCGGAAGCCTTTTGAGTGATTTCTCACGAAGTAATGTAAAGAAGATTAACGAAAATGAAAACTATCGTATGGATTTGGAAGGACAGCTTCTGCGAGATACGATGACCGGTTTGTATAACCACACTGCCTTTTATGCTTTCTTGGAACAGTTTACCATGAAACATCCTTGCGAAGACGGACTTTCGCTGGCGGTACTGGATATTGATAACTTTAAAAAAGTAAACGACACGTACGGTCACAGCAAAGGTGACGAAGTCATTTTGTATCTGTCGGAAATTTTACAGGAAGAATTTGGAGACAACCATTATGTATGCCGATACGGCGGAGAAGAATTTGCAGTTATTTTCCGAGGGCTAAAAGGAAAAGAAGCCAAAAAGGAAATGGACAAGGTGTTGGAGAAATTCAGAAATCACCGATTTGACTGGAAGGAAGAAAATGTAACCTTCAGTTGCGGGATTTCAGAACACATGGGAGGTCTGATGACCGACAAGGAATTGTTCTCTCTGGCGGATAAAATTCTATACCGCGCAAAAGGAAACGGAAAAAATCAATGTTTATTATAAAATAGGTGGTATCTTTTTTATGAAACAAAGAGTAATCGGATTATGTGTTGCAAAAATACATGATGAAGAATGTTATCTTAGAATAAAACAAATTAATGAGGAAGCGAGAAAGCACAATTGCAAGCTGTTAGTGTTTGATCCCGGGGTTATTTTGGAAACCGAGGCACACAATATCAGCAGTGATGTGTTGTTTATGATGAATCTTCGCAAGCTTTCCGGATTGATTTTGGATACGGAATACATGGAAGATGAAGTTTTTTTGTCATCGGTGGTGGAAAAGGCGAAAGAATACGGCGTGCCGGTGGTGTCCATCAATATGGAACGCGAGGATTGTGTCAGTGTAATTTCCGACCCGGCAGATGCATTTACCCAGATGTTGGTTCACTTGATAGAATGTCACGGTTGTAAAAAGATTGACTTTATTTTAGGAAAAGAAGAAGAGAAACGAAGCCGGGAATTGTTGGAAATCTACCGTGAGGTTCTGGAAAGAAACGGAATTGTTCCGGAGGAAAAACGAATCCGGTACGGCGGATATGATTTGAACAAAACGGAAAAAATTGCAGATGAATTACTGAAGGTTGACAAGCCGGATGCGATTGTTTGTGCCAATGACCGAATGGGAATCCGTGTATATCACGTGTTAAAGGAAAACGGTTATCGTGTACCGGAAGATGTTATGATTGCCGGAATGATGGGAAATGTGCGGGGAGAATTCCATCGCCCGCTACTTACCACCTGTAAGAAAGACGTAAAGAAAATGGCGGAAAAGACAATCGAATGTCTTCTCCTTATGAAAGAAGGGAAAGAACCGGAAAAAGTACAGAGAATACCGGCCTCCCTTCGTTTGGCAGATTCTTGTGGTTGTGAATGTACCCACGAATTTGATTCCATCGACCAGATTCGAAAGATGTATGCTTTGATGGATTCCAAAGAGGCCTTAGAAACTTTCCTTTATAAGATGGAAGCGGATTTGTTAGAGTGTCCGGATATGGAAAACAGTGCGTCGGTACTGACCGAATACATATTGGAAGATATGCTGATTTGTTGCAGAACGCAATTTATGGATGATATTTTCTTTGAGGGAGAAATCGGTATCGATAATTCCGAGGAAGAAACTTTCATCGTGCTTGCGGATACCAGAGCAGATGCAGAGGACGGAAAAATCGTGCGTCTCGGAGATTTGATTCCCGGATTTGCCAAAGAATTGGAAAAGGATAGTCCGATGATTCTTCTTCCTTTGCAGTACGAACATCGTAATTTTGGTTACATTGTATTTTGTTTAAATCAATATGATGAATACATTCATTATGTAGAAAAGTACGGGCTGAAGTTAAACAGTGTTCTTGGTAAATTTATCAGCGACCGCAGAATCCTTTTTGCAAACAACGAATTGCTTCGAGCAAACCAGAGCCTGGAACAGTTACAGATTCGTGATGGTTTGACCGGTTTGTATAACAGCCGAGGCTTTTTGAAAGAACTGGAGGCTGTGCGGAAACACTGTATTTTGCATCAAAAGAAGATTGGTCTTCTTTGCGTGGATTTGGACCGCCTTGGTAATATCAATGAAGTATATGGACATTTGGAAGGCGATATTGCCATTCAGACATTGGCAAAGATGATTCGGGACAGTCTTCCGGATTCCGCTATTTGCGGTCGTCTCGGAAGCGATGAATTTGCAGTGGCATTGTTCTCCGTAAACGATGAGGAATATGCGGTAAAATGCTTGGTCAGAACCTTGGAACAGCGTGTGGAACAGTACAATGGGATTTCCGGCAAAGAGTACAGCTTGGAAATTAATTACGGTTATTACATCGTGAAAGCGGACGAAGAATTACAGATGCAGTCCGTGGTGGACGAAGCAATGTATAAGAAACGTGCCACCAAAAATAATCGCAGAGCAGCTCATTTCTCTGAAGAAGGAAGAAATGGGGTGACCATAGATGAGGATGAAAGAAAGCTGGTTAAGGAAATTATTGAAAAGAATTCCTTTAAGTATGCGTTCCAGCCTATTGTAAGTGCGAAGACCGGTGAGGTATATGCTTACGAAGCGTTGATGCGTACGGATACCCAGCCGGCCATCTCCCCCATGGTTGTTTTGAAATATGCCACCATGGATCAAAAGCTCTATGAAATTGAGCGGGCTACCTTAAATAATGTTTTGGAAATTTTTGACCAGAAACGGAACGAACTGACCGGGAAGAAGATTTTCATTAATAGTATTCCCGGATATCATTTGGATGAGACGGATTTTGCAAAGCTCTCCAAGAAGTACAGTTCCTTGTTCCGGGATGTGGTTGTGGAAATCACAGAGCAGATGGAAATGGCGGATGCCGGTATTGAACTTTTGAAGAGTCGTAGTTCTTTGGAAGGCTTCGAAGTGGCTATTGATGACTTTGGAAGCGGATATTCCAATACTTCCAGCTTGCTTCGGTTTTTACCGAACTACGTTAAGATTGACCGTATGTTAATTTGTGGAATTAATGAAGATTCCAGAAGACAGCATTTTGTAAAGAATATCATTGAATTTGCCCATGACAATGGATTTTTGGCTTTGGCGGAAGGTGTGGAAACTTCGGAAGAATTAAGAGCAATGATTCATATGGATGCGGATTTAATTCAGGGCTATTATACGGCAAAGCCTCAATTTGAGATTCAGGCCTCCATTCCGGAAGAGATAAAGAAAGAGATTATCAATGCTAACGCGAAGGGTAAGGATAAAGCAAAGAAGAAAATGTATGTGGTGAACCAGGAAAAAGAAATCGTAATGATGCGTCTTGCCCTGGAACAGTACACCGGAATTATCGTAGCGCAGCCGGAACTTACTATTGTGGGTAACCCGGACTTTGACGCAGATATGATTATCCGAATGAAGGATAATTCTAAGAGCCGAATTACCATCCGCAATCTGCACTTGGTAGGCTGTGATGAGATTCCCTGTATTGAGGTAGGAAAAAATTCGGAACTTACCTTGGTAGTAGAAGAAAGTAATTTTATCAATGTTACCGGTATTCGGGTTCCGGAAGGTTCCGTATTGAAGTTAGAAGGTCCTGGTGAATTGAATGTATCGGTGAAAGGAATTGATTGCTATGCGATTGGTAATGATCCGGGTACCCATTTTGGACAGATTATTTCCACACTATCCGGAAGCCTTATCGTAAATGCGGAAGGTAATCGTTGTATCGGTATCGGTGGCGGTATTGCAGGAAAGGATAGCTTAATCCATATTCATGCAGGAAAAGTGGAAGTCAATGTTGCCAGCATGGATGGTGTTGGCATTGGTGTAATGGAGGGAACGGTTCCCGTTTCCTTGAAAGAAACCGGTTTGGCTGTGGAATTACGTACAACGTCCGGTTCCGGTATTGGTTGTGTGAATGGCGAGCAACAGGTACGTATTGAAAGTGCCAGCGTTATGGTGAATGGTTCCGGAAATGATGTATGCGGTATCGGTTCTGCTTTTGAGTGCGGAGGAAATATTGATATTCGTCAGGCAAAAGTGGTGGTATCCATGAACGGACATCACGTAAAGCTTGTCGGAAGCAAGTGTGGCGGATTGACTATTACTGCCGGCAATTCCCACATCAGTGCAATCGGCGAGGGTAATGAGGTACTGGGAGTCGGCTCTATGGCAGAGGACGCAAGTATAGAAACCGAATTTACTACTATTGATGTCAATATTCATGCCGGAGTGCCGGTAGGCCTTGGTGCAAAGCCGGAAGCTATGAAGTTTGAAGGCGGCTCCAGAAATGTCAAGATCAATGAATAAAATTAGTTGACGAATAAAACGGCAGCAGAAGGATTGACATAGCGGTAAAATATGTAACAAGAAAATGCAAAAAGAAAACGTTAGTGAACTACGGTTATATCCGTAGGGCACTAACGTTTTGTTGTTTTTGGACTACATCCAGCCACCGTCAAGGGTGATGATTTGTCCTGTAAGATAGCCGGGCATTTGCAAGATACGAAGGGCGCAAAGTGCTACTTCTTTTGCTTCTCCGATACGGTCTGCCGGAATTTGGGCGATGAGTTCTTCTTGTTCTTCTTTAGAAAGGTGGGCGTTCATACTGGTATCAATAACGCCCGGAGCCAATGCGTTCACCTGAATGTTGCTGGGAGCCAATTCCTTCGCCAAAGCTTTGGTAAATGAGTTTACCGCACCTTTGCTGGCGGAATAGGCCACCTCCATGGAGGCACCGTATTCTCCAAATACAGAAGAAATATTAAGAATGTGTCCGCTTTTTTCTTTTAACATCAAAGGGATGGCGGCTCTGGAGGTATAAAAATAAGAATTTATATTGGTATTCATTACTTCGTTCCATTCGTCATTTGTCATATCGGACAAAAGTCCTACATGGGAGATGCCGGCATTGTTCACCAGAACATCTAAATGGGAAAGGTTGGAAAAAACTTCTAAGATGAAGTCGGGGTCTCCCACATTACCCTGATAACAGGTGCATTGAATTCCGTAGGATGCCTGTAAGCTTTGCTTTAGATCTTCCAACAGGGGAAGGTTATTTTTACAAATTAAATGTAAATCATAATGGTTTTGGGCCAAAAGGATGGCAATTTCCTGTCCGATGCCTCTGGAAGCACCGGTAATGAGTGCGATGGGGTTCATAATAAACTCCTTTCGTTTTGATATTCCAGGATGAAAAACAGAGAAAAGATACTGCAAAATCCATCAAAATAAATTATAATAAAAAAGGAAATAATTACAAGTAGTGAGAAAAACTTGGAGGTAGAAAATGTACGATTTGATTATTCTTGGCGGTGGACCGGCCGGCTTGACGGCTGCCATCTATGCCATGCGGGCAAAATTAAATACCCTGCTGGTAGAACAGGGGACTTACGGCGGACAAGTCCTTTCTACCTATGAAGTGGATAATTATCCGGCACTGCCCGGGGTTACCGGGATGGAGCTGGGAAAGAAAATGTTAGAGCACGCAGAGAAATTTGGTGTGGAGCGTGTTGCGGCAAAGATAATCGAGGTGCAAAACGGACCGGAGAAAAAAACGGTAGTTACGGATGGCGGCGTGTTTGAAGGAAAGACTCTTTTGATTGCTACCGGTGCTAAGCATGCACATCTGGGCATTGAAAAGGAAGAAGAATTGACGGGAATGGGTGTGTCCTACTGCGCTACCTGTGACGGTGCTTTTTATAAGGATGCGGAAGTTGCAGTGGTTGGCGGAGGAGACGTAGCCATTGAGGATGCTATTTTTCTTGCCAGAGGATGTAAGAAAGTATATTTGATTCACCGAAGAGATGAGCTTCGCGGAACAAAAGCATTACAGGACGCTTTGTTCGCTCTGGAAAATGTAGAAGTGGTCTGGGACAGCGTTGTTACCCAAATTTGCGGTGAGGATGAAGTGGAAGGTATCGTAGTCCGCCATGTAAAGACCAATGAAACAAAACAAATCAATGTGGAAGGTCTTTTTGTGGCAGTCGGAATCCGTCCGAATACGGAACTTTTTGGTAATTTATTGGAACTGGATTCTAACGGATACATTAAAGCCGGTGAGGACGCAAAGACCTCGGTTTCCGGTATTTTTGCGGCAGGAGATGTCAGAACCAAGCCGCTTCGACAGATTGTAACGGCGGTGGCAGACGGCGCTAACGCCATATATTCCGTACAAGAGTATCTCATACATGGTTGACATGAATTGCAAATGGTGTTATATTGTTAACAAGTTGTAACAATTTTGTAATAAATCTTAAAAATACTGTAGCAATACAGTTTGGAGGATATCACCATTATGAGAAAGAAATTGATATCGGCGTTGTCGGTGTTTTTAGCGTCAACAATGATAGCATTAGGGTTCTGCGAAACGACAATTCAGGCAACCAATGTAGCCCAGGTGTTACCGGCAAGTGGTGTGGCACTGGCATTGGAAGACGGAATGGCGTTGCAGGATTTATATGAAGAAAACCTTGTAGCCAGCGAGAACGGTATTATTTCCGGAAATGACTCCATGCAGGATTATACGGCAAGCATCAGCGGAGTAGAGGCAGAAGCTACGCAGGAGATCAATGAAGGAAATGTGATTGCAGCCAATATTGTGGCAGCAGCGGAAATCAGCGGTGAAATGAAGGAAGTTATGGATGCGGAAGCAGCAGCCAATACCGATCCTGAGAATTTCAGCAACCTGGTAATTGCACAGGTATATGATTATGTAAATGTAAGAGATATTCCCAGTGAAGAGGGAGAAATCATCGGTAAGTTATACGATGATTCCGTAGGTAATTTTATTGAAGAAGAAAACGGATGGTATCTCATTTCTTCCGGAAATGTTACCGGTTATGTAAAAGCAGAGTACTGTGTAACCGGAGAAGAAGCCATCGCGTTGGCAGCAGAAGTGGGAGAACGGATTGCAACCGTTACCACTACAACCTTGAAGGTTCGTACCGAACCCACCACCGAATCTGAAGTATTGGGATTGGTGCCAATCGAGGAAGAACTGAGTGTATTGGAAGAATTAGATGGCTGGGTACGTGTTTCCATTGAAGAAGGTGACGGATATGTATCTATGGATTACGTAGAACTTCGTACGGACTTTGTTACCGCAGAATCCAGAGAAGAAGAAGAGGCTCGTTTGGAAAGAGAACGTCAGGCCCAGATGGAAGCTCAGGCAGCAGCGGAAGCAGCGGCAAGAGCAGCACAAAGCAGCGGCAACACAGACTATGCCATTCCTGTGATTACCGGTGACAGCTCTCTTGGTGTGGCGGTTGCGGAATATGCATGTCAGTTCGTTGGAAATCCTTATGTATATGGTGGAACCAGTCTTACCAACGGAGCGGATTGTTCCGGATTTGTAATGAGTGTATATGCAGCGTTTGGTGTATCCTTGCCGCACTCATCGGCAGCAGACCGTAGCCAGGGATATGGCGTAGATGGTGGCTTGGAAAATGCACAGCCCGGAGATTTGATTTGTTATTCCGGACACGTAGCAATTTATATCGGAAACGGACAGATTGTTCATGCAAGTACTTCCAGAACCGGTATTATCATTTCCAATGCAAGCTACCGTAACATTTTGGCAATTCGAAGAATTTTCTAATCAAAGGAAGCTTTGGAAGTTGAAATAAGAAATGTAAAAAAGAATCTCCATCGGTATTGCCGGTGGAGATTTTTGTATGGTTTCACCAAGAAGGTGATTTTGTCTGTTTTTTCTGATTTAAGTGTAAAAACAAAAGTTATCCACAATTTTGGACAGCCAAGAATGCCTAAATAGTAAGTTATACACCAAGTTATGCACATTATCCACAAAAAAGAATGACAAAAAACAGCGAAAAAAAGAGAAAAAAGAAAAAATGAAACCGGGATATAAAAGGAGGGGGGACATAAGAAAAAGAGAGAAAATCTTAGTTGTAACAAATACCGGAAAGGTTGCCAAGCCTACCCTAAATATGGTATAATTATCCTACGATAAACCTAGAGAAGGGATGATGGCTATGAAATTTATCATTGTTGGAAAGAATATTGAAGTTACAGACGGTTTAAAGGGGGCTGTCGAAGATAAGATCGGTAAGTTGGAAAAATATTTCACACCTGAGACAGAAGTTCATGTAACACTCAGCGTAGAAAAAGACAGACAGAAAATTGAAGTTACAATTCCTGTAAAGGGCAACATTATTCGTTCCGAGCAGGTCAGCAACGATATGTATGTTTCCATTGATTTGGTGGAAGAAATTATCGAAAGACAGTTGAAAAAATATAAAACAAAATTAGTAGATCAGAAACAGAATGTAGCTTTCTTCAAACAGGAATACATGGAAAAAGATTTCATGGATGAGGAAGAAGTTAAGATTATCCGTACCAAGAAGTTTGACATTAAACCGATGTATCCGGAAGATGCTTGTGTACAGATGGAACTTTTGGGACACAATTTCTTTGTCTTCTGTAATGCAGAGACTGACCAGGTGAACGTGGTTTATAAGAGAAAAGGAAATACTTACGGATTGATTGAACCGGAATTCTAAGAAAAAAAACGAAAGAGCAATGTGTGGGAGACCATGCATTGCTTTTTTTTTATTATCTTGCAGTGTTTATAACAGAGCAAAATACAAATGGGAAACAGAGAATACATACTTCGCCTTAGAAAAAACAAATAAGAAACAGAAAATGCATGCCCCTATGGAAACGTGATTCTATAAAATAAGGATAACAGTGCTTCTGCAAAAAGAAATAAAAAATGTAGTTGACAAGGACTGTGGTTGGAGTTATTCTAGGATAAGAAATTAGTTTGATAATCAAAATATTTGATAATCAAACTAATTTGAGGCATAATAATATAAAGTATAAAAAAGGAGACAAAGAAATGTTAGAAAGAGTAAAAGAAATTATTGAAGAACAGTTGAATTTGGAAGGTGTTGAAATTACAGAGGAATCTCGTTTTAAAGAGGATTTGGAAGCAGATTCTTTAGATTTATTTGAACTTGTAATGGCATTTGAAGAAGAATACGGTGTAGAAATTCCCTCGGAAGACTTGGCAAACATTACTACGGTCGGAGCCATCATTGAATATATGAAGTCTAAAGGTGTAGAGGCGTAAATCGGAATCGTTTGAAAGTATAGGTATTAGGGATGAAAACAAGAATTACAGAATTGTTAGGAATTGAATATCCGATTATTCAGGGTGGTATGGCATGGGTTGCAGAGCACAATCTGGCAGCTGCAGTTTCCAATGCAGGCGGTCTTGGTATCATCGGTGCGGCTTCCGCGCCCCCTGAGATTGTACGGGAAGAAATCCGTAAATGCAAAGCTCTTACGGATAAACCTTTTGGTGTGAATGTAATGCTCTTAAATCCCAATGCGGAAGAAGTTGCCGACATTGTAATTGAAGAGGGCGTAAAGGTAGTAACTACCGGTGCAGGAAGTCCGGCAAAATTTATGAAAAAATGGAAAGAAGCCGGCGTCAAGGTAATCCCGGTGGTAGCCAGTGTGGCTATGGCAAAAATGATGGAGAGAGCCGGTGCTGATGCGGTAGTTGCGGAAGGTATGGAAAGTGGCGGACACATCGGTTCCATTACCACCATGTCTTTGGTACCCCAGATTGTGGATGCGGTAGAGATTCCGGTGATTGCAGCCGGAGGTATCGGCGACGGCAGAGGATTTGCTGCAGTATTTATGCTGGGTGCAGAAGCGGTACAGATGGGAACCCGTTTTGTAGTAGCAAGCGAGTCCATTGTACATAAAAATTACAAAGAAGCCGTAGTAAAAGCAAAGGATATCGATTCTGCGGTGACCGGTATGAGCACCGGGCACCCGGTAAGAAGTATTCGTAATCGTATGACCAAAGAATACTTAAAATTAGAACAAAGCGGTGCGGATTTTATGGAACTGGAAAAATTAACCCTGGGTTCTCTTCGCAACGCAGTGATGGATGGTGACGTAGTAAACGGTACCGTGATGGCAGGTCAGATTGCCGGTTTGATAAAAAAAGAACAAAGCTGTGAAGAAATGATTCAGGAAATTATGCAGCAGGCGAAGGAACTTCTTGGCAAATAAAAGAAAGTGGAGGCTATCTATGAGTAAAATAGCATTTATATTCCCCGGGCAAGGGGCGCAATATGTAGGCATGGGAAAGGGATTCTATGACCAATACGAAGAAGCAAAAAAGGTATATCAGCTTGCAGGAGAGGCAACCGGTCTTTCGATGGAGGAACTGTGTTTTGAAGAGAATGAAAAGATAAACATTACGGAATACACACAGATTGCAATGCTGGCTACGGAAGTTGCTATTTTGAAGGTGATGGAAGCGAAAGGGATAAAAGCTGATGTATGTGCGGGTCTTAGTCTCGGGGAATATGGTGCTTTAGCCGCTGCAAATGTTATGGAACTTTCGGATTTGTTCCGTGTCATTCGTAAGCGTGGAATCTATATGCAGGAAGCATATCCGGTAGGTGGCGCCATGACCGCAGTGCTGGGAATGGATGCAGAGGAAATCCGTTTGATTTGTGAAGAAACGGAAGGAATTGTTTCCGTGGCAAACTATAACTGTCCCGGACAGATTGTAATTACCGGGGAAGAAACGGCAGTGAAGAATGCGGCAGAAAAGCTTACTGCGAAGGGAGCAAAACGATGCATACCCTTAAATGTCAGCGGACCGTTTCATTCAAAATTATTAGAGGGAGCGGGAGAAAAGTTGGGAGAAGTGCTTGGCACGGTAACGGTATCCAAGCCGACGATTCCCTATGTTTCTAACGTACACGCCGATTATGTAACAGAAGAAAATGAAATTAAGGATTTACTTACCCGTCAGGTGTCCAGCTCGGTGTGCTGGCAGCAAAGTATGGAAAAACTCATTGCAGACGGTGTGGATACTTTTATTGAAATCGGACCGGGCAAAACATTAACCGGTTTTATGAAAAAGATTTCCAAAGAAGTAAAAGTAATGAATGTAGATAAATTAGAAGATTTAGATAAAGTAATGGAGGAATTGTCATGTTAACCGGAAAAGTAGCATTGGTAACCGGAGCAGGTAGAGGAATTGGAAAAGAAATCGCTTTGACCTTAGCACGAAACGGAGCAACGGTGATTGTAAATTATAACGGTTCCGAGGCCAGAGCCAAGGAAGTGGTGGAGGAGATTTTGTCCGAAGGTGGCGAGGCAAAAGCGATGCGTTGCAACGTGGCGGACAAAGCAGACAGCGAAGCCATGATTAAGGCGATTTTAGAGGAGTATAAAAAAGTTGATATTTTGGTAAACAATGCCGGAATCACAAGAGACAATTTATTGATGCGTATGTCAGAACAGGATTTTGAAGATGTTATTGACACTAATTTAAAGGGTGCATTTCACATGATTCAGCTGCTTTCCCGTTCCTTCTTAAAAAACAGGGCAGGAAAAATCATTAACATTTCTTCCGTCAGCGGCGTTCTTGGAAATGCAGGTCAGGCCAACTATTCTGCTTCTAAGGCAGGTCTGATCGGGCTTACGAAGAGTGTGGCAAGAGAATTTGCTTCCAGAGGAATTTGCGTTAATGCGGTAGCACCGGGATTTATCAAAACAGAAATGACCGGCGCCATGGCAGAAGACGTGATTGAAAATGCCACCAAAGCAATTCCCATGGGGAAAATGGGTGAGGCAAAGGACATTGCCAATATGGTATTGTTTTTGGCCGGCAATCAATCCGACTATATTACCGGACAGGTATTTTGTGTAGATGGCGGTATGGCGATTTAAGTCCCCGAAGGCAGGAAAGGAAGGTTTGATTCGAATATGAAAAAAAGAGTCGTTGTTACAGGAATGGGAGCGATTACTCCCATCGGAAATAGTGTAGAAGAATTTTGGGCAGGCGTAAAGCAGGAAAAAATTGGCTTTGGTCCGATAAGTGCATTTGACGCAACGGATTATAAATGTAAATTGGCAGCAGAAGTAAAAGAGTTTGACCCTTCTTTATATATGGATAAGAAGGCGGCGAAGCGTATGGAACGGTTTTGCCAGTTTGCGGTTTCGGCGGCCAAAGAAGCGCTGGAAGATGCCGGAATTGAAATGGAAAAAGAAGATGCGTATCGCGTAGGCTGCGCCGTGGGAAGCGGTATCGGAAGCCTACAGGCAATTGAGCGTGAATATGACCGATTGAAGGAGAAAGGTCCGTCCAAAGTAGGACCGCTCTTTGTCCCGCTTATGATTTCCAATATGGCAGCAGGAAATGTGAGCATTGCTTTTGGATTAAAAGGAAAAAGCATTAACGTGGTGACGGCATGTGCCACCGGTACCAATTCCATTGGCGAGGCGTTCCGTACCATTCAGTACGGCGATGCGGATGTAATGGTGGCCGGCGGAACGGAAAGCAGCATTACCCCTATTGGTATCTCCGGATTTACGGCGCTTACTGCATTGTCTTCTTCCGAAGACCCGACCCGTTGCTCCATTCCCTTTGATAAAGACCGCAGCGGATTTGTCATGGGCGAAGGTGCCGGCGTAGTTATTTTGGAAGAATTGGAACATGCGAAAAAACGTGGTGCAAAGATTTACGCAGAGGTGGTAGGATACGGCTGTTCTTCCGATGCATTTCATATTACCTCACCGGCAGAAGATGGTGCCGGCGCGGCATGTGCAATGAAAAATGCAGTGAAAGATGCCGGCGCGGACCTTACGGATATTACTTACATCAATGCCCACGGCACCAGCACCCATCACAATGACCTCTTTGAGACTAGAGCCATTAAACTGGCCTTTGGCGATCACGCGGCAAATATCAAAATCAATTCCACCAAATCCATGGTGGGACATTTGCTGGGGGCAGCCGGCGCGGTGGAATTTATCACCTGCGTAAAAGAAATGGAAAATGATTTTATCCACAGAACCGTAGGGCTTACGGAATCCGAAGAAGAACTGGATTTGAATTATTGTAAAACGAGTTATCAGGAAGAGGTGCAGTATGCCCTTAGTAACTCCCTTGGTTTTGGCGGACATAACAGCAGTATTTTGATTAAAAAATATACGGAATAAAAGGAATCGAAAGGATAGGCAAAGAATATGGCAGTATATAGTGCAAAGGAAATTTTGGAAATTATTCCCCACAGACATCCCTTTATGCTTTTGGATACCATTGAGGAACTGGAACCCGGGGTTCGTGCAGTAGGAAAAAAATGTGTCAGCTTTAATGAGCCTTTTTTTGCGGGCCATTTTCCGGGAAATCCGGTAATGCCCGGCGTGCTTATTATTGAAGCGCTTGCCCAGACCGGCGCGGTGGCACTCCTTGGACTTCCGGAATGGAAGGGTAAGACGGCGTACTTTGTAGGAATTGATAAGGCCAGATTCAAACAAAAAGTGCTTCCCGGGGATGTGCTTATGTTAGAGACCAAGATTGTGAAATTAAAAGGCCCCATCGGCATTGGAGAAGCAGTGGCTTCGGTAGACGGAAAAGTTGTGGCAAAGGCCGAACTTTCCTTTGCCATCGGAGAATAAAACACATCGTTTGGAAGTAAGAGAGGTAAGTAAGAATGCAGCTTGGAAAGGGAAAAGAAGAAGACTACATCAAATGTCCCAAATGCGGCAAGATGATAGAAAAGAGCCGCGTTATCAAAAAGAAATATGTATGCTATGAATGCGGCGGTTATTTTCGGGTTCGTACCAATAACCGTATCCGTATGGTGGCAGATTTAAATACCTTTGAGCCCTGGTTTGAAGATATGCCGGTAAGCAATCCCCTGTCTTACGAAGGCTATGAAGAGAAACTGGAAGAAACCAGAGCAAAGACCGGTTTGAAGGAAGCGGTTACCGTAGGAAAGTGCAAAGTTTTTGGAGAAGAAGCGGTGCTTGGAGTCTGTGATGCCAGATTTATGATGGCCAGTATGGGTCATGTGGTAGGGGAGAAAATTACCCGTGCCATTGAAAAAGCAACGGAGCTGAAATTGCCCGTATTTTTGTTTTGCTGTTCCGGCGGAGCAAGAATGCAGGAGGGGATTGTGTCTTTGATGCAGATGGCAAAGACCTCTGCAGCGATTAAAAAGCACGGCGATGCCGGTCTTTTGTACTGCTCTATTTTGACGGACCCCACCACCGGCGGCGTAACTGCCAGCTTTGCGATGCTGGGAGATATTATTATGGCAGAGCCCGGGGCATTGATTGGCTTTGCAGGTCCCAGGGTAATTAAGCAGACCATCGGACAGGAACTGCCGGAAGGATTCCAGACTGCGGAATTTTTGGTGGAACACGGAATCATTGACGGTATTGTGAAGCGTGAAAATTTAAAGAAGACCATTTATTTTCTGATTAAAACCCATCAGTGTAAGGAAGGCGATTATGCGGCATACAGTGACAACGAGGATTTTCATTTTGAACTCAGCGAAACTTTAAAGGAACGCAGCTGGTATGCACTTCCCAGAACTGCTTGGGAAAAGGTAAAGGCAGTCCGCACCGTGGACCGGCCTTCTGCCAGCGATTACATTCCTCATATTTTTGATTTCTTCGTGGAAGCGCACGGAGACAGAAGTTTTAAAGACGACGGAGCAATTGTGGGCGGTCTTGCCTTTATTGACGGCCAGCCCGTCACCATCATTTCCGATGAAAAGGGAAAAGATTTTAAGGAATGCCAAAACCGTAATTTCGGTATGCCCATGCCGGAAGGCTATCGTAAGGCCCTTCGCCTTATGAAGCAGGCAGAGAAATTCAATCGTCCCATTATTAGTTTTGTAAATACACCGGGAGCCTTTTGCGGCATCGAAGCGGAAGAGAGAGGTCAGGGCGAAGCCATTGCCAGAAACTTACTGGAGATGTCCGGCTTAAAAGTTCCCGTGCTTTGTATTTTGATTGGCGAAGGCGGCAGCGGCGGTGCGCTGGCTACGGCTGTGGGAAATGAAGTGTGGATGATGGAAAATGCCACCTACTCCATTTTGTCACCGGAAGGTTTCGCTTCCATTTTGTGGAAAGATTCCAACCGTGCCAAGGAAGCCAGTGAAGTGATGAATATCACGGCGCAGGATTTAAAGAGACTGGGCATTATTGAAAAAATTATCCCGGAATTCGGCGGAGCGGACCGGAAGACCAAGGAAGCCATTGCCGGATACATGAAGGAAAACATCAAAACGTTTTTGGAAAAATACGACGGAAAAACCGGCGCGGAAATTGCCGAAGAAAGATACCAAAGATTCCGTGAGTATTAAGATTTCCTCATGAGCGGCCATGAAAATAATGGAGGAGTTTAGTTGATGAATACAAAGATAACCGGTACCGGAAGTTTCCTGCCGGAGAAAATCGTGACAAATTTTGATATGGAAAAATTGGTAGATACCCAGGATGCCTGGATTCGGGAGAGAACCGGCATTGCGAGCCGTCACATATCCACCGGAGAAACCGTATCTTCCATTGCGGCAAAAGCGGCAAAAGAAGCCCTTTTGATGGCGGGAAAACAGCCGGGAGAGGTGGAGATGATTATTGTTGCTACCTGTTCTCCGGAAATGTTACTTCCCTGCTGTGCCTGTCAGGTGCAGAGCATTTTGGGGTGCAGCAATGCGGTGGCATTTGATTTAAATGCGGCATGTTCCGGGTTTTTGTTTGCCTTAAATGCGGCGAATGCATACATAAATACCGGTTTGTACAAAAATGTACTGATTATTGGTGCAGAAGTGCTTTCGAAAATTGTGGATTGGACCGACCGTTCCACCTGTGTGCTCTTCGGAGACGGCGCAGGCGCAGCCTTTTTGGAAGCGACAGAGGAAGAAAATGTCGGAATACTCAGTCTTTCCCAGGGCTCTGACGGAGCAAGAGGTATGGTACTGGCCTGCGAGGACAGAGACGTGGTAAACCCGTTTACGGAAAAGAAGGAGCAAATTCTGCCGGGATATGTTACAATGAACGGACAGGAAGTATATAAATTTGCGGTGCGTCAGGTGCCGGCCAGCATCTTGGATGCGCTAAATAAGGCAAACCTTACGGTGGAAGAGATTGACCATTTTGTGTTGCATCAGGCCAACATCCGCATCATTGAGGCAGTGGCAAAACGATTAAAGGTTTCTATGGATAAGTTTCCCACCAATTTGGAGAAGGTAGGAAATATGTCTTCTGCCACCATTCCGGTTCTCTTAGACGAAATAAACAGAGCCGGTAAATTAAAAAAAGGAGATAAGCTGGTAATGTCCGGTTTTGGCGCGGGACTCACCTACGGAGCCAGCGTATTTATCTGGGGATAAAAGTTAAGCAATTAGGCAAAGAAAGGCATGGTTTTTTATGGCGAAGAGTACAAACCGTACGCTGAATGAACTGTTGGTAAATTTGTTTCATACCGTGATGGATTCCGAGGCGAAAGCGGTAATTACAGAGGAATTTAAAGATATATCCAATAACGATATGCATATTATTGAGGCGATTGATATTCAGGAACCGAGAAGGATGTCGGAAATAGCAAAGCGTCTTTCGGTAACGGTGGGAACTCTTACCACGAATATGAATAACTTAGAGGATAAGGGATATATTGTCCGGGAGAGAAGCACCGAGGATAAGAGAGTGGTGCTGGTTAGCCTTACGGAAAAAGGAAGAAAAGCTTTCTTCCATCATCGGGATTTTCATAAAAAGATGATTCGGTCCATTGTAAGTGACTTGGATGAGGATGAGATGAAGGTTCTGATTCGGTGTTTGAAAAAATTGGAGGTCTTTTTTGATAATCCGGTTTAGACAAAAGAGGAGATAATGGTTTTCCAAAGTTGGAAAAGCGTTATCTCTTTTTTAATTGTTTTTAAAAAAATGCAAAAGAGAGTCCTGCACTTGTGATAAATGCGTTGCAAAACAACTTTTGCTATGATAGAATAGAAGCGGTCGACAGTGACAAAAAGCATAAGCCATTCGCTGGACTTGTGGGTCACAGCAAGAGGCTAAAAATATAATCAATGGAGGGAAAAAAGATGTCAAAGAAGATAGTTTTGGCAGGCGCATGCCGTACTGCAATCGGAACTATGGGTGGAGCTCTTTCCACAACACCGGCTGCTGAGCTCGGTTCAATCGTTATTAAAGAGGCTTTAAACAGAGCAGGAGTTAAGCCGGAAAGCGTAGATCATGTATATATGGGTTGTGTAATCCAGGCTGGTCTCGGACAGAACGTTGCTCGTCAGGCTTCCATTAAAGCAGGTCTTCCTATTGAAACTCCTGCTGTTACCGTGAACGTAGTGTGTGGCTCCGGTCTTAACTGCGTTAATATGGCAGCTCAGATGATTCAGGCTGGCGATGCTGATATCGTTGTAGCAGGTGGTATGGAAAACATGTCCATGGCTCCTTACGCAATGATGAACGGCCGTTACGGATACAGAATGAACAATGGAACATTAGTAGATACCATGGTAAACGATGCACTTTGGGATGCATTCAACAATTACCATATGATTCAGACCGCAGATAATATTTGCGAAGATCCTCGTTGGAACCTTTCCAGAGAAGAACTGGATGCATTCGCTGTTAAGAGCCAGGAAAAGGCAGCAGCGGCTCAGGCAGCAGGCAAATTCAAAGATGAAATCGTTCCTGTAGAAGTTAAGAAGAAAAAAGAAGTTGTTGTAGTAGATACCGACGAAGGACCTCGTCCCGGAACAACTTTGGAAGGTCTTGCAAAACTTCGTGCAATCAACAAAGACGGTAAGGTTACCGCAGGTAACGCTTCCGGTATCAACGACGGTGCAGCAGCAGTTGTTGTTATGAGCGAAGAAAAAGCAAAAGAACTCGGTATTACACCGATGGCAACTTGGGTAGCCGGAGCACTTGGCGGTGTAGATCCTTCCATCATGGGTATCGGACCTGTTGCTTCTACCAAGAAAGTTCTTGCTAAGACCGGTCTTACTATGGATGACTTTGATTTGATTGAAGCAAACGAAGCGTTCGCAGCACAGTCTCTTGCAGTTGCAAAAGACCTTGGATTCAATTCCGAAGTACTTAACGTAAACGGTGGTGCTATCGCACTCGGACATCCTGTCGGAGCATCCGGATGCCGTATCCTTGTTACCCTTCTTCATGAAATGCAGAAGCGTGACGCGAAGAGAGGTCTTGCTACCCTTTGTATCGGTGGCGGAATGGGCTGCTCTACCGTAGTAGAAAAATACGAAGCATAAAAAAATAACATAGATAGAAGTTCCAAGTAGATTGGGACTTCTATCCTTGTTCTGTAAAGCAGAGTTTCTCTGCCCGATAAAAAGGACAGGCACGGTGGTGCTTGAAAATAAAAAAGAGAAAGAGAGAACAACTATGGATTTTATCGTTTATGAACAGAAAGGTGCCGTTGGTGTGATTACCATCAACCGCGAAAAAGCTTTGAACGCATTAAATTCTCAGGTTTTGGAAGAGTTGGATGCAACTCTTGACGCTGTAGATTTGAACGCAGTACGTTGTCTTATCTTAACCGGCGCAGGCTCCAAATCCTTCGTTGCAGGTGCAGACATCGGAGAGATGAGCACTCTCACAAAGGCGGAAGGCGAAGCATTCGGTAAAAAAGGAAATGACGTATTCCGTAAATTGGAAGTATTCCCTATCCCCGTTATCGCTGCAGTGAACGGATTTGCACTTGGCGGCGGATGCGAAATCGCAATGAGCTGTGATATCAGAATTTGTTCTGACAACGCAGTATTCGGCCAGCCGGAAGTAGGTCTTGGAATCACCCCCGGATTTGGCGGTACACAGAGACTTGCAAGACTTGTAAGCCCGGGAATGGCAAAACAGCTCATCTACACAGCACGTAACATCAAAGCAGACGAAGCTTACCGCATCGGCCTTGTAAATGCTGTTTATACCCAGGAAGAGCTTATGCCTGCAGCAGAAAAGATGGCAGCAGGTATTGCAAAGAATGCTCCTATCGCAGTTCGTAACTGCAAGAAAGCAATCAACGACGGACTTCAGGTAAATATGGATGAAGCAATCGTGATTGAAGAAAAATTGTTTGGTGACTGTTTCGAAACAGAAGACCAGAAATACGGAATGGCATTCTTCCTTGACAAGAACAAAGAAAAAGTGAAAGAGCCGTTCAAGAACTGCTAATGAAAAACGTTAAGTAAAAAAGCTTAAACATATATTTAAGGAGGAACAAAAATGAAAGTTGGTATTATCGGTGCAGGAACCATGGGTTCCGGAATTGCACAGGCATTTGCAATGACAGACGGTTATGAAGTATGCCTTTGCGATATCAAAGAAGAATATGCAGAAGGCGGAAAAGCAAAAATCCAGAAGAACATGAATTTCCTTGTTTCTAAGGAAAAGATTACCCAGGAAAAAGCAGACGAAATCATGGGCAAAATCACAACCGGTCTTAACGCAATCTGTACAGACTGCGATTTGATCGTAGAAGTTGCTCTTGAAAAATTGGAAATCAAACAGAGCATTTTCAAAGAGCTTATGGGAATCGTTAAGAAAGATTGTATGTTTGCTTCCAACACATCTTCTCTTTCCATCACAAAGATTGGCGAAGGATTGGACAGACCTATGATCGGTATGCACTTCTTCAATCCTGCAGACAGAATGAAATTGGTAGAAGTTATCAAGGGTGAAAACACACCTCAGGAAATGGTAGATAAGATTAAAGCAATCGCTACCGAAATCGGAAAGACTCCCGTTGAAGTTAAGGAAGCTCCCGGATTCGTAGTTAACAGAATTTTGATCCCTATGATCAACGAAGCAATCGGTGTATTGGATGCAGGAACTGCTTCTGCAGAAGATATCGACGTAGCTATGCAGCTTGGTGCATCTCACCCCATGGGACCCCTTCACCTTGGTGATTTGATTGGTCTTGATATCTGCCTTGCTATCATGGAAGTTCTTTACAACGAAACCAAAGACGAGAAGTACGCTCCTCAGCCTCTTCTTAAGAAAATGGTTGCTGATGGTAAACTTGGAAAGAAAACCGGCGCAGGTTTCTTTGATTACTCTAAATAAGAAAAGATTAAATTATAATTAATGGAGGAATAAAAATCATGGATTTTATGTTGAGCAAAGAACATGAGATGGCAAGAACTCTGTTCAAAGAATTCGCTGAAAACGAAGTTAAGCCTCTTGCTCAGGAGATTGACGAGCAGCACAGATTCCCCAGAGAAACTGTTGACAAATTAGCAAAATACGGTTTCCTCGGAATTCCTGTTCCCAAGGAGTACGGCGGACAGGGTTGTGATCCTTTGACATACGCTATGTGTGTTGAAGAAATGTCTAAAGTATGCGGTACAACAGGTGTTATCGTTTCTGCACATACTTCCCTTTGTCTTGATCCCATCATGACATTCGGTACAGAAGAACAGAAACAGAAATATGCAGTACCCCTTGCAAAAGGTGAAAAACTTGGTGCATTCGGTCTTACTGAGCCCGGAGCAGGTACTGACGCACAGGGACAGCAGACAAAGGCTGTACTTGATGGTGATGAGTGGGTTCTTAACGGATCTAAGTGCTTTATCACAAACGGTAAAGAAGCTGACGTTTATATCGTTATCGCGGTTACCGGCAAGATTGAAAAACGCGGTAAGGTTCAGAAAGAAATTTCTGCATTTATCGTAGAAAAAGGAACACCCGGATTTACTTTCGGAACAAAAGAAAACAAGATGGGTATCTGCGCTTCTTCTACCTACGAGTTGATCTTCACAGATTGCCGTATCCCGAAGGAAAACTTACTCGGACAGAAGGGTAAAGGATTTGGTATCGCAATGCATACTCTTGACGGCGGACGTATCGGTATCGCTGCTCAGGCACTTGGTATTGCAGAAGG
>JAZNKK010000031.1:0-24902 GCA_045578545.1 Lachnospiraceae bacterium
AACGACATGGCTACGATCCGACTTAAGACCCCAAAAAAAGTATGTCTATATTCTGATCCACCTCATACAAACCCCTAATCGAATATCTGCTCCACGAATCTGTATTAATCAATAAAAATGTTAATACAGAATTAATAAAGCAACACAATAATAAAAACACACTTATTTTAATTACTATCTTTATATATTTCATATTCTTTATTCTTTCTAAATTGATATATTTTCTTTCAATCATAAATATAATATCACTTTTTAATATAATTACAACCAATCAGCACCACCAGCTTAGCAGGTAGTTTGCTCTGCGACTATAAGTCGCTGTTCCCTGCTTGCCTCTAAAGAGGCTCTGAAAAGTTCGCCTTCCGCACTGCGGTCTCAGGCTGGCTCTAAAGAGCCTTTTTTATTTGCCTCTTTCTACCGGCTCACCCGTGAACGGGTCAATGTACTCTTTCAATGACATTTGATCGTATTCCAAATCCTCTTTTAACTGGTTTCGAATATATTCTTCTATCTTTGCGGCGTTCTTACCTACTGTATCGACATAATATCCTCTACACCAAAAGTGTCGGTTCCCATACTTATATTTTAAGTTGGCATGCCTTTCAAATATCATTAGCGAACTTTTTCCTTTTAGATAGCCTATTACTTCTGAAACACTATACTTTGGTGGAATCCGCACAAACATGTGAATGTAATCCAGACATGCTTCTGCCGCTATGATTTCGATTCCTTTCCTCTTGCACAGCTCACTCAAAATACGGGCAACATATGCTCTTATCTTTTGATAGATAACTTTTCTTCTAAATTTAGGTGCAAATACAATATGATACTTACATTCCCACATTGTATGTGCTAAAGTATTCTTATCCATTTGGATACCTCCTTGATTTAATTTTGTGCGGTTGGCGAACCTGCACTTATTATATCGCTGGAGGTTTTTTGATTCTTGAAGCTAAAGCTATCTGGGAACTCACCTGCATAGCAGGTGGTTTTATTGGTTTTTAAACCAATAAAGGGCGTTGTCGCACCTGCAACAACGCCCCTTCATCATTCATTACTTAACCTTACGCTTTTCCTACAGAACCGAAAAGTTCCATTTTCTCTTTAACAGTAGCTTTGATAGCTTCTGCACCGGGAGCAAGGAGCTTACGAGGGTCAAATCCTTTACCCTGCTGATCCTTACCAGCTTCGATGTATTCACGTGTAGCTGCTGCGAAAGACAACTGGCATTCTGTATTTACGTTGATCTTGGAAACACCAAGGTCGATAGCTTTTTTGATCATATCAGCGGGGATACCTGTACCTCCGTGAAGAACCAAAGGCATATCTCCTGTCAATTTCTGGATTGCATCAAGTGTTTCGAAAGAAAGACCTGCCCAGTTTTCAGGATATTTTCCGTGGATGTTACCGATACCTGCTGCAAGGAAGTCGATACCAAGGTCAGCGATCATCTTGCACTGTTCGGGATCTGCACATTCACCCATACCTACAACACCGTCTTCTTCACCACCGATAGAACCAACTTCAGCTTCGATAGAGATTCCTCTCTTGTGAGCTTCTGCAACGAGTTCTTTGGTCTTTTCTACGTTCTCTTCGATAGGGAAGTGAGAACCGTCGAACATGATGGAAGAGAAACCTGCATCCATACATTTGTAGCAGTGTTCGTATGAACCGTGGTCCAAGTGAAGAGCTACGGGAACTGTGATGTTAAGTTCTTCGATCATACCCTTAACCATACCTACAACAGTCTTGTAACCTGTCATGTATTTTCCTGCACCTTCAGATACACCAAGGATAACCGGTGAATTCAATTCCTGTGCTGTTAATAAGATAGATTTTGTCCACTCAAGGTTGTTGATGTTGAACTGACCAACTGCATAGTGGCCTGCTTTTGCTTTTTTGAGCATTTCTGCTGCTGATACTAAAGCCATTTTGATTACCTCCGTTTAAATATAATTTGAAATCATATAACTCATGAACTTACATGATTTACATTCTTATGCTTCAAAAGGATGTCCGCTTTTTCTGAACTCCTTTCGTCACCTCTACAATCATATCATAATTAAAACAAAATGAAAATACAGATTTCAATAAATGATTGCTTTTTCTGTAGCAAGTATTCCATTTCTTTTAACTTGTTATGATTAACCTACCAAATCGTCCTGCCGCCATCCAGAACCACCGTTGCACCGGTCATATAAGAGCTTGCTTCCGACAACATATAAAGCACTGTACAGACATATTCATCCGGATTGGACATTCTTCCCATAGGAATCAGATTAGATAATTTCTTTACAAACTCCTCATCCTGTCCGTTCAATAAACTTGCCGGGCACAATGTATTTACACGAACACCTTTCTGCGCCCAATACACTGCCAAATATTTCGTCAATCCCATGATTCCGTGCTTTACCACAGAATAAGAAACCGGTTTAATTATCTGTTCTTCTTCCGGAATACCTTCCTTCCGATATACCCTCTGATCCGGAGAAATAATTCCGTAATCGGAGGAAATATTGATGATTACCCCCTTATTTTGCTCCTCCATTACCTTCCCGAAAACCTGGGCACAAAGCATTGCTCCGGTAAGACCCACGGCAATATCCGCATTCCAAATATCCACCGGAAATTCCGGAAACTGCGTTGCATTTAAGTTTTTTGAACCACCTTCTACCTTGGGATTATTAGCCGCATTATTGATTAACGCATCAATGTGGCCATACTTTTCCAAAAGAACATCGCGGATTTTCATCAGCTCTTCCTTCTTTGTAATATCCGTCACAAAGGTTTCTACCGGACGGTCACCGTATGTTTCCTGCAATGCATTTTTCACTCTTTCCATTCCGGCTGGTACAATGTCTAAAAGCACAGGGATTCCATCACCTTCCATGACCGCTTCCGCATGTTTCATACCAATCAGCCCGCCACCGCCGGTAATAATACATACTTTTCCTTTTAAACTAAATCGTTCCATATATTCGCTTTTCATAATGTTATTACCTTTCTCTCCTTACCGGCCTGCTTTCCTGCCAAGGCAATCTTCAGTCCCTTCACGCCCTCTTCTAGGGGTATTTCCGTTTCTGTGCCTTCCTTAACAGACTTAACAAAGCTTTCCAATTCCTGAATAAACATATCATTTCTTGCAAAATCCGGATAGGTTTCCACAACCGGTGCATCATCGCCAAGAATCAGAACTACTTCCGCTTTATTGAAATCTAATTCGATTCTTCCCTTTTCGCCTACTACCACAAAACGATGTACCGGTGGATATTGCAAGAAATCCGTGCGGGAAGTAACCGTTACCGAAGCTCCCTTATACTCTGTCTGATAGGACAGAACCGCATGGTCTTCCACATCGATTTTTAAACTACTGTGGGTTCCACAGATTCCAAACACTTCTTTTGGCATACCAAAAATCCATTGCAAAAGGTCAATATCATGAATCTGCAGATTTAGGACCGGTCCGCCACCCATATCTTTTCTTGCCATGTAAGTGGTACTGTAGTCTTCGTAGGTATGCATGGTCACCAACCGTTCGCAAAAAGCCGCATCCACAGAAATGATTTTTCCAAGAACATCCTCATTCAAATAGTGTCGCAGCCTTTCCACACAAACATGATACCGATTTTGGTATCCCATGAAAACCTTGCACCCATTTTCCTTTGTTAGGGAAAGCAATTCTTCCACGCCCTCCAAAGAATCCGAAACCGGTTTTTCCAAGAAAATATGACAACCAGCCTTTGCTGCTGCCAAAGCACATTCCATATGTTTTGCCGTAATGTTCGTCACAAAAACAATATCCGGCTTTTGTAACAAGGCTTCATCCAAATCTCCATAGCAATGAATGGAAAACTCTTCTTCCAGTTGCACTCCATCCCGAATCTGCATCGTATCAGAAAAGGTATGTTGCAGCCTCCGAACGCGATACGCCAGTAACTCTACCGCATCTCCATACAACCTTCTTATATTTCGAACATGTCTTTGACCGATACTTCCAAGACCAATCATTAGAATTTTCAAAGCAATCTACTCCTTATTCTCCTGATATTCTTCATAATTTTCTTTTAAATAATCTAAAATCGGAGAACCATTTTTCATCTGATAGTATTCCAAATATTCCAAATCTTTAAGTGCGTCAATATCAACACCCCCAGGCACAATATAGCCAATCATCTTATCTCCGTGAAGCAATCCGCTTTTAACAATAAACTCCGTACGAAGCATATCTACATATCCATCCGGAATATATACGTCCGGGAAAGCTTGTCTTGGATTATTTGCCTCATCCAAAGTAAGACCCTCAGGTATACAGCTAAAATATCCTTCCTCCGAGCGATGAAACCATTTATACGGCGTATTAGATGCTAAATGCGCCGAACGAAGGCTGGTTGCCGTATCATCTGCTTTCATTTGACGCACCGCCTCGTCCATTATTTCTTGTCTTCTGATAGGATAAGTCGGTCTTACATGCATAAAAAATTCCGGAACACTCTTTTCATTTTCATATAACCAATTAATCACATGTTCCATAAATTCAATATCCGTAGAAGTATCCGTAGATAATTCCGCAGGTCTTAAAAAAGGAGTCTCTGCTCCGTATTTTCTGGCAATTTCAGCATATTCTTCCGAATCTGTAGATACAATCACCCTATCTACATTTTCACACAGCTTTGCTGCCACAATAGAATACGCAATCATCGGATATCCGTTTAAGCATCGGATATTCTTGTTTTTTACCCCCTTCGACCCGGAGCGGGCGGGGATAATTGCATACACTTGTCCCTTGTTAATATGATTTAAAATTTCCTGATTCATTACACCAAAACCATGCCCTTTCCTAAGCTTTAAAGCTTATTCTTTCCGCACTTATTTTCATGCAAACAACAAATTCTTCAAACAAATTTCGTTTTATTTTCCTGTCTTAAGATAGGCTTCCATTTCCGCAATAGCAGCATCTTCATCTTCTCCGTCTGCAATAATGGTGATGTCGGTTCCGCTATTTACACCCATGTTCATCATTCCCATGATGCTCTTAGCATTCACCTTTTTTCCCTCCGCCTGAAGATAAACCGAGCTGGAATGCTTGCATGCGCGTTGTACCAGCACAGCAATTTTTCCTGCATCCAATCCTTCTGCAATTTCAATTGTTACGGTTTTTTCTTTCATATTCGTTCCCTTCCTAATTGAATTTTCTCTTTTACGCTTTTCCTTCTCGCATTCGTTCTGCCAGTTCGGATAATTTTCTAAGTCGGTGATTCACTCCCGATTTGCCCACCGGCGGGTCTAATAATGCCCCCAAATCCTTTAGTGGCAAATCCGGATTTGCCAATCGCACAATGGCCATCTCTTCTAAGCCCGGCGCTAACTTGTGTAAACCGTAATGGTCCCTCAAATACTCAATATCTTCCACTTGTCGGTAAGACGCATTTATGGTTTTGGTAATATTGGCCGTCTCACAATTCACCCTGCGGTTAATGCTGTTACGCACCTCTTTTACGATTCTCAAATTCTCCAGATTCATCAAAGCTACGTGGGCACCCATAATGTTTAGCAAATCCACAATGGCTTCCCCTTCTTTGATATAGACCACAAAGTACTTTTTTCTCTGGGTAATCTTTGCATCAATGGAAAAATCCGCCAAAACTTCCCTTAACTGCTCTGCCTGTTCCATGGTTCCCGCCAAAAATTCCAAATGATAACTCTTACTGGGATCACTGATGGAGCCGATGCACAAAAATGTGCCTCTTAAATAGGCTCTCTTACAACAAGCGTTTTTTATCATAATACCGGAAATGGTTTTGTGACCGGCCTCACCTAATTTTACGGATTTTAGCACTTTGCCGGCATCCGTTCCCTCCAGCGTAATGCTGTAAGCTTTTTCCTTTGCTACCGTGCCGGACGCAATCTCCTGTGTAACCGAGTATATATTATATGTTTTTTTCAGTAAAGTAAAGATTTTCCGAAGTACGGCCTCGTTTTCCGTTCGAAAAACCAGCTTTGCTTCTTCGCCCTCTTCTTTCCCATTTTCCCCATTTTCTAAGAAAAAATTTCCCTGATTTACCACATAAGCCGCCATTTCCGCCAACTGACAGTGACGAGACGTACTCATATGCTTTTCGATTTCTTCCTTAACCTGTAATGAAAATGACATACGCAATCCATGCCCTTTCCTTTGCCCCTATTTCACCTGCTATTTTTTGTATGCTTCGGATCTTTCCCATTCTTACACAATTTTCTCATCTCTGTGGGAAATGGTAACACCGTACTTTCCGCTTTCCTTAAATTTTACAAACAATTCATTTGCCAGAGTAACGCTTCTGTGTTTTCCTCCGGTGCATCCGATACCGATTACCAGCTGATGTTTTCCCTCTTTTACGTAATTGGGAATTAAAAACTGAAGCATGTCAAACAAACGGTTTAAGAATTCTCCCGCTTCCGGAAAACTCATGACATAATCCTGCACCGGTTTGTTGTTTCCCGTCAAATTCTTCAGTTCGTCAATATAAAAGGGATTCGGCAAAAACCGTACGTCAAAAATCAAATCCGCATCCGCCGGCATTCCGTGCTTAAATCCAAAAGAAATCAGGCGAATCATAATGTTATTGTACTCTTCGTTTAAGACAAATATTTTATCCAGCTCTTCCTTTAACACTCTGGTCAAAAGGTCGGAAGTATCAAATACATAATCCGCTTTTTTCTTAATCTTTTGCAGGATAGCCCGTTCTTTTTTGATGCCCTCCTGCACGCTTCCCTCCATGGAAAGAGGATGCATACGGCGGCTCTCCTTGTAGCGTTTCAGCAAAACGTTGTCCGATGCGTCCATAAACAAAATTTCATAAGAATAGCCGTTGTTTTTCATTTTTTCCAAAATGACTTCCGCTTCTTCAAAATTCTGATCCGCTCGAACATCCAACCCTAAAGCAACCTTTGAAATCTCACAGTTGGGGGTCGCTATCAATTCCACAAATTTATCAATCAGGGGGACAGGTAAATTATCCACACAATAATAGCCGGCATCTTCTAACATCTTCATGGCTGTTCTTTTTCCGCCACCGCTCATACCGGTGATTATGACAAATCGCATGTTTTTTCTCCTTCCCTAGCCTGCTTTTCGTTTAACTGCATTGTTTTTACGAAAACTTTTAGAAGAACAAATCTTCGTCTTCGTTTTTTCTTTCTGCAAAAGGCACCCGTTCACTTAGTAATCTTTCTATGAAAACAATTTCTGCCTTCGTCTCGTTCCTACAAAACAATCACTTCCGGCTCTAACCGAACCTGATATTTTTCGTATACTTTGTCGCTGACATCCTGCATCAGCTGCTTCACATCTTTGGCAGACGCATTACCCATATTCACCACAAAGCCGGCATGCTTCTCCGACACCATGGCATCGCCTACCCGGTAGCCTTTCAGCCCTGCATCCATAATCAGCTTTCCTGCAAAATAACCTTCCGGTCTTTTAAAAGTACTTCCCGCACTGGGCAGCTCCAAAGGTTGTTTCTCTACCCTTTGCTTTTTGTACTCTTCCATCTTAGCCAAAATTTCTTCCGGACAGCCTTCTTCCAGCAAAAGCTCTGCGAACAAAACCACACCGGGATTTTTTTTCAGTCTGCTCCAGCGATAACCAAAGTCCATCTCTTCGCCGAAATAGGAATGAATCTCTCCGTCTTCCAATATTTCCACGCGATGGACAATCTGGCTCATTTCACCTCCGTAAGCTCCGGCATTCATCACCAAGGCTCCGCCGATGGTCCCCGGAATCCCGGAAGCAAATTCCATCTTTGCCAAGCCATTTTGCTGTGCGAAATACGCCGCAGACGATAGAAGCGCTCCGGCTCCCACCTTAATCATCCGCTTTACGGACTGATTTTCGTCTTTCTTTTTAGGAGACTCTTGGCTGCATTTTTCAAAAGATGCCTCTGACAAATTCACTCTCTGTTCTACAAGCTCTGTCCTTAAGAAATCGCCCCGCAGCTTTACCATGACACCGTCATATCCCTCATCGCTGACCAGCAAATTGCTTCCGTTTCCTAAAATATAGTAGGCCTGTTTTTGCTCCTCCAAGTAGGAGATTAATGTTATCAGCTCCTGCTTTGTTTCTACCATTACAAGAAAACGGGCATTACCGCCAATACGAAATGTAGTGTGCTTTTTCATTGGTTCCTCTGTTAATACACGATTCTCTCCCAGTAAGCCGGTTAAAAACTGTAACATAAAGCCATACCTTTCTTTCCGATTTGTTTCATTGCTTTATTTTGAAGTCATAATTATCCCAACACTAATTTTGCCGCACCATAAATTCCCGCATCATTTCCTAAGGTTGCCAATGCAAATTCCGCATTTTTGCATCCGTGGAATACATACTCTTCGTAGGGTTTTTTGATGTAGTCAATCAATACGGGGCCTGCTTTGGAAACACCTCCGCCGATAACAAATACCTCCGGATTTACCACACAAGCTACGCTGGCAAGACCTCTTCCCAAATATTCACCAAACTGCTCTGCGATTTCCACTGCAACCGCATCTTTTTCTTTTACTGCATCAAATACTACTTTTGCATTCAATTCTTTTCCGCGAAGAACGCTGTCTTTTTCGTCCTTTTCCAGTCTTCTCTTAGCAAGGCGTACAACACCGGTAGCAGAAGCGTACTGCTCAAGACATCCGCATTTACCGCATCCGCATACTTCCGGCTCTGTATCATCCAAATGAATGTGACCGATTTCTCCGCCTGCTCCGGTAGCACCGGTCAAAATTTTGCCGTTTACAATGATTCCGCCGCCAACGCCGGTTCCCAATGTTACTGCAACAATATCGTTATGTCCTTTACCGCCGCCTTTCCACATTTCACCAAGGGCAGCAACGTTTGCATCGTTTCCTGCTTCCACTGCGATTCCATCTAACAATCCGGTCAATGTTTCCTTAATGGAGAAAACACCCCAGCCCAGGTTTGCTGCTTTATAAATCACGCCCTCGCTATCTACCGGTCCGGGTACACCGATTCCTACGCCCAACACTTCTTCCTTGCTGATGCCTTCCTTTGCCATTTTACTTTTGATGGCTTCCGCAATATCCGGCAAAATCAATTTTCCGCCGTCTTCTTTTCTGGTGGGAATCTCCCATTTATCCAATACTTCCCCTTCCGGATTGAAAAATCCCAATTTCACGGTTGTTCCGCCCAAATCTACACCAAATACAAATTTACTCATACTTTCCTCCTGCTTTTTCTTAGTTTTTCTTATGTCTCTTTTATTTTTTCTGCCTCATTTTTTACCAATTTCCCAATAGGTCTTTCACAGATTTTTTCTGCAAAACCAATCCTCTCACAAAGCGCCGTCCTTATTCATCGTCACTCTGCAAAGAAGACTGCACACGCTTGTACAATTCCTGGGCTGCATTGTAACCCATCTTCTTTTGTCTGAAGTTAACTGCTGCCGTCTCACAAATCAAAGCAAGGTTTCGACCGGGACGGATGGGCAAGGTATGACAAACTACCTTATTTCCAAGATATTCCGTATATTCCTCTTCCATACCAAGGCGGTCATATTCTTTGTCCTTTGACCACTCCTCCAACTTGATGACCAAATCGATTTCCTTGTCTTCTTCGACACTGGATACACCAAACAACGAACGCATATCCACAATACCAACGCCTCGAAGCTCAATGAAATGCTTGGTTACCGCCGGGGCCTTTCCGATAAGGGTCTCCTCACTGACTTTTCTGATTTCCACCACGTCATCGGTAATGAGTCGGTGTCCTCGTTTTACCAGTTCCAGTGCCGTCTCGCTCTTACCGATTCCGCTTTCACCGGTAATCAAAACACCTTCACCGTAAACGTCCACCAGTACGCCGTGTACAGTGATGCAGGGAGCCAGCTTTGCATTCAGCCAACGAATAACCTCTGCCATAAATGCAGAAGTTGCTTTTGAAGTACTAAGCAAAGGTACCTTACACTCTTTTGCAATTTCCATAAACAAAGGATCGGGAATTAAATCTCTGCAAAAAACAATTCCCGGTGTCGGATGACTTAAAAGCTGCTTATAGATTTCCTTCTTCTTTTCTTCTTCCAGACCTTCCATATAGGTGTATTCCACAAATCCCACAATCTGAAGTCGTGTAGATTCATAGTGTTCAAAATAGCCCGCCATCTGTAGTGCCGGTCGGTTAATGTCCGGCTGCGTAATTTTGATATTACTGATATCAATCTCCGGCGTTAAATTTGTAAGCTTCATTTTGTCAATAATCTTTTGCAAACTGATACTTGCCATATCCTTCTCTCCTTTTGCTTTTCATAATAACCCATTTTTTATTATAACAAATCCCACAATTTATTCAATTAAATCGTGGGATTTGAGTGAAAATTATTGCTTTCCGGCTAAGGCTTCCTTGAGCCTCTGTATTTCTAAATCTTTCTCCTCTAAAATACTCTCCTGCCGTGCAATTTTTTCTTTGTATTCCTCTTCTTTCTTTTTCAGCTCCGCTTCATTCTTCTTGAACTCCGCTTCATTCTTCTTGAACTCCGCCCAATAGTCCAGCTGGTAAGCCTTATCTTCCTCCGTTGCCAAATGTATTTGCGTTAAGTCTATCACAAATAGACGGAATCTGTCACTATACTTTCTGTGAGATTTTACGTTTAACATTTGGTAATTTGCGTAAAATTCCGGTTGGTCCGGAAACAGGGTAAAATCTAAAAAACTAAAGTGCATGACGGCAGGGATGTCCAGATAATCCTGCCCTCGTATTAAGGAATCAAAACTCCTGCACAAATAGCTAAGGGAGCGTTCCGGCCAGTTTCCTTCATTTCGAACCTGCATCTCTAAATTAAGATGCGTCGCATTATTGAGCTTTACTGCAATGTCCAGATGACACTCCTTGGCATCAATGTCCTTTCCCAGTTGAATCGGATTGGTAATTTCCACCGACGCAATGTCCTCCGGCGCAAGACGCAAGAGTGCGCAAATAAGTCCCCGCAGAACCTTCTCATTCTTCTGCAGAACAGCACGAAACATATAATCATTGGTCATATTGAAACGAACAGGACCGGTGGCCTCATAGAAATAAAAAGACTTGTTTTTCCTTTCCATGTAAGATATGATGTAAGATAAGACAGTAAAATTGTGCATCAGAAATGGCACGAAATTTTTATTTAATCTGGCACGGAAGAAAAATTGTGTCAAGGAAATTTAAGTATTTCACAAAGAAAATTAAAATATTATACAAAAATGAGGACATCGTAATTATGTGTTGCTCTTTTGAGCTTATTACTCTACTATAATGTCAGCAAACAGTAACTTTGCTCTCGCCAAATTTTTTAATTAAATCTACTAAGTATAAACACTAACGAAGGAGATCATTTATGAAAAAGAAATTATTAAGTATTTTAGTCGTTACTCTGTCTGTTCTCAGTTTAACCGGCTGCGTAGACCGGGAAGAAGAATTGGACGATATGCTGGATGAGTGCCTTGATTATGCAGAAGAACACGACGGTGTCATGGCAAGAGAGTTATATCACGAAGCGATGGATTATGCGGAAAAATATGATTTAGACGTGGATGAAGAGGATTTGGAAGAAGAATTTACCATGTATGACATATACTGGTTAGACACTATCCGATCGGCTGTTTTGACCTCGGCACTGGACCCTTCCATAATGAATGACGATGCCAGTGCGGAACTTATTAATGAAATTTTTTATGGTGACGGAGAAGAATATGAATTGGCGGATTTGGACGACTATGCAGATACCCTTTTTGTTTCTCAGATTTATTGGATGCTGAACGTTGAAAGCATGGAAGAAATATTAAATGGTGTCGTAAGTGAGGATAATGCCGATATCCGTATTCAGAGTACTGAACCAAATGACTTAGATTTGTGGATTGAAGGAACCGATATCATCGTGCAATAAAAACGAAACAGGTGTACGAAATTGTACACCTGTTTTTAATTCATTTATTCTTCCTCTGTGATATCGGAGGTTTCCTCCTCATCTAAAAGTGAGGTATCCGACATTCCTTTCCTCTCTGCAAGAAACCGCTTCACTTCTTCGGCTGCACTTCTTGGAAGCCGCGCCCGTTCCATCAGCATTTCCACATCTGCCGCCCGGATTTCCTCCAAAGAATCAAATCCCTTCATCAGCGCCCGGCGTCTCGTAGGTCCGATTCCCGGAATATCGTCCAGCACGGAATGCACCTGTTCCTTGGTCCGTAAAGACCGGTGATACTCTATGGCAAACCGGTGCGCCTCGTCCTGAATACGGGTAATTAACTTAAAACCTTCCGAGTCGTGGGAAATAGGTATTTCCTCATTCTGATAATACAAACCTCTGGTACGATGGTTGTCGTCCTTTACCATGCCGCACACCGGAATGTTTAGCCCAAGCTCTGAAAGCACGCTCTCTGCAATATTAACCTGACCTTTTCCTCCGTCCATTAGAAGCAAATCCGGAAAAACTGCAAATTTGTCCAAAGCTTTGTCCTCTGACAATGCTTTTTTCTCTTTTAATCCGTGTAGGAATCGGCGGGTAAGCACTTCCCGCATGCAGGCATAATCATCCGGACCTGCCACAGTCTTAATCTTAAATTTTCGATAATCGCTTTTCTTTGGCTTTCCTTTTTCATATACCACCATGGAGCCTACGTTTTCAAAACCGCTGATATTGGAAATATCAAATGCCTCCATACGAAATAGATTACCAAGGCCCAGCAGATTTTCGATTTCCCGTACAGCTCCGATGGTTCTGCTCTCCTCCCGCTTCATCTTTTCCTTATCCTGGGAAAGAATCAGCCGGGCATTTTTGGCTGCCAGCTCCACCAGTTTTTCCTTTTGCCCTATCTTCGGATTCTTGATATAAACCCGGCTTCCCTTTTTCTCCGAAAGCCATTTTTCGATAATTTCCAAATCCTCGATTTCTTCCGAAAGCATCATCTCTTTGGGAATAAAAGGAGTTCCGGCGTAAAACTGCTTCACAAATTCGGTGAGAATCTTTTTAGGACTTTCCGCTTCCGCCTGCTTCATGTAATAATGCTCCCGCCCCACCATGCGTCCGTTTCGGACAAAGAAAATCTGTACCACGGCGGCCTCCTCATCCAAAGCCAATGCCACAACGTCTTTGTCTTCCTGGTCGCTGTCTTCTATCTTTTGCTTTTGAGATACACTCAGAACACTTTCCAGCAAATCCCGGTAGCGGATGGCTTCTTCAAATTCCATCGCCTCAGAAGCCGCTTCCATTTTTTCCCGAAGCTCCTTTTGAATCGGCCCGTAGTTCCCGTTCAAAAATTCCATGGCTTTTCGTAGTTGCTGAAAATATTCTTCTTCGGTCACCTTTCCTGCGCAAGGCGCCGTGCATTGCCCCATATGATAATTCAAACAAGGCCTTGTCTTCCCATCACCGTCTCCGATTCTCTTTTTACAAGTTCGAAGGCCGTACAATTTATTGATTAAATCAATGGTGTCTTTTACGGCAGCCGCTCCGGTATAAGGTCCGTAGTACTTTGCCTTGTCTTTTTTCATCTCCCGGGAAAAAACAATTCTCGGATATTTTTCTGCTATGGTGACTTTGATATAAGGATAGGTTTTGTCGTCCATCAGCATGGTGTTGTATTTTGGACGATATTCCTTAATCAGGTTATTTTCCAGCACCAGCGCCTCCAGCTCCGTATCCGTAATGATGTATTCAAACCGGGCAATCAGACTTACCATCTTGTCAATCTTTGGTCCCCGGTTAATCTTCTCACGAAAATAAGACCGCACTCTGTTATTCAGATTTACGGCCTTACCTACATAAATTATGGTGTCGTTTTTGTCATGCATGAGGTAAACTCCCGGCTTATCCGGCAATTTCTTTAATTCCTCGCTAAAATCAAAGGACTCGCCCTGATTCATAGACACCTCCTATTTTTTATCTTCGTCCTGCTCCCGATATACTCTGGTTTTCAAAATATCCTCAAATTCTTTGTCCTTGGAATTTGATTCGTTTTGGGAAGAAGCGGGATTCTCATCCTCCTTTTGAGAAGAAGTCGCTTCCGAGGAATCTCCTTCCGTCAGATCCTTCTCTTCTTCAGAAGAAAGAGCATCCTCCCAGGGAAGGGAATCATCTTCCTTCTTTAAGAGTTTTGTGTTCAAAGAAAGAGACACTCCCTCTTTTTCCAGTACAATTTCTTCCCGGCTGGTTTCGCTACTCTCTTTTGCAGTCGCCTTCTCCTCTTTTAACATACGAAGGCTCTTTTCTCCCTTATCCTCCGTAGGCATGGGAAGCCCCTTTTCCCGACAGAAAATTTCCATAAATTCGCGGCCGGTAATGGTTTCCTTCTCAATCAGATATTCCGCAATTTTATCCATGACATCGCGGTTTTCCATAAGCAGGTCTTTTGCTTCCTTATAGCTGTCTTTTAATATCTTCATAACTTCCGCATCTACAGCGGCTGCCGTTTCATCGGCACAGTTCATCACCGTTCTTCGGTCAAGATACTCGCTTTCCACCGACTCTAATCCCATAAGACCAAAACGTTTACTCATACCAAATCTTGTCACCATGGCACGGGCAATTCTCGTGGCTTTCTCAATGTCGTTGGCCGCTCCCGTAGTAACGGTATCAAACACGATTTCCTCTGCTGCACGACCGCCCAATAAGCTTACCAGCTCTGCCCGAAGCTCCAATTCCGTCTGGGTAAATTTCTCTTCCTCCGGATAACTTAAAACATAACCCAGCGTACCTCTGGTTCTGGGTACAATGGTGATTTTTTGTACCGGCTCGGAATTTTTCTGAAGCGCACTAATCAGGGCATGCCCAACCTCATGGTACGTTACGATTTTACGCTCCTTCAAAGAAAGAATCTTATCCTTCTTTTCTTTTCCCATGCTCACCAATTCCACGGCTTCCAACAAATCCTTCTGGCTCACATATTCCCTTTTATTCTTTACCGCCAAAATAGCGGCTTCGTTAATCATATTGGCAAGATCGGAACCTACCGCGCCCACCGTAGCCAGTGCAATAGCGTCCAAATCCACGGTTTCATCCATCAGCACGTTCTTGGCGTGGACTTTTAAAATCTCCACACGCCCCTTCAAATCCGGCTCTTCCACATTGATTCTCCGGTCAAAACGCCCCGGTCTCAAAAGTGCCTTATCCAATACTTCCGGTCGGTTGGTCGCCGCCAAAATGATGATTCCTTTTTTGGCATCAAAACCGTCCATCTCCGACAAAAGCTGATTTAATGTTTGTTCTCTTTCTTCATTTCCGCCGCCGTACTTAGAATCTCTGCTTCGTCCGATGGCATCAATTTCATCAATGAAAATAATACAGGGGGCATTTTTTTCTGCCTCTTTAAACAAATCTCGTACTCGGGATGCGCCCACACCCACGTAAAGTTCCACAAAATCCGATCCGGAAAGGGAGAAAAAGGGTACTTTTGCCTCACCTGCCACGGCTTTGGCAAGCAGGGTTTTTCCGGTACCGGGAGGGCCTACCAGCAAGGCTCCCTTCGGAAGCTTTGCACCGATTTTGCTGTATTTGTCAGGATTGTGAAGGAAATCCACCACTTCCACCAGGGATTCCTTGGCTTCATCTTCTCCCGCTACATCCTTAAACGTAACACCGGTCTCTTTTTCACCGTACATTCTGGCATTGGTCTTACCCACGCCCATTCCGAAACCGCCGCCTTTGGACATCTTTCGGAACAAAAAGCTAAGGAGAACCCACATCAAAATAATCGGTAAAATGTAAGTCAAAATGAAGGAAATAATCAGGCCGCTGCCATCTTCCACTTCTCCCTTCACCTTAATGCCGTGCTCCAGCAAACGCTGTGTCAGCGTATCTTTTTCTTCCACTAAGCCGGTATAAAAGGTAAATCGGCTTGCCGCACCGGGAATCGCAGCATTCTCGCTTCCCTGATGGGTTTTCGGATAAATAATGACCCGGTCGGAGGTAATTACAACGCTTTCCACCAAACCGTCTTCTACCTGCTGTACAAACTCATTGTAAGTAATTTCCTGGGTATTCTGTCCGGAAGTCAAATTCATAAACAGACTGATTCCCATTACCGCCAGCATGGTTATCATAATATACATTAAAATACCGGGTTTTTTGGGCGGTTTATCGTCGCCGCCGTTTCCCCCGGAAGAATTTTTTTTCTCTCGGTCAGAGGTTTCTTGTTCGTCCTCTTCTTCCAATCCCCAATTAAACTTTTCTATCATACTTCTTTATCCTCATTTCCTTTGCCTGCCTGAGAAAATATTCCCGTCCGGCACATTCTTTTCCTATTTTTTTTAAGTTATATACCGAAATAAAACGCACACTTATTCCATGGTAACTATCTTAATATTATATAAAGACCACTCGGATTACGCAAGTAAGTTCTTGTTAAAAGACTGTGACATTTTCCGAGAAAAATTTCCAAAACAAGCTACCGGGCGGAAAAGAAAAAAATACTTTTCAAATCACGGTTTTCATGTATAATTAGCACATATTTTGTATTTTCCGATTTATAATTTTCCATGGATGATTTTTTGCACCAAAAGCAAAACCGCTTATGCGTGCAATTATGACAAATAGGAGCGTTTATGAAAAAACTTACGGAAGGGAATCCCTTAACTTTAATGTTAACCTTTGCAATTCCGATTTTGCTGGGTAATATTTTCCAACAACTTTATACCATGGTGGACCTTATCATCGTCAGCAAAAAGCTGGGGACCGGAGCATTGGCCAGCGTAGGGGCAACCCAGTCCCTCACCGGTCTTCTTTTTAGCTTTATCCATGGCCTCACCAACGGATTTTGCATTATCATTGCACAATATTTCGGTGCCGGGAAAAACAAAGACATGAAACGCTCCATTAGTGTGGCGCTTTCCCTGTCTTTGCTTCTTACTGTATTTTTTACCATTGTGAGTCTTTCTGTTCTGGACCGCTTGTTCCTTATTTTGAACACTCCTGTTCATTTAATTCCCGATGCTAAAAATTATATCTCCATTTTAATTTACGGCCTCATTTTTACCATGCTTTATAACCTGCTTGCCTCTGTACTGCGCGCCGTGGGAAACAGCGTGGCTCCTTTGGTTTTCTTAATCATTTCCGCTGCCCTTAACATCGGGTTGGACTTACTTTTTGTCATGGTTTTTCAGTGGGGAATTCAAGGCGCTGCTGCTGCTACCGTTTTGTCCCAAGCATTTTCCGCCTTCCTTTGCTTCCTTTATATCATGAAAAAAAGCCCGGAAATACATATCTCGGGACAGGATTTTGATTTTTCGCCCTCTTTGGTGGTGAAGATGCTTTCCACCGGATTTTCCATGGCGCTGATGTATTCCATTGTTTCCATCGGTTCCGTCATTTTGCAAAGCGGTATTAACGGACTGGGAGAAAAAACCATTGCCGCCCACACTACAGCAAGAAAACTGCTGGAACTTTTCATGATGCCTCTTACCACAATTTCTGCAGCATCTTCTACTTTTTCCAGCCAAAATTACGGAGCCGGCTTATACCACCGTGTATTTGAAGGGGTCAAAAAGGCCTTCCTGTTATGCTTTATCTGGAGCACCTTGGCCTGCCTGATCATCTTCCCTTTTGCCGAACCGCTGATTGTCCTCATCGGAGAAGAATCCGATTCGGAACTCATCGGACTGGCAAAAAATTATCTCTACATCAGCATCCCTTTTTACTATGCGCTCTCCGTTTTGGTTGTACTTCGAAATGTATTGCAGGGAATGGGCAGACGAATTTTACCCTTGTTTATCAGCGGTACCGAGCTCTTCGGTAAAATTCTCGCCATCCGGCTGTTGGTACCTGCGTTGGGCTATCTTGGCGTCTGCCTCACAGAACCCATTATTTGGGTTGTTGATGCCATTCTGGTATTTATTTACTTCTTAATCGTAAAGCAAAAATACAAAAACCTAAATCCCTACGCCGAACCCTAATTCTCTTACAAATAAGATTCCAGTTCTTGTTTCGCCGTTTCGTAATCAGTAAATACGATGCCCTCCATACCTACGGCTTTTGCTGCAGCAATGTTTTCGGCCCTATCGTCAATAAATACACACTCCTTGGGCTTTAATCCGTAGGTTTTCAACAACAGCTGATAAATTTTTTTATCCGGCTTTGCCATTTTTACAAATCCGGATACCACTTTGCCATCCAACTGTTCCAAAAACGTAAATTTTGTTTTGGTATGAAGGGTGAACAGACTTTTCGGATAATTGGAAAGAAGATATACCTGATATCCTCTTTCCTTTAGCGCGGCAATCCAGCCCTTGGCATAGGGATACGATTCCACAATATCCTCCAAATGATCAAAAAACAGTTTTGTTTCCTTCTCATAACCGGGAAGCTTGCGACGCATATTTTCAATCACCTCTTCTTCCGGTTTTATCCCTAAATCCAGCTCATTCCACATGGGACTCATAACCAATTCTTTCCCTAATTTTTCAATGGTTTCTTCGGAAAATCCCAAATCCTGCATCAATCCTCTCCATCGAAAATCTACCAGCACCATTCCTACATCAAAAATAATATTCTTTATCATAACCGTTCCAAACCTCCTACCTCTGCAACAATATATTATTAAAACTGAGTTCTCTTCCTTCCCCCTCTTTTCCATACTGCAAGAGATAACTGCGGACAAAACTTTCCTATATGCAGGCCTTGAAAACGCCGGCACTTAGCGAGATTTATCGAGCATAGTGGCCGCTGCGTTTTTCGCGGAGCGAAAGCGTCCTGCGGTAGGAAGGTTTGGCCGCTGCCAATTCCATACTGCAAGGGATAACTACGGACAAAACATTCCTATATGCAGGCCTTGAAAAACGCCGGCACTTAGCGAGATTTATCGAGCATAGTGACCGCTGCGTTTTTCACGGAGCGAAAGCGTCCTGCGGTAGGAAGGTTTGGCCACTACCACCCATACGTCAGCCCAAAGAGAAAAAAGACAAATTTTACTAATGCTTTTTTATCATGAAATATGATAACATGAATTGCAGACAAAAACTATACGGAGAATCGATATGCCAGGATTTAACACCCACTACTTTTTTGGAAAACAGAATTTGGAAGCCATGGAGAAAAATGAAGTGACGGAATGTTGTAAAAAATATTCCTCTGCTTTTTCTTTGGGCCTGCAGGGACCGGACCTATTCTTTTACTTTGCGGCAGCAGGATTTTGCCGCGGAAAAAATTTAGGATCCCTTCTTCATGTGGAAGACACCGGTCTGTTCTTTCGCAATATGTACAAATACTTACGAAAATACGCGCCCAAAAAAGAGCGAGAAATTTGCATTGCCTATCTGGCAGGTTTTTTGGGACATTATTCTCTGGATTGCCGGGTGCACCCCTTCATCTACGCCCGGACGGATTATGACAAAAAAGACAATCAATATTTCGGAAGACATGTGTTTTTGGAAACGGACATAGACGTTCTTTTGTTGCAACAATTTGCCGACTCCAGACCTTCTGAGTTTTCCCAGTATAAGGCCATCTATTTAGGACCGGCCAAGGCAAAAGCTTTATCCAAAATGCTCCATTATGCCGTGTGCAAAACTTACGGAAGAGCCCTCTCTTCCCGGATGCAGATGTACCTTGCTCTCCGCATCATGCCTCTTGGCTGCTTTCTTCTTCATGACAAATCCGGACGCAAAAAAGCATGGATTCGAAAGATGGAAACTTTTGTGCCGGGATACCCGATTCTCTCCCCCTTAGTTCCCAGCGATACGCTTCTTTTTACCCGGGACCCCTTTAACCTCCATCAGGATAAATGGCAAAATCCCTGGGACCCTGACGACGTCTCTCATTTAAGTTTTTTTGATTTATACGAAAAGGCGGGGATAGATTACCGCCAGCAGCTCTATACCTTAAACCGCGCTTTGGTGGATAACTCTCCCTGGGCAAAGAAAGCATTCTTTCAAACCGTGGGAAACCTTTCCTACCACAGCGGGCTGGATTGCGAACGGGAAAAAGAAGTTTCCAAGCTTCTTTGGAATTAAAAATATTTTATCTGTTGCCTTGTTTTAATTGATTTAAAAACCGAAAGGCCAAAGGCAGGGTAAGCAAAAACGTACATACATCTGCCAGAGGCTGGGCATAGAACACCCCGTTCAAAGAGAAAAATCTGGGCAAAATAAGAATCATGGGGATAAAAAACAAACCCTGTCTTGCCGCAGCGGTAGCGGAAGCCGAGACTGCCTTTCCTACCGATTGCAACATCATATTTACCATAATGATCCAAGCGCCTAAGGGAAAGGTAAGGCACTGATAACGAAGCGCCTTCCGCCCTACTTCCACTACCGCCGGGTCATTTTCTTTAAAGATGGCTACCAGTTGCGGAGCATAAATCCAACCCAGAACCGACAACAAAATAAGTGCAAAAAACGCATATCTTACGCAAAACCAAAAGGCTTCTCTTACCCGTTTGTATTTTGCCGCTCCGTAATTGAAGCCGCACACCGGCTGAAAGCCTTGTCCAAATCCTATCAATGCCGAATTGGCAAAAAGAGTAATTCTAGACACAATACTCATTCCGGTAATCGCCGCATCTCCGCCAATCGGACCCACCACCTGATTTAAAAATACGGCAGCCAGACTACCAAGACCTTGCCGAAACAGTGATGGTACACCTCCCCGGAAAATTTCCTTCAAGTAATAAAATCGGAAAGAAAAATTCTTTATGTGAATCCGAATGCTTCCGCCTCGTGTGGTTCCTGCCAACAAAAGGAAAAAGCTGATTACCTGACTGATGGTGGTGGCAAGGGCCGCACCCTTCACTCCCATACCAAGCTCTAAAATCAATATTGGATCCAAAACCATATTGATGACTGCACCGGTCACAATTCCGATCATTCCGTAAAAGGCATTTCCCTGAAACCGAAGATTATTATTGATAACCAGAGACGACATAAAAAAGGGCGTTCCCAGCAAAAAATAAAATAAATATTCCAATGCGTACGGTTTTATCGTTTCCGTGGAACCCAAAAAATCCACCAGCGGTTCCATAAACAAAAGCCCAAAAACCATCAGGATTACACCGATAGAAAAAGAATAGAAAAATCCGCAGGCTACCATGGTTTCTGCTTCTTTTTCATCTTTTTCACCCAACTTTCTGGATACGAAATTTCCTGAGCCGTGTCCAAAGAAAAAAGCAATTGCCTGAAGAATCATAGTGAGCGGATAAATAACTCCCACGGCGCCGGCTGCGCTGGTCTCCAGCTTTCCTACAAAATAGGAATCCACCAGATTGTAAAAGGTATTTACCAGCATACTGATAATGGTGGGTATGGCCAATGCCCCCACCAATCGGGGAATCGGCGTAGTCGTCATATATTCAAACTTGTCCCTTGTTTTTTTCGTTCTCATCACTTTTCCATCCTATATTGTTTTTATAATATGCTTCCCGGTACTTACGAGGTGTAATCCCACGGCTCATACGAAATACGTTGATAAATGCGCTCTGGGAGGAAAATCCCAAAACAAGAGCAATGTCCGAATAGGAATAATCGGAATTTTTCAACATATTTTCCGCAGTTCTGACTTTGGCCTCCGTTACAAAGCCCTTGAATGTCACACCGGTTTCTTTACGGAATAACTTGGACAAATAAGAGGCATTTAAATGAAAGTGGTCTGCCAGCAACTTCAGCGACAACTTTTCATGCAAGTGTTCGTATATATAATCAATACATTTGCGCACATGAAGCGAGGTTGCCTTTTCTTTTTTTAAATCCCGCATCCGGGAAGCAAAATCCACCTGCATTTCCTCAAACATGTCAATGATAGCCTCCGGTGATTTGCATTTGTCCGCTTTTTGAATATAAATATCACTGAGGGTATAGGCCGTATCATGGGAAAGACCTCCTTCCACACAAATACGGGAAGTCAGTGCCACCGCCGTAACAAAATGATACATAATATTCCGCACCGGATCCTCGGAAAGTTTCCCTTTTCCTTTCATAAAATTCGGTCGAATCTTCGTAAAATTTTCCCGGACCTTTTCCACATCTCCAGCCTGTATCACCATGTATTTTTCAAATTCACTGTGAAAGGGCGTTCTTGTAAATCCGCTTTCCTCCTGAAGAAAAAGACGATAATTTAAATCTTTATTTGTATTGATACGAATTGTATTCATGAACACTCCTTTTCCTATTGTTATGGAAAAATGTTTGTCGGCGTCCCCTTGCCGCTTCTTTTTAGATTATACTCTTTTTTGATATAAAAACAATATTTTTGATATAAGCATTTCGTTCCTGTTTTTATAATTACGGTACAATAACTGATTTTTGAAAGGAAATCATGTATGGCACAATCCTATGATTTAACAAAAGGGCGAGAAACACCTCTTATTTTAAAATTTTTCTTTCCCCTTTTTATGACCAATTTATTGCAACAGTTTTATTCCATTGCCGATACGGCCATTGTAGGCAAGGGACTTGGGGATGATGCCCTGGCGGCGGTGGGAAATATGTCCTCCCTGTCGTTTCTCATTGTGGGATTTTCCGTGGGGCTCTCCAACGGGTTCTCCGTCTCCATTGCCCAAAAATACGGTGCCGGAGCCTATGAGCGCCTTCGCAAATGCGTGGCCTCCACCATTAAACTGTCCCTGTTTATTGCGATTCTGCTGACGATTTTAAGCAATGTTTTTTTATCCCGGCTATTGCTTTTACTTCAGACCGATTCCTCCATCATGGCAGACGGTCTTTTGTACGGCCACATCATTTTCGGTGGCCTTATCGTTACCATTGCTTACAACGTATGCGCCAGCATCCTGCGGGCACTGGGAGACAGTAAAACACCCTTTTTTGCCATTGTTGCTTCGACGATTATCAATTTGGTTTTAAATTGCGTATTTATTTTTATCCTGGGAAGCGGCGTGGAAGGCGCGGCAGCAGCCACTGTCTTTTCCCAGGTTATCTCCACCCTGGTGTGCCTTCGCAAAATCCGCCGGATAGAAATTATCCGTCTGACCCGGGCCGATTTTGCCACGGACCTTCGAATGTACGGCGAGCTGTTTTCCAACGGCCTCCCCATGGCGCTGATGAATTCCATAACGGCAGTGGGCTGTATGGTGGTCCAGTATTTCGTAAACGGTCTGGGCGTTGCCTATACTTCCGCCTACTCTGCCTGCAGCAAATACATTAACCTGTTTATGCAGCCCGGCTGTACCGCAGGAATTACCATGTCCTCTTTTACGGGGCAGAATTACGGCGCCGGAAAATACCACCGGATTCGCCGGGGACTGTTTGCCTGCCTTGGCATTGCATTCACCTTTTATATGATTGCCGGCGCGGTAATGGTACTGTTTCCTACGCAGCTGGCGGGCCTTATGCTAAATGGCGCGGATTCCATTGCATTGGCCGTGCAATTTCTGCCGGTTTGCGGTACAATGATGATAATCGTGGATTTCCTGTTTGTCTTTCGAAGTGGCGTGCAGGCCATGGGAAATCCTCTGATTCCCATGATTTCCGGTATCGGCGAAATGATTATGCGAATTGCCGTAATTTTGTTTTTTATTCCCCGGGTGGGATTTATGGCTACTGCCTACGCGGAAATCGCAGCCTGGAGCATTGCCTTTCTTCTTAATTTCACCGCATTTTGGGTGATTCTCGGAAGAAAAATGAAAGTATCCGAGAACAATCGGGTAAATAATCCATGGGCCAATCATTTCAAAAAATCAATAAAGAACTTACGAAAAAGAAAAATAAAAACAATCTAAGGAGGTTATTTCAACTATGTTAAACGTAACAGGAAAATGGGCGCTGATTACCGGTGCCAGCCGCGGAATCGGCTACTTAACCGCACTTTTTATGGCAGAAAAAGGTTGCAACCTGATTCTTCACGGACGCAAGCCCGAGAACTGCAAAAAGGTTTATGACGAGGTTACCGCCAAAGGCGTGAAGGCCAAAATCGTTGCCTGCGAACTGTCCGATTTGGACGCAGTAAAAGCAATGCTGGCCGAAGTAGATTCCTTCGGGGTTGATGTGGATATCGTGCTCAACAATGCCGGTCTTCAGATTGCTTACCGCAACGAATATTTTGAAACCCCCGTCAGCGACTACACGGAAAGCTTCAAGATTAACACCATTGCACCAGCTATCATCTGCTATCATTTTATGCCCAAGATGATTGCCAAGGGATTTGGCCGAATTTTGAATACCACCAGCGGCATCCGTTTAGAGCCCCAGCAGGCAGGCTACTCTGCCAGCAAAGCTGCTCTTGATAAAATCACCATCGACCTTGGCCACACCGTACAGGGCACCGATGTTATGATTAACTTAACCGACCCCGGCTGGTGTCGTACCGACCTTGGTGGCCCCAACGCTCCCAACGCACCGGAAAGTGCCATTCCCGGCATTGTTGTCGGTGTTTTCGTGGAAGACAAAAAATCCGGCCGCTGCCTTGCAGCTCCCCACTTCACGGGAATGACCCTAGAAGATGCCGTGAAGAAAGCGGAAGCCGAATTTGAAAGTCCCTACTAATTTTAATGTACAGGAATACGGATTGCCGACAGGCCGGTCTGGAATTTTCGAATTAAAATTATAAAAAAATACCTCTCACTTTACCCAAAAAGTGAAAGGTATTTTTTTCTGAAACAAACGAGGATTTGTACCTGCTTATATTTTATTCCAATATCACATCAAACCATTTCGCTGCCGCTTCCGGCTCCTCATATATAGGACTATGTGCCGAATTATCAAACACATAGAATTCTTTTATAGGCGCATCCATCTGTTCATAATACTCATATTGCAAATCAAAACAACATGTATAATCATATTTTCCCGCAAAAAAATAAATAGGAATCTGTAAAGAGGGTACTTCACTAAAAGCATTAAAATGCGTAGAATCATATACAACCGGAAACTGTGCAGACAGCGCCTTTCCTCTCCATAGATTAATTCTTTCCTGCCATGTATAAGCCTTACAACGTAGACTCGGAAAGAA
>JAZNKK010000032.1:0-65689 GCA_045578545.1 Lachnospiraceae bacterium
TTTACTTATACTTACTTATGATTTCTTTTATTTCTTTCTGCCGTGGTCTTGCAATCGGAATCAACTCCTTTGTCACAAGTTCCAACTCATCACTGGACCAAATAAGGACTTTATCCAAATTAACGATATAACTTCTGTGACACTGCACAAAATTCTCTGGCAACTTTTCCATCAATTCCCCGATTGTCATATTCACTTCTTTCACATTATCCTGCGTATATATATATAATTTTCTTCCAATACATTCCACGTATTTAATATTGCTAAATCTGATCTTTTGTAGTTGACCGCGAGACATCAGATTCAGCACTTGTTCTCGCTCATCTTCCACCAATAAGCGGATTTTTTCCATACCGCGCATAACAGTTTCCGCTTTATATGGTAGCTTAACAAAATAGGTAGGATTTGCATCAAAAATTTCCTCTGCACAATCATTTGTTTGCGAAAAAAAAATCAATTTCATATGCGGGAAAAAACTTTGCATATCCTTTGCAAAAACGATAGCTTCATCTTTACTGCTTTTGATACATACAATAAGTAAATCAACATCACCCTTTACCTCATCGCAAATAAAAGTCGCTAGGGCAAAGGTACTATTGAAACATTTTATTTCATCCTGCATATAATTTTTTTTCAAAAAAAATATTGCATCTTGCATATGAACACTATTTTCATATAAAACAGCCACCCGCATGATACAACCTCTCTAATCCATTTCTTAAAAAAACATATATTACTACAAAAAATCTCTCTTACAACATCCCATTTATTTTTACTTAATGATTCTACTCTTTTGTTCATATTTTCTTCGTTTTCAAGCCATACAGTAATATAATTTCGAAATAAAATAGACTAAAAACGCAACAAAATATAATATTCTTCAGAAACGTCTGAACAAAAAGAGAAAAAATCGACATTAAAAAAACCATTTGTGCAGATGAATGTATGTATCGTTCATCTGCACAAATGGTTTTTTCATTTCTTTTCACGCAAAAAAGTACAGCTAAGCTGTCTGTCTGTCTGTCTGTCTGTCTGTCTGTCTGTCTGTCTGTCTGTCTGTCTGTCTGTCTGTCTGTCTGTCTGTCTGTCTGTCTGTCTGTCTGTCTGTCTGTCAAATTATGTCGGTAAACTGACATCTTGTCAACCTCCATAGTACTTTTTTCTACTATATTATAAATTACTTGTCACATATAGGCAAGCACTTAATTTCAAAAGTCCCCTGCCTTTGTCATACTCTCTTACTATACTACCATATCTTTCTTTTCCCTCGCATGGCTTACCATTACTTCACTCATTGATAACATATTCAATAATTAAAAATTATGTTTCACCTATACCATAATTGCCAAAGCAAAAGATTCATATTCTGAAATATTAATCGTACTACACAAATAGGCCTCTCACCGCTCAAGCATTTAAGCATACTTCTTTATATTTTCTACTTCCAATCCTTTCCAAAAGTATTAAAAATGTCATCTTCTTACATTTGATATTAATCCCCACCCAGCATTATTGCTTTTGTTCCAATTTTTTTCTAAACTAATGAAAAAAAGAATTCAAAATATCATACTAATATTTCAATTTGGTCCAGCAAAATACTAACATAAATCATTTTAAAACGAGTTGACAATTTTATCATTTAAAGATAAAATACATAAGTACGCAGGAATGGCGGAATTGGCAGACGCGCACGGTTCAGGTCCGTGTGATAGCAATATCATGAGGGTTCAAGTCCCTTTTCCTGCAGCAAAAAACCTAAGCTTATCGCTTAGGTTTTTATTTTTCCCTTTGTAAACTTATCGTACCAAACATATACCGTATATCACTTCATAATATCCGTTCGTTTTTTCTGCTTATCCAAATAAAGTTTTTCATCCGCCAATTCCAAATACGGCTCAATCTCCACATCTTTTCCGCATAAAAATTCTGCAAATCCGACGCTGACGCCGATGTAATACGGCTTTTTACACTCCTCATTAAAATGCACCGTAAGGTTTTTGATTCGGGATTTAATGGACTCACCGGTGGCCTGCTTTTCAATTACCGCCAGTGCCACAAACTCATCGCCGCCAATTCGGGCAACCACATCCGAAGCACGCATGGAATCTTTTAAAATATCCGCCACACTGCGAAGGGCAAAATCCCCCTCCTCATGACCAAGACGGTCGTTGATAATCTTCAAATTATCCAAATCCACAAAGAGCAAAATAGCGGTCTTTCCTTCGTTTTTTCCATCCCGTATTTTTTCTATCGCCTGCTCAAAGAAACCTCTTCGATTGTAAATTCCCGTAAGCTCATCGGATTTTGAAATGGTTTCCAAAATCTGATTGCTCACCTGTATTTTCTTCAAGCTCACTTCCAACTGTTTTTGGATTCCGGCCTGCATTTTCAGCATATGTATGATTTTAAATGCAGAGCTTAACTGCGCCAAAATCGGCGGAAGGTAAGCCAGTTGATAAAACTCTAATTCACATAGCAGCATCCCGTACTGTTCGTTGTTAATAAAAATCGGATTCAAAAACAACGTATGTCTTCTTTGCGACGGCATAAATTCATTATGAAAAATGCAAGGTGTCTTCATTTTCTGGTTCTTTTTTGGCACCGTTTCAATTCTGCCCTTTTCCGAAAAATAGGATTTTAACATGGCATTCGCCGGTATCTTCCAATCATGCCATATGGTAGGATCATCATTGAGATAGGGATTACCAAACGTATATAAATATGCACTTTGAAAACCAAGCTGTTCTAATTTTTCCGTAACCGAATGATAACTCATATCATTCTCTTCCCCGTGAATCAACATGTCCCTGGTTAATGAATTGGACATAAACATGATTTCATTCAAATCATCTTCCATTTTCCGACGGAATCTTAAATCGATGATATCCCAAAAAAGAAGATGCTGATACAGCAAATCAGACACTCTTTCCTGAATTTCTGTATCCTTCACATAATTTTTTATAATCAATCGCAAGGTATCAAACAAAACATATACGTTTTGCATCACCACCAAATTACTTGCCCGTGTTCTGCGAAGCTCTGTCATAACCCTTTGAATTTTACTTGCATTATTTTGTGTTTCCTCTTGCTCTATTTCATCAAAAAACAGACAAACGCACTGCGACAGCTGTTTTAAAAAAGCAACCTGTTGCTGATCCTCCCCTGCTTCACCAAAAACGGTTTTCACCAATATCTCAGCCGCTTCTTCCTTATTTGACTCAAATACGGCACCAAAATTTTTCTTCTCCAGTTCCGCCAAATAAATGTTTTCGTTACTTCCCCCGGATTGACGCTTTACAAGGCCGGTCTTTACATAGGTCGTCCGAATCTCTTTTGTATGATAAAATTTAATTGCTTCTAGCAACCCCTGTCTTCCCAGTTCTACCGCATCGGCCTTTACACTGGTCAAATTCGGCTCTAATTTGGACGCAATGGGAGCATCATCAAATCCCATGACCGCGATATCATCTCCGATTTTGATTCCCAGTTCCTTCATGGCACGATACCCGCCGATAGCCATCTGGTCATTGGCAAATACAATGGCATCCATCGCCGGATTCTTTTGGATAAACTCTTTTACCTTATCCTCACAAAATTCTGAGAAATCTCCGTAGGCAACCAAATCCTCCTCTACCGGCAACCCGTATTCCTGCAAAGTTTCCTTATAAACATTCAAACGCACTACTGCATCTTCGTTGGTTTGCGGACCGCTAAACATACCAATGCGTTTTCTTTTTTTATTTACGATAAAATCCACAATGCCTTCTTTTAAACCACTGCGATTATCAAACAAAATGTTTCCGTATCCCTCCATTTCATCTGCAATCAGATAAATCGGAATATTGGGATACATATCCAGAAAGATTTTCTTCTCTGCATCCGTCAAAACCGTACCGATGGTTCCCATCAGTACCACCAATAAATCAATGTTTTGGTCATTGACATAAGAAAAAAGCGTATTATTCTGATATTCGCATCTGGTACGTGCTCGTTCATAATACTGCCCTTTTAAATATCGTCCGGGAAAAATAACCAGATTGACATCTGCCTCCTTCGCTGCACGCATCACACCTTCACACACCGCATTGTCAAAGGAATTTTCCGGATTACCAATAAACAAACCTACGTTAATTCTTCCGTCTCCCATTTTTACTTCCCCTAGTTGCAAACTGATTTACATAACTTTAATATAATACATTTGGAGACAGAAAACAACTACTATTTCAGTTCTGTTTTTTCCTGCTTTTTTCTGCATCCGAAAGCTCCTTCCAACCATATCGAAGCATTTGGAAACTTCGCTTTCGATGTTTCCAAATTTGCCAAAGACTGCTCTCTCCGGTGTATTCTATGATTTCAAACATTCGGTTTAACAGTTCTCTTTGCTTTTCTCCGGAAGAATGCTGTGTTTTGTTCATCACCCAGCCAATCCGTTTTCGATACTCCGGGGTTTGTTTTTTTGCCCTGACAAATTTCCCCTCACATACCTTCCACAAAAAAGGATTGTGTTGCATCAACCCTTTTCCTTCACTTTCTATCACTTGATAATTTCTTCCTCTTTCATAAAGCATTCCGATAATGGATTGCCTTGGAATCAGCTTTTTGAATAAGACCGCCCCCTGCCCTTCTTGCAATAAAGGATAAGGAAAACCGGGACCGTCAAAATTATATACACATTTTACCTTTTTTCGTTCTGTTTCAGAAGCGGACAAAACGCTGTAATAGGCAAGGTTTCCTCCTTTGGAATGGCCTGTCACAAATAGTTCTCCCCTACATTTTAATGCCACCTGTCTAAAATAAGTTTTCGCCAACGTTTGTGACGGTATGACCGAAGAAAAAGCCATACAAAAGTCCTCTTTCCACCCTGCCAATGACTCATCCGTCCCTCGAAAGGCAATGCAGGTTTTATCCTTTGCCCAGGAAAAACATACCGCTGCAAACTGGGTATCCCTTCTTTTATCATACACATTGGAATAATGAAACATCCGAATTTCCCGAAACCGTCTACTTTCACTCAGCGCCTCCAGCAAAAGAATATGTTCCTTCGCAAACCAAAGTTCCCGAAACATCCGCCACCTTCCCGGATGCCCGGCAAGGCTTCCTATTGTTACACCTCTATTTTTAGACAACATCCCCGGCACTAAATCCTCTAATTTCCAATAGGAAATTTGAGCAAAGATAAGAAAATCCACCTCACCGGGCGGATTTTCTTCCATTGAAATAAAAGCAGTGTCATTGACATATGAAATGAGATTTTCCACAATAATATCCGTGCCCTTCCTTCGATTTACTTTTTCGAAAAATACCATTTGGGAATATACTTGCCTAAGTTTTCCCTTATTCTTTATTATTTCCTCAAAGCAAAATCCAATGCACCAATATTACATATTTTATTTTACAATTTTATAAAACACCCAATTCCCGGGCAATCGCAAGAAATTCTTCTTCCACGTCCAAAAACGGTTTTTCCTCCAAATCCGGATTTCTGTAGTAGCGATATCCCGTCTTCGGCATCGGTTCTTTTAAAAGAACCACCAAATCCACTTCCAGTAAAACATCATCGATTTCTTTCACCAAAGTCCATTCTTCTTCCGTAATATCCGCCAAACCGAACTTTTCAAAAATCACATCCAACAACCGTTTTTCCATAACGGAGTATTCCGGCATTAATTGCTTGATTGGTCTTATAAAATCCGACATGTAGGCTTCCGCCGCATCATGAAGGAGGCAAGCCAACCGGATTTTTTCACTATAGCCTCTCGCTACCGCTTCTTTTTCACAATTAATGCAATGCTGAGCTACCGAATAAAAATGCGTCGTCTGCCCATTTCCTCTGCATACATAGGACAAGGCATGTGCAATGTCTCGAATATTAATATCTTCTTTTTTTGGATTTAACGGATCCAAACAATTCCCGGAATAGGTTTTTAAATAATTTCCCATAAGATTACTCTCTGTCTTCTCCCTGATTCGTTTCCAATTTCTTCTCTCTATTTTACACGGTTACCCCATCGATAGCAACCAAAAATCCCGAATGCCGGTTGCTTTCCCCCTTACTACTAAGAGCCTGAAAAACCGGTTGCCTTCCCTCTTACTACTAAGAACCTGAAAAACCGGTTGCCTTGCTACCTACCACTAAGAATCGGGAAACATTCGATAAAATAGTAAAAATTGTAACTTCCTCCGAAACAAGAAAAAGTCTTGAAAACACAATATTTTCAAGACTTTTCATTTTGTTTCATAAGAGCAAATATTTATTTTGCGTAATCAACCACACGGGATTCACGAATTACGCTGACTTTGATTTGACCGGGATATTCCATTTCTTCTTCTACTTTCTTAGAAATTTCTCTCGCCAGTAAAACCATATCGGCATCGTTAATCTGTTCGGGAACTACCATTACACGAACCTCTCTACCTGCCTGAATTGCAAAAGATTTATCTACGCCTTTAAAGCCGTTTGTTATTTCTTCAAGCTGTTTTAATCTACTGGTGTATGTTTCCAGCGTTTCTCTTCTTGCTCCGGGTCTTGCTGCAGAAATCGTATCCGCCGCCTGAACCAAACAAGCAATCAGTGATTGGGGTTCCACATCTCCATGATGGGATTCCACTGCATTGATAACCACAGCAGACTCTTTGTACTTTCTACATAATTCAGAACCAAGCTGAATATGTGAGCCTTCCATATCATGATCTACTGCTTTACCTATGTCATGTAGCAAACCTGCTCTTTTCGCCATACGCACATCCAAGCCAAGTTCCGAAGCTAACAGTCCGGAAAGCTGAGCCACTTCAATGGAATGTTTCAGTGCATTCTGTCCATAGCTGGTTCTAAACTTCATACGACCAAGTAACTTAACAAGTTCGGGATGAATGCCATGCACTCCTACTTCAAGAAGTGTAGCCTCTCCTTCTTCCTTCATCATTACTTCGACTTCTTTTTTGGCCTTTTCCACCATCTCCTCAATACGAGCCGGATGAATTCGACCATCCACAATCAGTTTTTCAAGGGCAATTCTTGCCACTTCTCTTCTGACTGGGTCAAAAGCAGATAAAACAACTGCTTCCGGTGTGTCATCAATAATGAGTTCAACACCGGTCATGGTTTCCAAGGTACGAATGTTTCGACCTTCTCTACCAATGATACGACCTTTCATTTCGTCACTGGGAAGCTGAACTACCGAAATCGTCGTTTCGGATACATGGTCCGCTGCACATCTTTGGATGGCATTTACCACATACTCCTTCGCTCTCTTATCGGCTTCGTCCTTTGCACGCGATTCAATTTCTTTTATCATCACGGCAGCTTCATGTTTTACATCTTCTTCAACAGCTTTTAATAAATGTTCTTTTGCCTGTTCAGAGGTTAATCCTGAGATTCGTTCCAGTTCCTGTACTCTTTGCTCATTCAATTTGGAAATTTCTTCTTTTTGCTTCGCTAATGCTTCTTCTTTCGCCGCAAGTGCAGCTTCTTTCTTTTCAATCGCATCTGTCTTTTTATCGATGTTTTCTTCCTTCTGCTGGATTCGTCTTTCTGAACGCTGAATATCATTACGACGTTCTTTGATTTCTTTGTCAAGCTCGTTCTTTGCTTTGATGGTCTCTTCCTTTACCTCAAGCAAGCTTTCCCGCTTTTTACTCTCCGCAGTTTTTAAGGCTTCATCGATAATGGCTCTTGCCTTTTCATCCGCATTACCGATTTTTGTTTCCACTTCTTGTTTGTACTTTCCGACAGAAACTTTTGCAGTAACAGGAATCGCGATTACTAAGGTAATCAGCACAGCGACAACAGCAGCAATTATCATTCCCTGCATGTACAGGAGCACCTCCTTATTTAATTTTCATTGTACGAATATAAATAGAATGGAAAACAAAACGCCATTCTAAATGTCGTCATCACAACACTTCAATTCTAACTGTTTTGCTAAGTTATGTCAAGTTATTCTTGCGTTCCCTCAAGGGTTTCGTCAAGATTTGAGGCACCGGCAAAAATTTCTGACTCCAAATTCACCGTAGCATTTCTTTCATCACACGATGTATCACATCCATGGAATACCCCTTTTTGCATAAGTAAGCCGTATGTTTTTGCCACTCCTTCTGCATATCTTCACTTTGTCCAAACTTTCTTTTTTCCAGAATGGAGCGTACCATCTTATCTTCCTCCTGACCGCCGCATTCTTCCATCCATTGATTTGCTACCTGCGACACAAGTTCCTTAGAAATCCCCTTTTCCATCAGCTTTTGTTTCATTTCAAAAAGACTTTTTCTTTGTCCGTAGCATTCAAAAAAACGTTTTGCATAGCGCTCATCGTTTACGTACCCATATTCCTTTACATAAGCAATCGCTTGGTCCGTCACCTCCTGCGGATAATGACCTTCTCGCAATTTTGTCCTCAGCTGCTGTTCCGTATAATCCTTATTTTTTAACAAATGCAGCAGTCTAAGTTTTGCTCTTTTGGGCAACAATTCTTCCAGGATAATACGATATTTTTCTTCCGAAAGTTCTTCCTGCTCCTTAATTTCCAAATGAGACAAATCGCCTTTGTATAAAACAAAGGCGATTCTTTCCTCCATATAAACCCGACATCTTTTTTTATCTATCCATTGTAATTTAGATATCAGCATCTTCTTTCTCCGCTTTTTTGCTCTTTTTTCCTGTCTTGGTATCCACTTCGGAAGGTGCCCCCTCCAAATGATAATGTTCTCTTACTTTGCGATCTACTTCCGCACAAATATCCGGATTGTCCTTCAGGAAGATCTTTGCATTTTCTCTACCCTGACCAATCTTATTTCCTTCATAAGAATACCATGCACCACTCTTATTGATGATATTTAACTCTGCCGCAATATCCAGCAAATCTCCTTCGTAAGAAATTCCTTCTCCAAACATGATATCAAACTCTGCCTCTTTAAAAGGAGGGGCTACTTTGTTTTTCACAATTTTTGCTCTGGTGCGGTTTCCGATAAATTCACCGCCCTGTTTCAACTGCTCCACTCTTCGGATTTCCATACGAACGGATGCGTAATATTTCAAAGCGTTACCACCGGTAGTTACCTGAGGATTTCCGTAAATAACACCCACTTTTTCACGAAGCTGATTGATAAATACCACAGTACAATTGGATTTGCTGATGGCTCCTGCCAATTTACGAAGTGCCTGAGACATCAATCTTGCCTGAAGTCCCACATGCGCATCTCCCATGTCACCTTCCAATTCTGCCTTAGGGGTCAATGCTGCCACTGAGTCGATTACCACAATATCCATCGCTCCGGAACGAACCATGGTCTCTGCAATTTCCAATCCCTGCTCACCAAAATCCGGCTGGTTAATGTACAAATTGTCAACATCTACACCGATTGCTGCCGCATAAGTAGGATCCAACGCATGCTCAGCATCAATAAAGCCGGCAATTCCGCCTCTCTTTTGCACTTCTGCAATCATATGCAACGTAACCGTTGTTTTACCGGAAGATTCCGGTCCGTAAATCTCAATGACTCTTCCCTTGGGAATACCACCAAGACCCAATGCTATATCAAGACTCAGGGAACCTGTGGGTATGGTTTCTACATTTAATTTAGAAGCCGGATCTCCCAGTTTCATTACTGCTCCCTTACCAAATTGTCTTTCTAACTGACTCATTGCCGCATCCAATGCGCGTAACTTTTCTTCTCTTTCCATATTGATCTCCTAACTTTTGCTGACTATCACCGAAAATGCTTTGCAGAACATTTGTTCTTTTCTTAGAATAAAACATTTGTTCGATTATGTCAACTTATTTTTTATTTTTTTGCAATTCTTTTATTTTTCCTTGCAATTTTAATTTAACATAATATCTGTCCGTTAATTTACCCTCAATCGCATCCCTCCCATAATTTATTTTAAAAAATGGATATTTGGCGAACTGCCAAGACATGGTATGTACCATTAAAAGATTTCGCATGTTATACTTATACTATAACATGCGAAAAACTATATTTCAATCACTTTCTAAAAATTTGTCCTATTTTGGAAAACGTTGCGATTGGAAATCTTTCCTTCGAATCCATCAAAAGAGGAGGATCAATTCTCCTTCCCGTCCTTTTCGGATAGCAAACAACTTCTTATCAAAATGAGAGTCTCCGTCACTGCGCTCTCTCGTATTTTCTGTCGATTCCCGGAAAAGAAACATTCCTTTACTACCGTGGCATTTCCCACTTTGCATCCGATATATACCAATCCCACCGGCTTTTCCTTACTGCCGCCGCCGGGGCCTGCAATTCCGGAAGTGGCCGCCACCACATCGGTTTTATGATACGTTGCAGAAGATAGCAACATCTCCTCTACGGTTTCCCGACTGACTGCGCCATAGTTTTGCAACGTTTTTTTAGAAACTCCGATTACTTTCTTTTTGGCCCGATTGGAATAAGTAACGTAACCGTCTTTAAAGATTTCCGATACTCCTGCTACATTGGTTATTCTGCCTGCCAACAATCCGCCGGTGCAGGATTCTACGGTAGAAATCGTCATCTTTTTTTCTAATAGCAAAGATGCTACCGCTTCTTCCAAAGAGGTATCTTCCCCTTTGGAGCAGTCATCCACCGCATACACGGAATCTCCCAGCTTATCCCGAATTTCTTTTACCACAAGATTTATTTTTTCATAAGCTGCTTTTTGACTTTTCCCGATGGCCGTAACACGCAAATGTACTTCTGACAGTTTTGCGTAGGGTGCCACCGTCACCTCACCGGAACCGCAAATCAAGGCATCTAATTGCTCCGCCAATGCACTTTCACTGATTCCGCAGACTTTTACCATAACGGAAGCAATCCTCTTTCTGGATTTTTTTTGAAGAACCGGCATTACTTCCTGTTCAAACATGGGTTTTAATTCCATAGGCGGCCCGGGAAGTAAAACAATCATCTTCCCGTCTTTTTCCATTAAAATGCCTGGGGCTGTCCCGTTTTTATTTTGTAAAATGGTTGCACCGGAAGGTATCATGGCCTGTTTTAAATTGTTCTTCGTCATGTCTTTTCCCTTACGGGCAAAATATTCCCTAATATGCTCAGCAATGGTTTCATCCAAGAACATTTTTTTGCGGAACACTTTCGCTGCAGTTTCCTTGGTAATATCGTCCTGCGTCGGTCCGAGGCCACCACACAAAATCACCACGTCCGAGCGGGTGAGCGCATTTTCAATACAACCTCTCAATCGTTTTTCATTGTCTCCCACCACCGTTTGAAAAAAACAATCCACTCCAAGCAGTGCCAACTGTTGCGCCAAATAGGCACCGTTGGTATTTACGATATTTCCCAAAAGCAATTCCGTACCTACAAAAATCGTTTCCGCAACCATAATTTCTTCCCCTTACTCTATTTTGTATCCTTCATTACATCCTTATTTCGAATCAGATAATCCACCAGAGATACTACCGTAAGGAGCAGAGAAATCCAAATCACAATATCCGTCACCAACTGAAGCTGAGGGATATTTACGATTAGCAAAATGACCATCGCCATCTGAAATGCGGTTTTAAATTTCCCCCACCAGCTTGCCGCAATCACCACGCGATTGTCTGCAGCAATCAGGCGGAAGCCACTGATAATAAACTCTCTTGCAATAATCACAATTACCATCCAGGACGGTAACAATCCCAATTCAATAAAGCAGATTAACGCACTGCATACCAATAGTTTATCCGCCAAGGGATCCATAAATTTCCCAAAATTCGTTACCAGATTATACTTTCTTGCCAGATATCCGTCAAAAAAGTCCGTCAGACTCGCTACTGCAAAAATCCCAAGAGAAATCCATTTTCCCATTTCTCCTGCATAATCCGTCATAAGAAAAAAGATAAAGAACGGGATTAAAACCACTCGTAATATCGTTAATTTATTGGGTAAATTCATCTTTGATTCCTCCAATCAAGTCGTATTCATGACTGGCTTCCACCAGTACCTCTATCATCTTACCGCTTTCCAAGTCTCTTTCGGTATTCACAAACACATAGCCATCCACACCGGGAGCATCCATATAAGACCTTCCGATTAATACATTATCCTCCACAAGACGTCCTTCCACCATAACAGATAATGTCGTGCCCTTCCTGCTTCTTGCTTTTTCAAAAGCAATCTTTTGTTGCAAAAGCATAATTTCTTCTTTTCTGGCTTCTTTCACTTCCTCCGGTATCTGATTTGGCATGTCCGCTGCAATGGTATCCTCCTCCGGAGAATATGCAAATACGCCCAGACGGTCAAATTGCATTTCTTCCACAAATTCTTTTAAGCCTGCAAACATCTCCTCCGTCTCCCCGGGAAATCCGGTAATAAGGGTTGTTCTAAGGCAAATATCCGGAATTTCTTTCCTAAGATAACCAACCAGTTTGACCAAATCTTCTCTGGAAGTTCTGCGTCCCATTCTCTGTAATATGTAATTTTCACTGTGCTGAATCGGAATATCCAGATAATTGCATACCTTGGGCTGATTTTTTATCACGGACACCAGTTCCTGGTCAATTTCCTCCGGATAACAATAAAGAAGCCGAATCCATTCCAAACCATCTACTTCACACAAACGGGTTAACAATTCCGGCAAGGCCTTTTTTCCGTAAATATCCTTTCCGTAAACGGTGGTTTCCTGAGCCACCAAAATAAGTTCTTTCACACCGCCGTCTGCCAATTTTGTTGCTTCTTCCAAAAGGCTTTCCATGGGAACGGAACGATAGGAACCCCGAATTTTAGGAATAATGCAGTAAGTACAGCATTTATCGCATCCTTCCGCAATTTTGAGATAGGCATAATGTCCGCCGGTAGTCAACACACGTTTTTTTCCGTAGATTAACGTTGTGTTGATGTCTTTCATGGCATCTGCATTTTTTCCTTCCTGTACCAATTCCAAGGCGGTTACAATTTCATCAAAGGAGGCAGTTCCGATTACGGCATCCACTTCCGGTATCTCCTCATGAATTTCGTTTGCGTATCTTTGCGCAAGGCAACCGGCCGCAATTAATGCTTTTATCTTTCCCTCTTTCTTTTGTTCGCCGTATTCCAAAAGGGTATTAATACTTTCCTCTTTGGCATCCAAAATAAAGCAGCAGGTATTTACGATTACCGCCTCTGCGTCATCTTCTTCCTCCACAATTCTGTGTCCGGCTTCCAAAAGCTGCCCCAGCATCATTTCACTATCCACCAGATTTTTGTCACACCCTAATGAAACAAATAGAATATTCACGTACGTTTTCCTTCCTATCAAATATAGAAAAAGAGAAAAGGAATCAGTACCGTTTCTCTTCTCTTATTTCCTTTATTCTTATTCTTCATCTCCCAAAATAGTCATCTGGGATTTGTTCAACTCTTCCACGGCAATAGACAACGGTTTCTTTCCTTTTCCGTTTACCAAAGGTTCCTCTCCTGCAACGATCTGTCTTGCTCTCTTTGCAGTTGCCATAACGATGGAATATCTGCTGTTTACTACCGGATGTTCTCCCGGCTCTACGTTGTTGTTAACAACCTCCATTAAGTCTGTGTAAGATGGATGTAACATATTTATTCTCCTTTCGCGATTTGCTTTAAATCTTGCTTCATTTTTTCAATAAACGTAATATTTCTGGAAGGCACTGCTCTGGCAGCATTTACGATGGCATGTGTCGTTTCCACACAAACTTCCAAATCATCATTCACAATCAGGTAATCGTAAGCTTCGATTCCTTCCGCTTCCTCTGCTGCTCTTCGCATCCTTTTCTCCACCACATCCATGGTTTCCGTTCCGCGTCCCACCAAACGTTCTTTCAAAATCGTTGCACTGGGGGGAACCACAAACAGCAATACCGCCTCCGGGTATTTCTCCTTAATTTTGATGGCACCCTGAATTTCAATTTCCAGAATAACATCCTTCCCTTCCTGCAACTTTTCCTCCACGTATGCCTTGGGGGTACCATAATAGTTATCGCAGTAGCAGGCGTATTCCACCAAGCCATCTTGCGCTATGGTTTCTTCAAATTTCTCTTTGTCAACAAAGAAGTAAGCTACGCCATCTTCCTCTCCGGGTCTTGGTTGTCTGGTGGTCATTGACACCGACAGAGAATAATTATCATATCTTTTTAATAATTCTTTTACAATGGTTCCTTTTCCGGTACCTGCAAACCCGGAAATAACAATTAAATTTCCTTTACGATTCATTCTCGTCACCACCTTCCGTCTGGGCTCTTCCCACAATGGTTTCCGGAAGAAGGGCCGACAAAACCACCTGTTGATTTTCCATAACAATCACCGATTTTGTTTTTCTTCCCTGTGTAGCATCAATCGCCATGCCGTTTTCCTTTGCTTTCTGCACCATACGTTTAATCGGTGCCGCATCCGGACTGACAATGGAAATAATCTTTTCTACATTGACCACATTTCCAAAACCGATGTGGAGTAACTTGCTCATAAACCTGTTCCCCGCTATTCAATATTTTGAATCTGTTCCCTTACCTTTTCGATTTCGGTTTTCAATTCAATTGCTTTTTCCGATATCGTCAAATCATTTGCTTTGGAAAGAATGGTATTGGCTTCCCGATTCATTTCCTGGGCAATAAAATCCAGCTTTCTTCCGATGCTTCCGCCCAAAAGAAGGCTCTTCTTAGTGGATTCGATATGACTGCGCAAACGGACAATCTCCTCATCCACACACACTTTATCTGCAAAAATAGTTGTTTCCATCAAAAGACGATTCTCATCGATTTTAACATCTTTGAGCATTTCTTTCACTTTAATTTCTAACTTTTCTTTGTATTCTTTAATGATTTCCGGCGAACGTTCTTCAATAAAATCTACGCAGGCAAGCATTCCGTCTAATTTACCGATAAGATCCTGTTTTAAGTTCTCGCCTTCCTTGATTCTGGTTTCCACAAACGCATCCGTGGCACCTTTTAACGCCTTTTCCAAAATCTTCCAGATTTCCTCTTCATCCATGGTCTGCTCTTCCATGGTAAACACTTCCGGATATCGGGATAACGTAGATACACGGATGTCATCTTCCAATCCGAAATCTTCCTTGATCTGACGTAAATACTTCAAGTATTCACCGGCAATATCGTGATTATACTTAATGCTGACATTTTCCTCAGAATAATCCTCATAGGAAATAAAAACATCTACCTTTCCTCTCTGCACGTAATCTTTTAAAAAATTACGAATCGCAGATTCAAAAAAGTTCAACTTCTTGGGCAGCTTAATGGTCTGATCCAAATATCTGTGATTTACTGCCTTCATTTCCACCGTAAACTTACGGTTGCCTTCCTGGACTTCACACCGTCCAAACCCCGTCATACTTTTAATCATTTTTATAATCCCCGTTTCTTCCTCCGTATTTAGAGGTGTGACCTGATTGCCTTACCCCACATTCCCGTCACACACTCCCCTAAATTATAATTCAATTGGAAAATATCGTCAAGGGAGAGCTGGAAATGAGTTCTAAATTCCAGAGGCGTTCTGTATTCTGAGTCTGCATCTTCCATCCCGCGAAAAAGCAAAGAAAAAAGGTGCCGATTCATCGACACCTTCCCTATAATCGGAGTGACAAGATTCGAACTTGCGGCCTCCGCGTCCCTAACACGGCGCTCTAGCCAAACTGAGCCACACCCCGATGTGAAAACTCACGATTGTTATAATACCAACTGCATGCTAAAATGTCAATCCCTATTTTTAATTTTTTTACATTTTTTGCTCTTACCATTCAATCTCTGCAATGGGAACAGGATTTTCATTGACCGTAATATCCCGCACCTTGCCGGATTTAAATCGAATCACCTTATCTGCCATATCTGCCAAGGCAGAATTGTGGGTAATAATGATAACGGTAATTTTATCCTGTCTGCAAGTATCCTGCAAAATCTGCAATACCTGTTTTCCCGTATTGTAATCCAACGCTCCCGTAGGCTCGTCGCAAAGCAAAATCTTAGGATTTTTAGCGATGGCTCTGGCAATCGCCACACGTTGCTGCTCACCGCCGGACAACTGGGACGGGAAATTGTTCTTTCGTTCGCCAAGCCCCACTTTTTCCAGCATTTTAGCCGCATCCAAAGAATGAGGACAGATCTGTGCCGCCAGCTCCACATTTTCCAAGGCCGTCAGATTGGGAACCAAATTGTAAAACTGAAAAATGAATCCGATATCCAGTCTTCGATACTTGGCAAGCTCTCTGCTCTTATAATTTCTGATGTTCTTCCCATCTACAATCACGTCACCGTCGGTGGCACTATCCATACCGCCAAGTATATTAAGGGCGGTGGTTTTCCCCGCCCCGGAAGCTCCTAAAATGACCGCAAGTTCACCCTTTTCAATGGTGAAATTTGCCCCATCCAAAGCACAAATCTGCGCTTCCCCGGACTGCCCATATACTTTTCTTACGTTGCTAAATTCTATAAAAGACATGGTTAGAAAATATCCTTCTGCATCATAATTTCAATGCCCTTGTTTTTCAATGCACAAATTGCCTCATCGTTTTTATCTACGCGGAAAATCATATAAGCAGAGCCTTCCTTCTTTGTGGAAAGGAACGCATAGGTGTATTCCACAAAAATCCCTGCATCTGCAAGAATATATAACACTTCTGCCAAGCTTCCTGCCTTATCGGATAATTCTACGGCAAATACATCCGTAATCGTAGTAACAAAATCCGCTTCTTTCAATGTAGCCAATGCTTCCTCCGGATTTTCGCAAATAATACGAACAATACCAAAATCCTGAGAATCTGCAATGGAAAGTGCTCTAAGATTAATGTTATGGTCTGCCAAAAATTTGGTGGTCTCTGCCAATTTTCCTGCTTCATTTTCAATAAAAATAGATACCTGTTTAATACTCATAATTCCCTCACTTTCTATCGCAATGCGACTGTAAAATATGATTTGCTTATGTTATCGATTAGTCATGCAATTTTCTCTTGTCGATGACACGAACTGCTTTTCCTTCGGATCTTGCAATACTCTTTGTGGGCACCAAATGCACCTTAGGGCTGATTCCCAGCATCGTCTTAATGGCACCTGCCAAATCCTTTTCACGAGCCGCAATTTCTTTTACGGTATCTGAGAACATATCAGAAGAAAGTTCTACATATACGTCCAATGTATCATTATTATTGACACGATCTACTTCAATACGGTAATTCGGCGTATAGCCCTGTTCCAAAAGAACGGTTTCAATCTGGGACGGGAATACGTTAACCCCACGGATAATCATCATATCATCGCTTCGTCCCATGGGTTTGGTCATTTTTACATGGGTTCTTCCGCAAGGACATTTTTCTCTGGTAAGAACGCAGATATCTCTGGTTCTGTAACGAAGAAGCGGGAACGCCTTTTTGGTAATACTGGTAAATACCAGCTCACCCTTTTCTCCCTCCGGTAATACCTCTCCGGTATCCGGATTTATAATTTCTGCAATAAAGTGGTCCTCATTAATGTGCATACCTTTCTGGGCACTACATTCAAAGGAAACGCCCGGACCGCTGGTTTCTGTCAAACCATAAATATCGTAGGCTTTGATTCCGAGATTCTTTTCGATATCTCTTCGCATTTCCTCGGTCCAAGGTTCTGCGCCAAAGATTCCGGCCTTTAAGCTGATATCCTCCGGAGAAAGTCCCATATCATGAAGCGTCTCTCCGATATATGCTGCATAAGAAGGAGTGCAGCAAAGAATGGTTGCATTCAAATCCTGCATAAACTGAATCTGTCTTTCGGTATTACCGGAGGACATGGGAAGTGTCAGGGCACCTACTTTGTGAGCTCCGCCGTCTAATCCGGCTCCGCCGGTAAACAAGCCGTATCCGTAGGCTACCTGAACCACGTCATCTTTGGTTCCGCCTACTGCCATAATGGCTCTGGCACAACATTCATACCAAAGATCCAAATCTTCCTGCGTATAAAAAGCTACCACTCGTCTTCCCGTAGTACCGCTGGTGGAATGAATTTCCACACAATCGGTCATCGGTACTGCCAAAAGTCCGGTAGGATAGGCGTCTCTTAAATCCGATTTTGTTAAAAAGGGCAATTTATATAAGTCTTCCGTTGAATTGACATCTTCCGGCTTAACACCTTTTTCGTCCATCAAATTACGATAATAAGGTACATTTTCATAAACATGCTTAACCTGTTCTTTCAGTCTTTGATCCTGAAGTGCTTTGATTTCTTCTCTTGAAGCACACTCAATCTCTTTCTGATAATAGTTTCCCATTATGTAGCTCCCTTCTGCAGTTAAAAATTTTCGTATCACTTTTGCGATAGAAAAATTATATAATTTCCTCCTATTCGGTGTCAATCGAAACAAAAAAATTCACAAAAATATTACACTTGTTTTCTCCCTGCACCTAAATTCAACAAAACGGTTGCCCGTTGTGAAAAAATTGTGTTATATTGTTCCTAACTTGTAACAAAATAATAACGAAAGGAACTCCTTGTTTTCAAAGAAAAACATTTTTTTCAAAAATAATTTTCTTGCCATATTAATTAGAAAAACAAGGATATCAAAGGTGACGAAAATGTTAAACAAGCTGTTTAAACTGGAGGAAAACAATACCACTGTAAAAACAGAAATCACCGCCGGAATTACCACGTTTATGACCATGGCTTACATTCTGGCAGTCAACCCCAGCATCTTAAGTGACGCCGGCATGGACCCCACAGCAGTACTTCTGGCTACTTGTCTTGCGTCCTTTATCGGTACGCTCTGCATGGCACTGATGGCCAACATGCCTTTTGCACTTTCTGCCGGCATGGGCTTAAACGCCTTCTTAGCTTATACCGTAGTTATCGGCTTTGGCTACTCCTGGCAGGTTGCATTACTTGCCGTTTTTATTGAAGGTATTATCTTTATCGTACTTTCTTTAACCAAAGTCAGAGAAGCCATTTTCGATTCCATCCCGCTTTCTTTAAAGCATGCGGTTTCGGTTGGCATCGGATTGTTCATTGCTTTTATCGGCCTTCAAAATGCCGGACTTACCGTAGCAAATTCCTCTACCTTGGTAACCATTGTCAGCTTTACCGACAATTTTTCCACTTCCGGAATTTGCGCACTTTTGGCGCTTCTTGGAACCTTCCTTACCGCCATCCTTTATATAAAAAAGGTAAAGGGTTCTATCTTAATCGGTATCTTGGCAACCTGGATTTTGGGTATCCTTTGCCAGTTTGCCGGCGTATATGTTCCGGATGCGGAAAACGGATACTATTCGTTGTTACCTGCATTTGCCATGACGGATTTCTCCAAGTTAGGCGAAACCTTCGGACAGTGCTTTAACGTAGATTTCAGTGCCGTTGGAATTTTTAATTTTATCGTAATCATCTTCTCTTTCCTTTTTGTAGATTTGTTTGACACCTTAGGAACGTTAATCGGTGTCAGCACCAAAGCAGGCATGCTTGACGAAAACGGAAAGCTTCCGAAAATCAAACCGGCGTTGCTGGCCGATGCCATTGCAACTTCCGCAGGTGCAGTGCTTGGTACTTCCACCACCACCACTTTTGTGGAATCCTCTGCCGGCGTTGCCGTTGGCGGAAAAACCGGTCTTACCGCTTTAACTACCGCCATCCTCTTTTTGGTTTCCACTTTGTTTGCGCCGATTTTCACTGCGATTCCTTCTTTTGCAACCGCACCGGCTCTTATCATCGTAGGATTCCTTATGTTTAGCAATATTGCAGAGCTCAAATTATCCGAAGATAATTATACCTCTGCCATCCCGGCATACCTTTGCATTATTGCCATGCCACTGTTTTACAGTATCTCCGAAGGAATTTCCATTGGTGTCATTTCCTACGTACTAATCAATCTCCTTTGCAAAAATGCAAAGAAAATCAATCCTATCATGTACGTTTTGGCAGTGTTATTTATACTGAAATACATTTTCCTTTAAACAATATTGATGGGCTTCTTTCAACAAAACAAAAAAGTTGTTGTACCGAAATTGGGTACAACAACTTTTTTAAGCTGATAACGGGAATCGAACCCGTGACCTCCGCACTACCAATGCGACGCACTACCGACTGTGCTATATCAGCCTCTATTCGAGTGAGCACTTGCTCACCCGACATATATTATCAAATAAAAGGAGACGTGTCAAGTCAAACTCATCAAGTTTTTACCATATTTTTTACCATTCTGCTTTGAACTTTGCTCCCAGAGAAAACTTTGAAAAATCTTTTCGGTACAAAGCCCGCCGAATCAAATGTCCGATTCCGATTCCGGCAAACAGCAATGCAAAATAAATCAAAATTGCGAGACCCATTTGGCCTTCCAGCCAAGGAGCTAAGTCCTTTCCAAAATAAGTCGGAATATCTAACACAAAAGTGATTCCCACCACCACATAAATTACGCCTGCAAAAAAATACTTGAATGCAATCGCCAGATACGGATACATTACAATTGCCATCAGTCCGCAACACACAATTTGTATCTCTGCATAACTTTCCTCCCACGAACCAAGCCAAAGAGCAAGAACCATGTAAAAGATTGCCATGGGAACACCAATCAAAAGATTAATTAAGTCCACATACTTTATTTCTATTTTCCTTCTAAGGGGAGATGCCCCCATAAATCCTGCCAATACATTCTGTACCATAACCTGTGTCATAAGGCATACCGCCAGATAGCTGTAGATAATTCCCAGCACAATACCGTCACCTTCAATTATGACAAACAAGATACTAAGCGCAAAAAACAGAATGCTGCAAACCAGATTCATCTTGGCAGACGAACCATTTTTATACAGAGCGATACTTTTTTTCAAATCCGTTATCATAGTAATTCTCCTTTCCTCTTTTCATCAAATGTACTCTGGTAATAACCATGACAGACAGCAAAACAATTGCCAAAGCCAGCGTTGTCACCGGATTTGCATAGCTTAATATGGCCGGAACAAATCCGCATGCAAGGGCGGAGGAAAAGTACATGGTCATAAATTTAACCAACATATGATTATATTTTCTTATCAACCATACTCCGCCTTCTATCAAAAGAAGCAGACTAAATCCCGTTTGTACAAAATCCAAAAGCGGCACATTCCCGTAACACTTTAGGACATACCATCCGATTGCCCCAAGCACAACCACGGTCGTAGCAATCCTTCGAATCCCGTCCAAAATTAGCGCTGTTTTCATCACCCGCATCCCTTTGTTTGAGGCTCTAAAATACTCCATCGCAGCATTTCCTCTTGCCGCAACTGCGCCAAAAGAGAAGAAATCCAAGAAATATTCCGTAATATCCACCACAGAAACAACACACATAAGCCCCATCGTGATACCAAATTCATAACTTTTTCTAGAACCAATCCAGACACACCCCAATAGAATTGTCATTACCGGATATAGTACATACAATACCCAAAGCCATTTTTTATTCGGAAAGAAGATATGATACATTTTTATGATTTCTTTCATTTTTCCACCTCATTCTATACCGACTTCAAAAGAGAATACTGCTTCATTACAGCCACGCAAATTTGCGATAACGACGGGATTTCTTTCACCACATCCATCCCTGCCAGGCGGTCCAAATGCTCCGCAAGACACAATCCCTCACAGCCGTAGGTGTTTTTCCGAAATCCGAGCAGCAAATCCTTTAACTTTTCTGCCTCTGTCGCTTCCCCTTTTATCAATATGTATTTTTCCTTCAACTCCTCCACATAACCACACTCTACCACGGTTCCCTTTTCCATGATCACCGCATAATCCGTCACATTTTCCATATCCGCCACATTATGGGTAGAGAATAATACACTCTTTTTCCCGGCCCCTTCCGCAATATATGCGCGAATCATTTCACAAAGCTTATCCCGCATCAAAGGATCCAAGGGGGATGCCGGTTCATCCAGCACAAGCAAATCTGTTTCTCTGGCAAAGGTCGCTGCCAGCATCATCTTCATTTTCATACCGTCGGATAATTGCTTCACTGCTTTTTTGGTATCCGTAATTGCCATTTCCTCACATAGCTTTTTAAATTTTTCCTTTGAAAAGCTTCGATACAACACTTCTCCCGCTTCCGCAATGGTTTCTGCATTCCAGTGAGGCAAAAAATACTGGTTGGAAGCCGTATAACCAATCCGCTCTCGCACCCCTTCCTCAGAAGCAGTCCCGTCAAAAAAGCGAACCTCTCCTTTGTAATCCAGTCTTATGCCGGCTAAAATATTTAAAAGTGTACTTTTTCCCGCGCCGTTCTCTCCGATAAGTGCCGTTGCAAACCCCTCCGGAATTTGCAAATCCGCCATCGAAAGTTCAAATCCTCTAAATTTCTTTTTTACATTTTTAATATCAATCACTGTTTTTGTTTCCATTCCAATTCCACTCCTCTCCACGTTTCAAACATCCTTGTGCTTATTTGCAGCCCCTTTTACGTTTATTTACCTATTATACCTTATTCTTCCGCCGTACAAAGTACCTTAAGGGTATCAACCAGCTCTTTATCTGTAATACCTGCCACCCTTGCCGCCGCAATAGCCCCCATGAGAAATTCTTCCATCTTTCTCATATGCTGTTCCCGAAGCATTTCGCTATCCTGGGCATTCACAAAATATCCTTTTCCCTGTACCGCCGTTACCAACCCCTGCTTTTCTAACTCCTCATATGCTTTCATTGTGGTAATCACACTGATGCGCAGTTCCTTGGCAAGGCCTCGAATTGACGGCAAATATTCTCCCTGTTTCATTCTCCCGTTTAAAATATCGCTTTTCAACTGTTCTGCTATCTGCTGATATATGGGAACTCCGGAATTTTGCACTATTTTCATTCAAATCCTCCTTTCTGCTTCAACTGTTTATATGTTATATATACACCAATAACAGTTTATTGTCAACAAAAAAATGTCCCGAATGTAAAATTAGTGAAATTACACTCGAAACATTTTCTTTTTGTCTAAAAATTTTAAATCAAATACTTGAAATTCTGCCCTTATTTCTGGGTATTTCCGGCAAGAAAAACAATATCTTTCTCGGTTAATCCCAAATCATCCAACACTTCTACGGCGAATTCCAACTGTGCCTTATTAATGCACATTACTACTTTGGTTGCTTTATGAAAAAGTACTTTCCCCCAAAATCCCGGCTCCTGCCAACGAAGGAAATAAGAAATCTGTGCATACTGCATCGCTGCCTCAATCTTTCTTCGTACCTTTTCGCTTTTGATTTCACACAAATCAATTTCATTATTGACTTTTACGTGGGTCATCATATTGTCTATCATGAAGTAATCCTCTGCCTTGGCATTCTACAAAGCGTAGCCTGCCTCAAATGCTTTCTTGTTAATTTCAATTGTCTTGGGCGGAACGGTGGTTTCGATTACTTTCAACCAATCTTCCTTATCAAATGCCATCTGTTTTGCCGCAAGTCCGATGATAATGGTATTGAATACTTTGGAATTGCCTAATTTCTTTGCTTCTGCCATAGCATCCACTGCCACTACTTTATATTCTTTGGAAAGATTTTCAATAATATTCTCCGGATACTGCATTGCTCCGGTAACTACAGTCATCGGATCAATTCTCTGGTCATTGATAATCAAAACACCATCCGGTTTTAAAAAGTGAGCATAACGAAGTGCTTCCAAACGTTCAAAAGCAATTAAAACATCTGCGCATCCTTCCTCTACAATGGGTTCTGCCACTTCTTTTCCGTAGCGGACAAAAGTTACAACGGAGCCGCCTCTTTGCGCCATTCCGTGCACCTCGGATAATTTAACATCATAGCCGGCCTGTGTGGTAATACCGCCAAGAATACGGCTGGTAAGCAGGGTTCCCTGACCACCGACACCTACAATCATAATACTCTTTGTCTGTTCCATATTACACCTCCACCTGTTCAATTGCACCAAACTTACAACGTTTCATACAAAGACCGCAACCGTTACACATGGTTTCATCGATTTTTACGGTTCCGTCTTCCTGTTTGGTAATGGCGGGACATCCCGGAACGAGACACATACCGCACTTCTTACATTTTTCCGGAATTGCTACGCATTTCACCTTGGAAACATTGGATTTTAAGAGAGCACAAGGAGCCTGTGCAATAATAACGGAAATCTCTTCTCTTGCCACTTCTCTCTTAACGGTTTCTGCCAACAGGTCGGTATCAAATGCATTCACCACAAATACATTTTTTACACCGATGGCATGACAGAGTTTCTCCAAATCAATTGCAGTGGTAGGCTCACCCTTTAAGGTTTTTCCGGTGGCTGCATGTTCCTGGTGTCCGGTCATACCGGTAGTGGAGTTATCCAAAATCATAACCGTTCCGGTAGATTTGTTATATACCATATTCATAAGGGAATTGACACCGGTATGTAAGAAGGTAGAGTCACCAATCAAAGCAACCCAGTTTTTAATATAATCTTTACCCTTTGCTTTTTCCATACCGTGCAACGTGGAAATACTAGAACCCATACAAACCGTAGTATCAATTACATTAAGAGGTGCTACCGCTCCCAGTGTATAACATCCGATGTCACCTGCCCCGTGAATACCAAGCTGTTTTAACACACTAAATGTACTTCTGTGAGGGCAGCCGGGACATAAAATAGGGGGTCTTGCCGGCACCTGTGCAGGTGCTTTTGTCTCAATCTCTTCACCAAGAATTGCTTTGCGAAGCATATTGGCACTGTATTCACCCTGTAAAGTGAAGATTTCTTTACCGATTGCAGGAATTCCCCAGGATTTTATCTGTTCTTCCATAAGCGGTTCCAATTCTTCCACAACATAAACCTTTTCTACCTTGGACGCAAATTCCTGAATCAACTTCTTAGGAAGGGGATGTACCATACCTAATTTTAATACGGAAGCATTCGGAAGCGCTTCCCTTACATACTGATAGGGAATACCACTGGTGATAACACCGATCTTGGTATCTTTGTATTCTGCTTTATTGATTGCCATATTGCAGGCATCTTCTGCCATTTTTTTCAGTCTCTGTTCTACAAAAACATGTCTAAGTTTTGCATTTCCCGGCATCATAACGTATTTTGCCGCATTTCTTTCATAAGGCTTATCCTCTACTTCCTTACGGTCGCAAAGTTCCACGACACCCTGCGAATGGGCAAGTCTTGTGGTAGTACGCACCATAATGGGCGTATCGTATTCTTCACTAAGTTCAAATGCAAGCTTAGTAAATTCTTTTGCTTCCATGGAATCCGAAGGCTCCAAAACCGGTACCTGTGCCGTTCTGGCTACGCATCTGGAATCCTGCTCATTCTGGGAAGAATAGAGTCCCGGGTCATCTGCTGCCACCAAAACAAGTCCTCCGTTTACTCCGGAGTATGAAATCGTAAAGAGGGGGTCAGATGCAACGTTAACACCTACATGCTTCATGGAAGCCAAGGCACGAACACCGCTCATGGAGGCACCAATGGCAACTTCCATTGCTACCTTTTCATTCGGGGACCATTCTGCATAAATCTCCTCGTAATTTACAATATTTTCGCTGATTTCCGTGCTGGGAGTTCCGGGATACGCTGCAGACACTTTCACACCTGCTTCGTAGGCACCTCTGGCAATCGCCTCATTCCCTAGCATAATCTTCTTTTCACTCATGTTATTCTTTCCTCTCCTTTATCCGACAAAAATAGCGCATAGCCGGTATGCGTGTACATAGAACTCATTCTACCATAAATTGAATAGAAAAACAATTCTATAAGAGTTGAAAAACCGTTAATATTTCCGGCACTACGTTTTCTTCCGCCTCTGTAATGCATCCCCAAAAGCAATCTTCTGTAAGCTTCCCATGGTATCCCCGGCATATTTTCCCTTGTATTTCCTGTTTTCCTTCTTTCAAAAGGGGAAGAACGGAGAAGCAAAAAAAGCCTTCTCCCATTCCTCTTCCGGAATATTTTACATAGGCCTCCTTCAAGGTCCAAAGGGTAAAAAAAGCGTCTTCCATCTCTTTTTCACCGCGGGTTACTTTAAGCTGCTCTAAATACGCCTGTTCCTCCCGCTTAAAAAAACGCTCGGCAAAGCCTTCCCGTATCGGACGTCTTTCCTGGATATCCAGCCCGACTTCCCTTTCCCCCATTAGACAAGCCGCATAATCTCCGGAATGGGAAAGATTGTAATATATCTTCTTTTCCTGCGGAGCTTCTTTTTTGCTCAAAATAACAGGCCCCGGCTTTCCGTGAAGGGCGGGAGCCCCTTCCTCCGGAATGATGCTTTCCTTTCGTTCTATTTTTCCCGGTTCTATGGAAGATGAAGCAACCGCAGCCTCATTTTTCAAACCTTCCAAAGCCCGGTATCCATAACAGAACAAAAGGCCAGCTGCTAAGCTTCTGGCCTTGTCCTTGTTTCCTTTATATTGCATTACTTTATTTTTTCTTCGTTCTCCCACATGGTGAAACGCTTCTGAAAACAGCGTTTCCTCCGTGAAAGGAGTCACCTTTGTTACATATAATTTATTCATCTTCTTCCTTGGCAGTCACGCTCTCTTTGATTTCAATTTCCAATTCCAAAAGCTGCTTAGGATCTACCACATTAGGTGCCTCACTCATCAGACAGGATGCGTCTTTCACCTTCGGGAAGGCAATCACTTCACGAATGTTGTCTGCCTGTACCATAAGCATAATAAGACGGTCAAGACCGAAAGCCAGACCTGCATGAGGCGGCACACCGTACTTAAATGCCTGCAAAAGGAAGCCGAATTTTTCATAGGCATCTTCTTTTGTAATGCCCAGTTTTTCAAACATCTTTTCCTGTACATCCGACTGGTAGATTCGAACGGAACCGCCGCCCAGCTCTACGCCGTTTAACACGCAGTCGTACGCTTTTGCACGGACCTTGCCGGGGTCGGTATCTAACAGGGGCAAATCCTCTTCCATGGGCATGGTGAACGGGTGGTGCATTGCCACGAAGCGTTCTTCCTCTTCGTCCCACTCAAGGAGCGGGAACTCGGTTACCCAAAGGAAACGATAATCATCTTTCTTTAACAAATCCAAATTTCTTGCAATCTCCAGACGAAGATTTCCAAGAACATCCCAAACCACTTTGTTTTTGTCTGCTGCGAAGAGGAGAAGGTCACCCTTTTCGCCTTCCATAGCCTTCACCAAACGTTCCAACTGCTCTTCGGTTAAGAATTTAGCAAAGGAGGATTTGTAGCTTCCGTCCGGCATTACCGCAAGGTAAGCAAGACCTTTGGCACCAAAGCCTTTGGCAAATTCCACCAGGGCATCAATTTTCTTTCGGGGCATTTCCGCCTGTCCTTTTGCATTGATACCGCGAACGGAACCGCCGTTTTCCAACGCGCTCTTAAACACGACAAATTCACAGTCTGCTACAGTTTCGGATACATCCTTCAGTTCCATACCAAAGCGCACATCCGGTTTGTCCGAACCGAAACGGTCCATGGCTTCCTGCCAGCTAATACGCTGCATGGGAAGGGACACCTCCACATTCAGACAGTCTTTAAACAATTTCTGAATCAAACGCTCATTTACATCAATTACGTCATCCACATCCACAAAGGAAAGCTCCATATCAATCTGGGTAAATTCCGGCTGACGGTCCGCACGAAGGTCCTCGTCACGGAAACACTTTGCAATCTGGAAATAACGGTCGTATCCGGAACACATAAGGAGCTGCTTAAACAGCTGGGGGGACTGGGGAAGTGCATAGAAATTCCCCGGATGCACGCGGCTGGGAACCAGATAGTCTCTTGCTCCTTCCGGTGTGGAACGATTCAAAATCGGTGTCTCGATTTCCAAAAATCCCTCTTCATATAAGAAGTTACGAACGGACTTGGTTACATCACTACGGAACATCAGATTATGCTGAATGTCCGGTCTTCTAAGATCCAGATAGCGGTATTTCAGTCGCAGTTCTTCTTTTGTCTTGGAATCCGCTTCGATAGGGAAGGGCGGGGTCTCTGCCTCGGATAAAATACGCAAATCCGTTGCACGCACCTCGATGGTACCGGTCTTCAGATTCGGATTCTCCGCACCGCCTCGTTTTTCTACCTTACCGGTAACCGCGATAACAAACTCGCTACGAAGCTTCTCCGCTTTTTCAAATCCTGCTGCATCGATATAGTTATCCTTTGCTTCTTCGGACTGTTCAAAAATAATCTGAACAAGACCGCTTCTGTCACGAAGATCCAGGAAAATAATTCCGCCTTTGTTACGGCTCTTTTGTACCCATCCCATCAGGGTCACTTTCTCACCGATGTTTGCTTCGCTAAGTTCTGCGCAGCGATGGGACCGTTTCAGTCCTTTCATTGATTCTGCCATTTTGCACCTCCGAAAAATTCTTTCACTTCCGCATAGCCGTCTTTTGCCAGCTGCTCTTTCTGGAATTTTTTATTCTTCATCATCTTGGACACCAAAACAATATTGCCCTGACCTCTAAGGTCTGCCGCTTCTTTCAACACGGCATTTAACTCCTCGGTGGGAAGATTTTTCTCTACCAAAAAGGCCATCTTCTTTCCTTGGGTAGGTACCTTGAAATCATTCTCCATCAAAATCGTAATGATTCGCTCAAATCCGATGGAAAATCCGCAGGCCGGCGTATCGTTTCCAGTAAACTTGCCAATCATCTTGTCATACCGTCCGCCGCCGCCGCAGCTGGAATGAAACTCTTTTAATTCTACTTCAAAAATGGTTCCGGTATAGTAGGACATACCCCTTACCAAAGTAGGGTCAAACAAAAGGGTAAAATCCGCTGTCTTTGCCGCATTTACGCTGGCAGAAATCTCTTCCAGGTTCTTCTTACATTCTTCCGGAAGATAATCCCCGAGTACGGAGGCCAGGTAGGATACGCCGTCCTCAGCCGTCTTTAAGCCCTCAAAAAGCGCCATGTATTTTTCTACCTTTTCCGCAGCAAATCCATCGGCAATCAGACATTCCTTAACGCCGTCCGTTCCGATTTTATCCATCTTGTCCAGCGTAATAAATACGCTGTCATAAGAATCCTCTTCAAAGCCGGCATAGGCTGCCATAGCCTTTAACATCCGGCGGTCATTGATGCGGATATTAAAATTCTTAAAATTCAACTTTCCAAGAACCGTAGTGGTTGCCAGAATCAACTCAATTTCCGCCAAATTACCGGGTTCCCCTAAGATATCGATATCGCACTGCATAAACTGACGAAATCTTCCCCGCTGGGGCTGGTCCGCACGCCATACATTTCCCATCTGCAGCGCCTTAAAAGGGGTGGGCAGCTCGTTGGCATGATTGGAATAATATCTTGCCAAAGGAACGGTAAGGTCATAACGAAGACCGCTGTCAACCACATCCGCTTCCTCTTTGGCGCTCTCTAATTTCAATTTATCTCCGCGTTTCAAAATCTTAAAAATCAGTTTTTCATTTTCCCCGCCCTGCTTATTGGTCAGGTTTTCAATATTTTCTACGCAAGGGGTCTCAATGGATGTAAATCCGTATGCCTGATAAGTCTCTTTAATCAGAGCAATCACATAATCCCGAATCTGCATTTCTGCGGGCATAACATCCTTCATACCCTTCACCGGCTTTTTACTCAGTGCCATAACTCTCCTCCAACTTTTCCTGCCTTATTCGTAATAACGCTAATATTCTACTCTTTTTTTTAGTAGTTCTCAACAATTTTATTTAAAAATCTCTGCGGCGAGCGCATTTATCCCCGGTAATACGCTTCCAGTTTATCCAAACTCTTTAAAAGCACCGGTTCCATCTGCGGGTCAAAATGACTGCCCATGGATTCCAGCATAACCTTTTTCGCCTCTTCAAAGCTCATAGCATCCTTGTAGCACCGCTTACTTACCAGCGCATCATACACATCGGCAACCGCCATGATTCTTGCTTCCAGCGGGATGTCCTCTCCCTTTAAGCCTTCCGGATATCCGGCGCCGTTCCACTTTTCGTGGTGATGCCGGGCAATGTTGTACGCAACCTTCACAAAATGGTCCGTCTCTACGTCCCGGAAGATGCTGTCCACCAATTCCGCACTCCGCTCCGCATGGGTCTTCATAACGGCAAATTCTTCCTCCGTAAGCCGCCCCGGCTTTCTGAGGATTTTATCATCAATGGCGATTTTCCCAAGGTCGTGAAGGGGCGCCGCCTTGATAATGTCATCACAAAACTCTTTGCTCATGGGAAGCAGTTTTTCCTCAACGATGGTAGCAATCAGCATTTTCATCACTTCGCTGGTCCGCTTGATGTGGCCGCCGGTATTATCATCCCGGTTTTCCACGATGTTTGCCATGCCTAGGAGCACCTGGGCCTGGATATTTTCTACCTGCTTTGTCTTTTCATCCACCTGCTGTTCCAGTTCATCATTGTAAGAAGAAAGCAGATTTAAGTAGTCTCTCCGCTGGGTATCGTCCTGCAGTTCAACAATATACCCCCGCAGTTTTTTCCTTTGCAAAATCCGCTCCACCCGGCATTCGTAATATTTTTCACCGGCCTCATAAGAGGTGCGCAAATCTTCTTTACCCGGATGCCGGTCAATCCATTCTGCCATAACCTCCAAGCCGGGAACTTCTTTTACGGGCTGGTCCACACGACATTCGGTAATGGCCGGGAAAATGCTTTTGGCAAATTCATTGCACCCCATGAAACGTCCCCGTTTATCCAAAACCACATAACCGTAAAATTCCTGTTTGCCAAGAGCATCCGAAATCGTATCTTCGATATTGTACAGCGCCGCATTATTACACAAATAAATCAAGAAAAAGCCGTCCAAGGTAAACATCAGCGGCATGATTTCCAAATCCTCATGAATCGCCCGCACCACAATGAAAGAGGCGATATTGACCACTTCAATCATCGCCATGGTCCATAAACTGGTGCGGGGCACCGACGCCTTTTTCACCATACAGTAAATCAAAATAATAATCTGGGACGCAATGTGCCCATATAACAAAATATAGAAAAGCACATGTCCGGGCCCGTATTCCTGCCCCAAGGCACTTACGCCGCCAACCGTCCTAAGAAAGGCTTCCTTGTAATAAAAATCGCTGTACCCGATAAACAGAACCATCACATAGACCACAAAACTGGCGAAAAACACCACAAACTGCAGGAGTTTGCCCAGCTTCAGATTGCAAACCGAACAAATGCAAAGCAGCATAAGCGGCGCCACAAAGCAGCCACCCACATAGGCCACCTTGTTAGCGAGAATGGCTTCGTCCAGATTGGTGGATAAAGCCACTGCCAGGTAGCCAATATTGGATATGGCCATCACAATCGCCATCATAACGCTGTAATAATTCACTTTTTTTCCTTCTGACATATTTACCAGAAGGACTAAATTGAGAAATGCAAATACGGAAGTGGTTACGTAATAGGGTAACACTGATTTTCTCCTTTAATATGGTATTATAAAGTATTACAAATTGGTTGGAAAACAATAAAACAAAACATCTTTTTCGTTGGAATCATTATACTTTTTGCCGTGACATAAATCAAGATTCGGTCATATAACTCTGCTAAAAATCTTATAATTTTGCTCATCCCGAGGTGAACAATATATCGCAAACTCAATCACATCAAAACAATTGCGGTATTTTTCTGCCACTGCCTTGGATGCCTTAGCCACAACCTCCGGATTATTCTCAAAGGCGCCGCAGCCAAAGGCCCCCAGAATCATCACCTCATTGCCGCCGGCCACCGCCACTTCCATAATTCTGGACAACCGCTTCACATGCAAGTGATACAACTCTTCCTCCGATAATTTTGCTCTCGTCATTCCGTCTCCGCTGTTCATCCCGTTGCTCGGCATCAGTCTTAAATTCGGCGCCGCGCAGGTAACTACATTTACTTTGTACCACTCATTTTCCGGCATCAGTTTCGGGCAATCGGTATCCGTCTTAAAAACCACGACCTCCGGCGTATAGATGCAGTCGTCGTTATGAACCGGATCCTGTGCACTTCTGTGGGGAGCATAAAAACCGCCCCACATATCCGAAGTATTCAGATTAAAGTATAAGGTGGAACACCGGCAAAGGCATTCTTCCTGGGCAGAGCTCCCCTTTGTAACACCGCCTCCCGGGTTGGTGGCCGATGCAAAATTGTGTACGCACACCTTTTTTCCCTTATACGCTGCTGCCGCTTCATAGGTACGTTTCTTGGAAACCACAATTTCCCCCGCCTGGCCGTCAACACGGCTCCGTTCGCTCCGGTCCGGCATCATATCCGCAACCTGCATATATTCCGGAATCAGAATCTGATTCTTCGTGGAAAACTTCACCGCCTCCGAAAGGGCTTTGCGCTCCTTTACCAGCCGCTCCGTATCCTGAAATACTTTCACATTTTCTTCTCTTCCCATATCTTTCCCTCCTGTTTAAGACTGGTAACGCTCTATCATCCGTTCCATATTGGCTCTGCCCACCGGATTTGCCGTATGCGTTGCATTCGCTTATCTTTTTCACTACTCTAATCATATCATAACTGCGACAAAATTTTTAGTTTATGATTACTTTTTTAACGGCAGGAGAGAGGCATGGGGCTAATGTCTCATTTCGTTAAAACAAAAACACCTCACACTTATGAGGAACTATCATGCCCCATAAATGCGAAGTGTTTTCCAATTTTCTGTAACAGACTGAAATGTTTTGTATTTTCCCCGCTTTACCAACCGGCACTTCAAGCCGGCTCCAACAATAGGTAATCTCCGCACACTTCCGGAAGACTTTACCCATTCACGCGCAAATCATCTCTCACAGCAGGTAAAAAGCAATCGCCAAATGCAAGATTTTACCGATTGCCGCAATTTTCATTTTTCTTAGTAGGTAAACTATCGCAAAAACAATTATATTTTACCCACCCGCAACTCACACTGAAGTGCCAGTAGGTAATACCACCTCTGAATCAACCGTTCTCACTAACTCGTTATCAATTCACCTCCACTAGTAGGTATTTTCTTTCTACCCAAAACCAAACACCCAAAGCAAAACAGGAAATAAAACGCAGTAGTCTTCAAACTCGCGCCGGTTTCCGGACCAGACCAACGCCTGATGCAGGCGTGATTCATCGCTACGAACCAATGTATCCCGTTGCAAACAAAAGAAAAATACATACGCCGATGCCCGCAATGGCATTTGCCGAAAAGCCAAACCCTTCGCGAAAATCGAAATCCGAGAATACCTTTGTACCCGCAGCATTCTTCGGATAAAGATCTAATTTGTCCGGCAACGGGGCATAATCACATGCGGTATATTCTTTTTCCTTTCCGTTAACCACATACCGGTACCATCCCCGGTAATCATAGTGCGACTTCGTCTGGTGGCTATGGTATCTTTTTTTTATGGTGGCTGCAATAACCCGTTTCTCTTCTATCGCCTGTTCCTTTAATCTTTGCAACTTCTTTTTGGATTTTCCATGCAATACATTCAACAAAATAAAAACTGCGATTCCCGCCAAAACAGAAAAAACAAGACGCGGGTCTTCATCCAGCCAGCCTTCTTTAAATTTTTCAGCCAATTCATTCCAATCAAACATCTATATTACCTCCGTACATTCACGCCGCAAAAATGCGTATCAAAATATTATGGATTCTTTTCGAGTTCTATCCAGTATTCTCCGTCCCGGGAATAATGAACCGCAACCTCATTATCCCTGACATAGGATTCAACATTTCTGCCGTAGGGTTTTGAAATCACCGTTTCCTCCTTACCGGTAACGGGACTATGAAATGATACGCTAAGGCGATAAACCACATTGTGTCCCATTGCGAAAAATACCCGGTTCTCCTTGCATTCTCTTCCGAAAAAGTAAGGAATCCGCATGATTTTTGTAACTTTGCCCTTTACCGCAGGACAGGACAACAGGTGCTTCCTATGGGCTATTTTTGCCTTGTTCTTTCGGTTCTTCGTAATATCAGAAACCACACACAAAATCGCCAACACGCTGGCTGTCATGCAAAAATATTTCATATCCGAAAAATCCGCTCCGCTTTTGACAAAGAGAACCGTAAGCAATAGCGCCCCGACGGCGATTGCCCCTGCCAGAAATCTTCCCATACTTGTCTTTGCATAACCGATTGGAACCATTTCGTTCATATCATTTCCTTTCCGCTGGGCGTTGCACCATTCTAAATCCTTCGCCGCCGCGTCCTAAACTCCAAACAACGCCCGCTTCCGCTCCAGCATCTCATCCAGTTTCTCCATGTAGAGTGCCACGTCTTTTACATTGTCGCATCGTTCAATCCGGCCGTCTCCAAATACCCGCTTGCTGACGCTGCCGGCTCCCAGTGCAACGATGGACTGCACCTCTTCCATGATGAGAATGTTGTATAGTCCGTATTTCCCGGGCTTTGCATAACCGGTATTTTCCAAATTGCCGGCCATATTTTTTTGCCGGTACAAATAATACGGCTCCATCCCCATGTTCTTTGCCGCTAATGCTGCGATTTCCATGGCTTTTTCATGTTCCATGCACTCATACCCTTCATGGGTTTCCAACCACTGCTTTAACTTTGAAGCCCGCTTAATCGCCAAGGAATGTACCGTCAGGCTTTCCGGCGCCAGCTTTGTAATTTCCGAAAACGTATGGGTCACATCCTCCACCGTTTCGCCGGGAAGTCCCAAAATCGTATCCATATTGATATTGTCAAAACCGGCCTCCCTGGCCATGGCATACGCACATTTGACATCCTCCACCGTATGGTTTCGCCCGATAACCCGAAGGGTTTCCTCCTTCATGGTCTGGGGATTTACCGAAATACGGCTCACCGGAAACTCCCGCATCACCTTTAACTTATCCATAGTGATACTGTCGGCCCGGCCGGCTTCCACCGTAAACTCTTTCACCACGGAAAAATCAATCTGCTCCGCAATGTCTCCCAGCAAAATCTCCAGTTCCTTAGCCGAAAGCGTTGTGGGGGTGCCGCCACCGATATATACGGTATCCGGCATTTTTCCTCCCATCAGTTCCATGGTAACTGCCAGTTCCTTTTTCAGGCAGGCGAGGTACTCCGGCATTTTATCCTTCCACTTAAAAATCGGATTGGAGGTAAAGGAACAATACAGACAGGTCGAAGGGCAAAAGGGAATGCCAATGTAAATGCTGTAACCATCCGTCCCGGAGAGCATCTGCATGATGCCTTCTTCCCGAAGGGCAATCTCCATGCCAAGGGAAGCCTTTTCCTCCCCTACCCGGTGCATATCGAAGAGCTTTTCCTTTACGGAAAGCGCCACCTTATCACTGCCGATTTCCTCGCCGGTAGCCGCAGCCTCTTCCTTCATCATGCCAAGTATCAACTTCGTGGGACGAATTCCCGTAAGATTCCCCCAGGGAAGTGTCTTTCCGGTATATTCACATAAAAAAACATAAAAAACTTTCTTGAGAGACTTTTTATTGATGACATCTGTCGCTACTTTTTCACCATCTTCGCCCCACTCTTTTCCGGATTCGACTCCGCAAAAGGCTTTCTGCTCTGCATCTGCAGCAAAAATTTCTCCCGAAACGATGCAGATGTCCACTTCGCTCCCATTTATATTCACGGAAAGGAAATCCTTTTTTTCCATAGAAGGCTCCGGATTTTGTAAAATCTCCTCCCCCGGCCAAAAGGATTTCACCAGAGTATAAATATCATATTGGTATTCCGGCTTACTAATGCTTAATGTAATCATCGTTTCCTCCGCTGTCTATGAATAAAAATACAAAACTGCTATGGTTATCACCGTGGTAATAAGCCAAAGCCATTTATTGTAACGGTAAATACGTCCCGCACCCAAATGCTCGAAGGGGTAAATCGGAATCAGACTATATACCATAAATACCTGTGCCAACTGTGCAAGACTTTTTCCGTAAACAGTTCCGCCCAGCTGCGCTAACGGAAGAAAAAGAAAAACAAACCACCTTACCAGTTCCGTACATGCCATACTTTTTCTGTCTTTTTCGCTGTTTTCATAATCTTCCAAATACCAGTTCCCATTCATGGGAAAAAGACTGTTCCCCAATCCGAGAAGAAGGGTCAAAAGTGCACCACCGTTATTGAACCTGAATTTCCACTTTCTTTTCGCTATCAGAGCCCCCAAAGAACGGGTGGCAAACAAAGCAAAAAGAACGGTAGCAAAGGCCAAAAACATAAAACAAACCTTCTCCGGGCTGTTATTTTCCAGCAAAAACATTCCAAACATGGGAAGGAGCAGCAAAAGGTTCGACAAAAAATAACACAAAATCGGGAACCGCTTCTCCTCCTGGTTTTCCTTTTTCCGCTCAGCCATATAAAAATCCATACCGCCGGCCAGGAACCACACCGTCCCAAGATACTGCTTTAAAAATCCGAGAAAACCAAACTTTTTCAAAACTTCCTTGCAGCTTACCCTGCGGTATCCGTTTTGCAAAAGAGGCTTGTAAGAGCCGATATTATCATCCTTTACCAGCGCTGTCATATAATCACAATCCGTCTCCCAGAGCATCCGGAAGGTTTCGGAATAAAGTTTTTTCCCTACGCCCATCCCCTGATAATCCGGATGAACAAAACCGATGTCCATATACAATACTTTCTTCCCGCCGGGAATGTTCATGGGTTTATATAGAATACCGCCGGCAATGTTACCTTCGTAATCTGCCACCATAGCATGCCTTGGCACCGATACAAACAGTGCTTCGAAAAACCCAAAGGCACTTCGGCCGATTTTGGCGATTGTTTTTTCTTCCCCCGGATTCATAGGGCGAATGATTACCCGCTCTAAATCAAAATTTTCTTTTTCCATCTTTTCCATCCTGCTCTTTTTCCCTTGTTCTTTTTCCTTGCTCTTTTTCCTTGTTCTTTTTCCCTGTTCTTCTTCCCCGTTCTATCGCTTCTGTTTTCTCACTTTTTTCACGCTTTATCAGGGCCATCCACCCTGTCCGCAAAACAAAAGAATACCCGTGGCATAGAAACTATGCATACGGGTTATATTTCTTTTCATATCCTATCGAAGTTGGATTTCCGTGTCCGGGATAAACGTCTGTTTCCTCCGGTAATACAAAAAGCTTTTCTTGCAGGGAACGCACCAGTTTGCTCATGCTGCCGGTGGGTAAATCCGTCCTTCCCACCGATTCCTGAAACAGCGTATCCCCGCTTATCAGGATACCGTCTTCCTCAAAATAAAAGCAACAGCTTCCGATGGTATGTCCCGGCGTTACCAGCACCTTACAGGAAATGTCCCCAAAGGTAAGGACCTGTCCGTCTCTGATATATTCGTCCGCCTCCATCGTGTAGGGCTTTGCCCACTGCGCCGACACATTCACATACGGGTCTTGCAAAAGCACCTTGTCCGCTTCCGTAGCATAAATCTTTGCTCCGGACAATTCTCTTAAAGCCTTTGCCCCCAGGATATGGTCAAAGTGACCGTGGGTCAGCAATATAGCCTCTACGGAAAACCCCTTTTCCGCAAGCTTGTCATAAATGTATTTTCCCTGGTCTGCCGGGTCAATGAAAATCACCTTGGTCTCTCCCTCCCGGTACAAAAAGTAACAGTTGGTCTGACACATTCCCAGCATAATTCTGCCGATTTTTAATTTTGCCATAGTTCGTAGCTGCCTTTCTGAAATAAAAATGTTAAATGCCTATCCGTTCGCCTGCCGGTCCACATCCAATACGCTGGGAACCAATTTAAGTTTTTCTGCAATTCGATTCAGTTCTTCTCTGGTACTAACTTCAAAAGCCATGGATGTCGTTGCAATTCCCTGCTTGCTGGCCTTACTGTGCATAGCCTGTATATCGATATTGTTGTCTGTCATAATCTTGGAAATATCCGCCAAAAGCCCGCTTCGGTTATTCGCGTAAATGGTAATCTCAACCATATATTTTCCGCCGCAACCATCTGCTGCACCGGCTTCCCATTCGGCTTCTATCAGCCTTGCCCGTTCAATTTCCGGTAACTGAAGCACGTTGACACAGTCCGTACGATGAATGGAAACCCCTCGTCCTCTGGTTACGAAACCTACGATTTCATCTCCGGGAAGAGGATTACAGCACTTCGGAAAACGAACTGCCAGATCATGCATTCCGCGAACCACAATTCCTCCGCTGCTCTTTCCTTTGGAAACCATGTGTTTCTCAGAAGCTTCCCTGATTTCTTCCAACACCTGCTGGTCCGTCACGGTTTCTTTGTGGGTGCGCTCATACTGCTCCAGCAATTTGTTCACAACCTGACCTTCCTTTAAAGCTCCGTGACCAATGGCTGCCATAACGGCATCCCAGTTATGAAAACCGTACTTTTGTATTACCGTCTCCATATATTCATTTTTGGTAATATCGCTGATTACAATTCCTTTTGCCTTGCAGTAAGCTGCCAGCAAATCTTTTCCCCGCTCAATATTTTCTTCTTTAAATTCGTTCTTGAACCACTGGGAAATTTTATTTTTTGCCTGGGTACTCTTAACTACGTTAAGCCAATCTCGGCTGGGACCTCTGGAATTTTGAGAAGTCAAAATTTCAATACAATCCCCGTTTTTAATTTCATAGTTAATGGTTACCAGCTTTCCGTTTACCCTGGCGCCAATCATCTTATTTCCGACTGCCGAATGAATGCTGTAAGCAAAGTCAATGGGGGTACTTCCGTAGGGAAGATTTTTTACATCTCCGGTAGGGGTAAAACAATATACCTTGTCTGAGAACAAATCCAAATCACCCTTTAACAGGTTCATGAATTCCTTGTTATCCGACATATCCTTTTGCCATTCCAAAATCTGACGAAGCCAGGATAATTTTTCCTCTTCCTGTGCTTCCACTTTCTTTCCGTCGGAAGCTTCCTTATACTTCCAATGGGCAGCAATTCCGTACTCTGCCGTCTTATGCATGTCAAACGTACGAATCTGTATCTCGAAAGGTGTTCCGGTAGAACCAATCAGCGTGGTATGCAAGGACTGATACATATTTTCCTTGGGAACCGCAATATAGTCCTTGAATCGTCCCGGAATGGGTTTGTACATTTCATGGATCACACCCAGTGCGGCATAGCAATCCTTCACGCTATCTACAATAATTCGAACCGCAAACAAATCATAAATCTGATCGATGGTTTTGTTTTGATTCTTCATCTTCTTGTAAATACTGAAGAAATGCTTAACACGTCCGTCAATCTGCGCTTCAATTCCTGCATTTTTTATGTGTTCACTCACTTCATCCACAATACTTTGCACATAACGTTCCCGGACACTTTTTCGAACCGCAATTTTTTCCACCAGATCGCGATACACTTCCGGTTCCAAATATTTTAACGCCAAGTCATCCAGTTCTACTTTGATTTTGGAAATACCGAGTCTCTGAGCAAGGGGTGCATAGATATCCATGGTCTCTCTTGCCTTTTCCTGCTGCTTTTCCGGACGCATATAGCTTAACGTACGCATATTGTGCAATCGGTCTGCCAGCTTAATCATAATCACTCGGATATCCTTCGCCATGGCAAGGAACATTTTTCGAAGGTTCTCTGCCTGCACTTCAATTTTATCCGTAGAATACTGCAATTTTTCCAGCTTGGTTACTCCATCTACCAACAGTTCCACATCCGCACCGAACTCATTACGAAGTTCCTCGTTCGTCATAATGGTATCTTCCACCACGTCATGCAAAATACCGGCAGCAATGGTTTCCTTATCCATCTCCATATCTGCCAAAATAATAGCCACGCAAAGCGGATGAATAATATAGGGTTCTCCGGATTTACGCACCTGCCCCTTGTGTAAATCCGTAGCCGTTTTATACGCTTTTTCAATCAAAGAAATGTCCGCAGAAGGATGATATCTTCTCACTCTGTGGATTAATTCCTCATATAATTTTTCCGGTGATTGAAACTCTTCAATTTTTTCGATTCTTCCGTCATCAATGACAACTTCTCTAGCCATATTGTTACGCCTCTCTTTGAAAGTGATCTCCAAAATTTATTTTCCCTCGTAGGCAATCGCTGCTTCCAACGGATAATCCCCCACTTTTTTTCTTCCTTCCAATCCCTTTAATTCCATCAATACCACAACACCGGCCACAACGCCGCCCAAAGCTTCTACTAATTCTATCATAGCTTTGGTCGTTCCTCCGGTGGCAATCAAATCATCCACAATCAAAACTCTCTGCCCCGGTTGAATGCTGTCTTTGTGCATTTCAATCGTTGCCGTGCCATACTCCAACGCATAGGATTTTTCCACGGTTTCTCTGGGAAGTTTTCCCTTTTTGCGAATCAAAACAAAGGGCTTATGATTATTATATGCAAGCGGCATTCCAAAAATAAAACCTCTTGACTCTGCACCGGCTACCACATCATAATCCCAGTCTTTAATTTTCTCCTGCATGGTATCAATCGCAAGCTGTAATCCGTCCGCATCCTGAAGGACACTGGTCACATCCCGAAATATAATTCCCGGCTCCGGAAAGTCCGGTATGCTTACTACATAATCCGTCAATGATTTCATAATTTCCACCTGCCTGTTTTTCATTAATATTTTAAATGGTATTTTTTGTTACAATATACCAATGCTATTATAATTCACTACCCCCACAAAAGTCAAAATATATTCTTTTTTTCCGTTTTTTATATGTACAACAAAAACACCTTCCGGATTCCCATAGGAACCGGAAGGTGTCCATTTACTTTATTTACTCGCTTTCTAATGTGTTTCCTAAATTACATCATACCGCCCATTCCGCCGCCGGCAGGCATTGCGGGTACATCTTCTTTAATGGTTGCCACAACAGACTCTGTGGTAAGCAATGTGCTTGCAACGCTGGTTGCGTTCTGAAGTGCGCTTCTGGTAACCTTTGCAGGATCCAAAATACCTGCGCTGATCATATCCACATATTCTTCCTTCAGAGCATCAAATCCCACACCAACTTTGGATTCTTTTACCTTGTTAATGATGACGCTGCCTTCCAAACCTGCGTTGGTAGCAATATGGCTAAGAGGTGCTTCCAATGCTTTCAACACAATCTTTGCACCGGTCTTGATATCGCCGTCCAAAGTAGCCGCTAATTTTTCCACCTGTTTGCTTGCATGGATGTAAGCGGAACCGCCGCCGGCGATAACACCTTCTTCCACTGCTGCACGGGTTGCTGCCAAAGCATCTTCCATACGGAGTTTTGCTTCTTTCATTTCGGTTTCGGTAGCTGCACCCACACGGATTACTGCTACGCCGCCGGAAAGTTTTGCCAATCTTTCCTGTAATTTTTCTCTGTCAAATTCAGAAGTAGTCTCTTCCATCTGGTTCTTAATCTGAGCCACTCTTGCTTTAATGTTTTTAGCGCTTCCTGCACCATCTACGATAACGGTATTTTCTTTCTGCACCTTAACGGATTTAGCACGACCCAGCATATCAAGGGTTGCATCCTTTAAGTCAAGACCAACCTCTTCACTGATTACCTGACCGCCGGTAAGAATTGCGATGTCTTCCAGCATAGCTTTTCTTCTGTCACCGTATCCGGGAGCTTTTACTGCTACCACATTGAAGGTTCCGCGAAGTTTATTTACGATTAATGTGGTAAGAGCTTCTCCTTCTACGTCTTCTGCGATGATAAGAAGTCTTGCACCGGACTGTACAATCTGTTCCAAAATAGGAAGGATTTCCTGAATATTGCTAATCTTCTTGTCGGTAATCAAGATGTAAGGATCATCCAAAACCGCTTCCATCTTATCCATATCGGTTGCCATGTAAGCAGAGATGTATCCGCGGTCAAACTGCATACCTTCTACCAAATCCAGTTCCGTCTTCATGGTCTTGCTTTCTTCGATTGTGATAACACCGTTGTTGGAAACCTTTTCCATAGCGTCAGCTACCATATTTCCAACCTCATCATCCCCTGCGGAAATTGCCGCAACTCTGGCAATCTGTTCTTTGCCTTTTACTTTTGCACTCATCTTTTCAATGGATGCTACGGCACACTCGGTAGCCATCTTCATACCTTTTCTTAAGATGATAGGGTTCGCACCTGCTGCCAGGTTCTTCATTCCTTCGTTAATCATAGCCTGTGCAAGAACGGTAGCTGTTGTGGTACCGTCACCGGCTACATCATTGGTCTTGGTTGCGACTTCTTTTACCAGCTGTGCGCCCATGTTTTCGAAGGCATCTTCCAACTCGATTTCCTTTGCGATGGTAACACCGTCGTTGGTAATAAGAGGTGTACCAAAGGATTTATCCAATACTACGTTACGGCCTTTCGGTCCGATGGTTACTCTTACGGTATCTGCCAATTTGTTTACACCGGCTTCCAAAGCCACACGCGCTTCTGCGCCATATTTAATTTCTTTTGCCATTGCAAAAACCTCCTGTCAAATATAATGATACTTATTTTACTACAGCCAAAATATCGCTCTGTCTTACGATGATGTACTCTTCTTTTTCAAGTTTCACTTCTGTTCCCGCATATTTGGAGTAAATAACCATATCGCCCTTCTTTACTTCCATCTTAACTTCTTCTGTTCCGGGGCCTACAGCAACCACTTCTGCCTGCTGGGGTTTTTCTTTGCTCTGTCCCGGTAATACAATACCGGATTTGGTTGTTTCCTCTGCTTCCATCTGCTTCAAAACAACTCTGTCACCTAAAGGTACTAACTTCATAATCAAATGCCTCCTTTTATAAATGATAAATTATTTTCCATATTCGTTGTGGCAGTTCTTCTCTGCCTTTCTTTGTTAGCACTCTTTTGGTTTGAGTGCTAACCACAACCACTATATTAGTTTTTTGAGCATGGTTATGCAAACCTATTTTTTTCTGTATATTTTATATATCCTCGTTTTTTCTCATGTTTTCTTCGCTTTTCTTTCACTTTTGTATTCAATGTGTTTTTTTTATGATTTTCCGAGGCTTTTACTATATTAATTCAAAATGTCGCAGGGCATTCCAAATGCCGTCTTCATACAGAGGCGTTGTAATGTAATCTGCATATTTTTTTGCCTCTTGTGTACCATCCCCCATCACAATACCCAGCTTGGTAGTCATCAGCATATCCGCATCATTACAACTGTCTCCGAAGGAAACGGTCTCCTCCAATGATATGTCAAGCAATTGGCAAATATGCGCAATCCCCGTTCCTTTGGAATATCCTTTCGGCACAATTTCTGCAATATGCTCCGTATGACGCATCACCTGAAATTTTTCCGAGAGCCGAGCAAACCCTTCCTCCACCGTCTCTCTTTCTCCGAAGATATGCACACCGCATTTGCTGGCATGCATTTTTTCCGGGGCACAAAGCGGCAGGAATCGTTCCGGACACTTCTTTGTTATTGCCTTAATGTACCAGTCCGGCCCATGCTTTTTCAAATTCTCTTCATTATAATAGATGAATTCGTTCCCCTCCATAATATAGTTGGTATCGTATTGGGCCAAAAGCTGCCTTGTCCACAAAATAAGCTCCGGCTCCATTTCATAACAAAACATCGTTTCCTTTTGATATTCCCCGTACATACCGCAGGTGGATAAAACACCGTCAAAGGGAAGGTTCAAGATTTCATCACTCACCATCGCTTTTCCCCGTCCTGAGCACACAAAGCTACAGTGTCCGTTTTCTCTTAATCGTCGCAGTGCTTTCTTGGTGCTCTCCGGCACGCCTTTTCCTTCTTGGTACAGCGTACCGTCAATATCAAAAAACAATGCTTTCTTGGTTTTCATAAGCGCATCCTTTCCTTAACAGACATTCTCACTGCCTTTGATTATAAAATGAGGCTTTGTCATTTGTAAAGCCAAAGGCGTTCCTTAGAAAGCCAAATAAATATTCCGAATATTATACCTTTTCAAGAAGTCAAAATAATGCTATCATAAGATATGTATGCGCAAAACTTGGAGGACACGAGAATGGGGAACCTAAAACATTACATTCGGGCGCTTAGTTCCGGGGAAAGTTATTATACCTTAAAAGTTAAACTATCCTATATTTGTAACGCACTGGCAGGATTTCATTTCCTTTTGTCCGTTGCCTTTTTTGTTACGGAAGTTTACCCCCTTATGCTTTATTGCGCATTCTCCATCTTCTTTTTTGCCATCTTTATCCGCAACAGTATTAAAAAAGAAAAGTACGGATTTTCTGTGCTTATTTCCATCTGTGAAATCCTCCTGTGTTCTTTTGTTGCTACCATATGCGTTGGTTCTGAGGCAGGTTTTTCCGTGTATAATTTTGCTTTAATCGTTGCCTGCTTCTATTTGTCTTTTGTCATCGAAAAGTTCAGAAACAAAGAATCGGTTCCTTTTTTCCTTTCTTTGTTTTCCGCAATTTTATATATTATCGGTTACATTATTGACCAAATCTCCGGTCCCATATACGAGTTGGCGTCGGTATGGATTCACTTATTCCACGTGGCCAATTACACCATTTCCTTTGCCATGATGATTGTATTTAACTTCCTCTTTGTCTGGGAAATCAAATCCAATCAGAATGCTTTGGTAAATCAAAATGCCAAATTGGATGAAATGGCGCACAGAGACCCTTTGACCCATCTGTTAAACCGCCGCAGCATGAGTTTTCATTTGCAAAAAAGCATCGATAATCTAAAAGCTACCGGGCAGCGTTTCAGCTTGGTTTTATGTGATATTGATGATTTTAAAAAGATAAATGACACCTACGGTCACGATGCCGGCGACTTAATCCTCGTTACGGTGGCTGACATTATTTCTCAAAATATGCGTTCCGGCGATGTGGTTTGTCGCTGGGGCGGCGAGGAAATTCTTATCCTTATTCACGATCCCTTGGAAACCGCCACCAATGCTGCCGAGCGACTTCGTCAGATGATTGCGGAAAAAGTAACTTATTATGAAGGCCAACCGCTTCGGGTTACCATGACGTTTGGTATTGCGGAATCCATCCCGGGATATAAAATTGAAAATCTGGTACAACAAGCCGACGACAAGTTGTATATCGGTAAGAAAAACGGAAAAAATATTGTTGTTTTTTAACAGCAATTTTTGATAAAAAACAATAGAAAGGTTAACGAATTATGATTAGTGCAAACAATGTCACACTACGCATCGGAAAAAAAGCTCTTTTTGAAGATGTCAACATTAAATTTACGGAAGGAAACTGCTACGGACTCATCGGTGCCAACGGTGCCGGCAAATCCACATTCTTGAAAATCCTCTCCGGCAATTTGGAAACCACAAAGGGAGATGTTGTCATTACTCCCGGTCAGCGTCTTTCCGTTTTGGAACAGGACCACTTTAAATACGATGAATTCTCCGTTATGGATACCGTTATCATGGGAAATCAGCGTCTCTACGATATTATGAAAGAAAAAGAAGCCATCTATGCGAAAGAAGATTTTTCTGACGAAGACGGAATCCGGGCCAGCGAACTGGAGGGAGAATTTGCAGAAATGGATGGTTGGGAAGCCGAATCCAATGCTGCCATGCTATTAAACGGTCTGGGCATTGATACTTCTCTCCACTATTCCACCATGAAAGATTTGAACGGTAATGAAAAAGTGAAGGTTCTTTTGGCCAAAGCTCTTTTTGGTAATCCGGATATCCTGCTCCTTGACGAGCCTACCAACCACTTGGATTTGGATGCCATTGCCTGGTTAGAAGACTTTTTGATTGACTTTGAAAATACGGTAATTGTCGTATCCCATGACCGTTATTTCTTAAACAAAGTCTGCACACACATTGCAGATATCGACTACGGAAAGATTCAGCTCTATGCCGGAAACTACGATTTCTGGTACGAATCCAGCCAGCTTCTTATCAAACAGATGAAGGAAGCCAACAAAAAGAAGGAAGAAAAAATCAAGGAATTGCAGGAATTTATCTCCCGCTTCTCCGCCAACGCTTCCAAGTCCAAACAGGCAACTTCCAGAAAACGTGCTTTGGAAAAAATTGAGTTGGATGAAATCAAACCTTCCAGTCGTAAATATCCGTACATCGATTTTCGTCCGGAACGTGAAATCGGAAACGAAGTTTTGTTTGTGGATGATGTCAGCGTAACCATCGACGGCGAAAAGATTTTGAATCACGTTTCTTTCACCTTAGGACACGATCACAAGGTGGCTTTTGTCGGTGGAAACGAACTGGCAAAAACCACATTATTTAAAGTTCTTACCGGCGAAATTGAGCCGGACGAAGGAAGTATTAAATGGGGAGTTACCACTTCTCAAGCATATTTTCCGAAGGACAATACCAAGGAATTTGACAATGATTTAACCATCACCGATTGGCTGATGGGATACTCCCCCGTAAAGGATGTTACCTACGTAAGAGGCTTCCTTGGACGTATGCTCTTCCCCGGAGAAGACGGTGTTAAGAAAGTTCGCGTTCTTTCCGGTGGTGAAAAAGTTCGATGTCTTCTGTCTAAGATGATGATTAGCGGAGCTAACTGTTTGATTTTTGATGAACCCACAAACCACTTGGACATGGAATCCATCACCTCCTTGAATAATGGTGTTATTAAATTCCCCGGCGTTATCTTATTTGCCTGCCATGACCATCAGTTTGTGCAGACAACCGCCAACCGTATTATTGAGTTTTTACCGGACGGTACCATCGTAGATAAAGTAACCACTTACGACGAATACCTTGCCAATGATGAAATGGCTCGTAAACGTACGGTTTACCAGGCAAATACCTCGGAGGATGAAGACTAAATGCGTCCCATTGATTTACATGTACATTCCAACAAGTCTGACGGTTCTCTTACACCGTCAGAGCTTGTGGATTACGCTCTTGAAAAAAACTTGACCGCGTTTGCTTTAACAGACCACGATACCACGGAAGGTCTGGAGGAAGCCATCGCTTATGCCAAAGATAAGCCCATTGAAATTATACCCGGAATTGAGTTTTCTACGGAATATCAAGGCCGGGATATTCATATTGTAGGACTATATATCGACTACAAGCATCCTGAATTTTTAAAACAAATTAAAACTTTTCAGGACTCCCGCATCCACCGAAACCGAAAAATGTGCGAGCTCTTGCAAAAAGAAGGCATTGATATCACTTACGAGAAGCTGCTTGCCGAAAACAGCGAATCGGTCATTACCAGATCCCATTATGCAGCTTATCTTCTCTCTCACGGCTATATAAAAAATTTAAAAGAAGCATTCGAACGCTACATCGGCGACCACGCAAAATGCTACGTTCCGAGGGAAAAAATCACTCCCGCCGAAGCCATCGCTTTAATCAAAAAAGTGGGGGGGATTCCGGTTTTGGCACATCCCGTTCTTTACCATATGACAAATCGACAACTGGATACTTTGGTGGCTTCCTTAAAGGAAGCAGGTCTTGTTGCCATTGAAGCCGTCTACAGCACCTACACCCCGGCGGATGAACGGGACATCAAACGATTGGCAGCAAAATACGATTTAAAAATCAGCGGTGGGTCGGATTTTCACGGAAAAGCCAAACCCGGGTTGGAACTTGGCACCGGATACGGAAAGCTTTTTGTCCCGGAAGAAATTTTACAAAAATTAAAAGAAACCAAACCGGTGATTTTCTTCTCCGACATGGACGGAACCTTACTAAATGACGAAAAGGTGGTTACCCCCAAAACCAAAAAAGCGCTGCACCGCTTTATGCAGCAGGGTAACATTCTCGCCTTATCCTCCGGTCGTCCGTTAAACAGCATTTTGGAGGCCATTCGCACAAACGACCTTTTCTACGAAAATCTTTACGCTATTGCCTATAACGGTTCATTGATTTATCACTGCGCCTTAAAGGAAAAGATTTCGGAAAAGGTACTGAATCTTTCACTGCTTCCTAAAATTCAAAATCTTTGCCGGCAGCGAAATGTTTACTGTCAAACTTACAATGATACTTCCATCCTTTCCCCCGGTCCGTGCAAGGAAGTGGAATATTATACCAAAACCATTCATTTGCCGGTTCAGTACGTAGAAAATTTTGAAACACTATCGACTCCGCCCTGCAAAATGCTTTGCATCGACTTAGAGAGCCCGGAAAAATTGAAAGCGTTGGCGGAGGAATTGACAAAGCAGTTCGGAGATGAGATTTCATGCTTATTATCCAAACCCACACTTTTGGAAATCTTCCCTGCAACAGCCGGAAAAGGAAAGGCCGTGCATGAGCTTTGCGAAATTTTAAGCATTCCCCTTCGTCATACCTATGGTGCCGGGGATGAGCAAAACGACATTTCCATGTTGGATGCCGTAAACAACAGCATTGCCATGGCAAATGCCACAGACATAGTGAAAGAACATGCCCGGTATATTACGGCCTCGGACAATAACCACGACGGACTGGCAAGTTTTTTGGAAGAAGCCTGTCATACAAAAGATTTTTGAAAATGACCCTACTACAAAAGTTTTCCGAAGATGACCCTACTAAGAATTGACAAGAAATCACAAAAAATATATACTATATTGGAGTAAACTAATCTTAAAACGAAAGGGAGATATGAACATGAAAAATTGTCCTAAATGTGGAGTAGAGCTTCCTGATGAAGCAGTATTCTGTAACAATTGCGGCAACAGCCTTTCCGCTGACAACGCTCAGCCCTCTGCACAGGCTGCACCGACTGCTGCACCGGTAAACAACGCAACCTTGGATTCCGCAGTAGAAAAGAATAAAAACACCAAAGTTGGTATGATTGCTATCATTGGTGGTGCTGCAGTAGTACTTATTTTGGTAATTGCTTTGCTTGCTTCTGCTATCGGCGGCGGCAACTACAAAACACCCATCAAAGGTTTGGCAAAAGCATTAAACAGCCGTAGCACCGATTTGGCTGATTATGTAGATTGTTTTGTACCGAACTTTGTTGCAGATGCTTACAATGACATTTTCGCTTTATTAAAGGATGTCGATGAAGATCTGGTAGAAGATTTCAACGATGACATGACAGATACCTTCGAAGACCTTTATGATGACTGGGATGACCAGTTCGGCGATGACTGGAAAGTATCTTACGAAATTCGTGATGCTGAAGAATTAGATGATGACGAGTTGGAAGAAATCCAGGAATGCTACGAAGATCTCTATGATTCTTTGGATGACTTAGATCTGGATGACGAAGAAACTTACGAAGATTTTGCAGATATGATGGAAGATGAAATGGATGTTGAATTGTCCGATTCTCAGATTAAGAAATTACAGAAAATCTGCGAAACACTTCTTGCAGAACTTGAAGATGTTGAAATCCGCAACGGATATATGGTAGATATTAAGTTAACCATTGAAGGTGACGAAGATGACGATGATGAAAAATTCGAAATCCCTGTAATTGAAGTAAACGGCGGATGGTGCATCGACTTCATCTCTTGGTACGGTATCAACGATATTTATGATATCTACTGGCTTCTGTAATACAATTCCAGGTTAATTAGAGCATCGTTAAATAAATAACCAAAAAGGCTTTACGGAATCTCCGTAAAGCCTTTCTTATTTTTATTATCCGTATCCGCTTCGTATCCTCTTGCGTAATATTTCTTTACGCTTCTACGATTAAGTATCTGCCATCTCCTACTGCAAACACTTCGGATGCCTCGGCAATGTCCTCCTGACTAAGTTCCGAAATGTCCACTCCGGAATCGTCAAAATATTTCCAGACTTCTTTGATACTATCAACTACAATTGCCATACATTCTTCCAAAAACTCTTCCGCTTCCTCCGGTGTCTCCGCTACCGGCTCAGGAAATAACTGTCCCTGATTTTCCAAAAAACACTGCAATACTTTCTCATCATATGTTGGCATAACTCATCCTCCTTTTATTTTTATCCTAATAATTTTTCCTTAATGGTCATATAAACTCCCTTCGTATCATAGGAAGGGCAAATGTATTTGGCTCGTTGTTTCACTTCGTCTCTGGCATTACTTACAGCGTAACTTTCCGTTGCAGCCTCCATCAGGCCAATATCATTGGAATTATCGCCAAACACCATGGTTTCCTCCGGTGTGACTTTAAAATATTCCTGCAGGAAATGGAGGGCTTCCCCTTTATCTACGCTGCTATCCATAAAATCCACCCACTCTTCTCCTGCCATGCATGCCTTTAACCGTTCTTTCCATTTGGGAATTAGTACCGACTCCCCCAATTCCCGAATGGTGTTTTCATGATAAATGGCAATCTTAATCGAAGATTTTCCAAGTGCCGTAAAATCCTCCGTCAATTCGTACTTATTTCGATAGGAATCCCGAATCAGCGCTTCAAATTCCGGATTTTTCGTTTCCAGATAACACCCATCTACGGTAGATATGACATAATCATACCCTGGTCCGAATTCTCTTAATTCGGAAAGCAATTCCTTCATCAAAGAATCCTTCATTTCTTTTGTATGCAGGTTTTGTCCTTGATAGACTACATGCGCTCCGTTTTCACACAAATAAATAATATCCTCCGCCACAGGAGCAAACATATTGCGAATGCTTGCATACTGGCGTCCGCTGGCTATGCAAAACAGAATCCCTTTCTTTTTCAATTCTAAAATTGCATCAAAGATTTCCGGATACACCTCCGGACTGGATTCCTTTACTAAAGTTCCGTCTATATCGGATACCACTAATTTAATCTGACTCAATTTTGATTACCACGTCTCTCCGGCATGAAGCAGCCTGTTTTCTCTAATTCCTGCCAAAGTCTCTCCATCGGCAGTCCTACTACATTATAGTAATCCCCCTCAAACTTTTCAATATACTTGGAAAAAATGCCTTGAATCGCATAGGCCCCGGCTTTATCATCGCCCTCTCCACTGTTGACATACTCTTCCTGCTCTTTTCTCGACATCTCTTTCACATAGACATCCGTCTTTTCATAAAAAACGGTAGAGGTAATTTCCCGACCCACTTCCAATATGGCCACGCCGGTATATACCTGATGAATTTTCCCCTGCAGCTCCGAAATCATCTTAAGGGAATGGCTTCGGTCTTTTGGTTTCCCCAATATCTGATTTTGGTAAGCCACAATCGTATCTGCGCCGATGACATATATGGTTTCGTTATTCAAAAATTCTTTGCTTCCGGCGTTTCCCTTTGAAAGTTCTTCTTGCACTTCCTTTGCCACCGCCAGTGCCTTTTGATATGCCAAATCCATCACTATCTCACAGGGCATTGTTTTATCCGTGATTTCCTCCGTATCCTTGGTTCGAATGAGGAAAGAAAATCCGTATTTTTCCATGATTTCTTTTCTTCTTGGAGAACCGGATGCCAGAATTATTTTTGTATTCATAGTGTAATCCTTCTTTTTTGTAATTTTCCGGTTATTCTACCTGCTTTTTGGGTACAAACACTCTTTTTTTCCCTTCCGTACCCTTCTTCTTTTGGCGTGCGGCTGCTTTTGCTTCCCTGCAGAATTCTTCCTGGCAGGATAATCGCTCTGCTTCTTTCCGCTCCGGCTTCACATAAAGACCTTCCGGTGTCATGATATGAGCCTTTACATTATCTCTAAACTGCAGATCCAAAATATGCATCACTTCCTGCTTTTGTTTTTCCCCTTCCACCGGGAACATAATTTCAACCCTTCGGTCCAAATTTCTTGGCATCCAGTCCGCACTTCCCATATAAATTTCCGGTTGCAAATCATTTTCAAAATAAAAGATTCGGCTGTGTTCCAAATAATCACCTACAATGGAACGAACATGAATGTTTTCACTGACACCGCTAATTCCAACCCGAAGACTGCAGATTCCTCTTACCAAAAGGTAAATCTTTACTCCTGCAGCGGAGGCGGTATATAACGCCTCAATAATATCCGGGTCACAAAGGGAATTCATCTTGGCCACAATCCTTGCCGTTCTTCCCTCCATGGCATGCTTGGCTTCTCTTTCAATTAAACGCAAGAATTTCTTTTTTAACCACAAGGGAGCCACCGACAATTTATTCCAACCAAGCGGCTCCGAATATCCGGAAAGCATATTAAATACAGCCGTTGCGTCCTCTCCGATTGCTTCATTTGCCGTAAACAAGCCTAAATCCGTATAAAGCTTTGCAGTAGCGTCATTATAGTTTCCGGTGCCCAAATGAACGTAGCGACGGATTCCCTCTTCCTCTCTTCGAACCACCAACGTGATTTTGGAATGGGTTTTCAATCCTACCAAACCATATATAACATGGCAACCGGCTTTTTCCAGCATCTTTGCCCAAACAATATTGTTTTCCTCATCAAAACGGGCTTTTAGCTCTACCAGTACCGTTACCTGTTTCCCGTTTTCCGCCGCCTTTGATAAGGCCTTAATGATCGGGGAATTACCGCTGACACGGTACAAGGTCTGTTTAATGGCCAACACGCTTTCATCGTTTGCTGCCTGCTCAATAAAGCGTACTACCGGCGCAAACGTATGGTAAGGGTGATGAAGCAAAACATCCCCTTTTCGAATTTCTTCAAACAAATTGCAGCCGGAAGGAAGCTCCGGCACCGCCTGCGGCTCAAATCCTTTACGTTTCAATGCCTCAAATCCGGGCAGTCCGTACATTTTCATTAAAAAGGTCAAATCCAACGGGCCGGATATATGATAAATATCCTCTGCCAGGACACCCAATTCTTTTTTCAGGATTTTCAGCAAACGCTTATCCATTCCGGCTTCGATTTCCAACCGGATGACTTCTCCCCATTGTCTTTTCCGGATTTGCTTTTCAATCTCTTTGAGCAAATCCTCTGCTTCTTCCTCCTCGATGGTCAAATCCGCATTTCGCATGATACGGAAAGGGCAGGAACTAAGCACGTCATAATTTAAAAATAGTTTACTGATATTTCGTTCTATCACTTCTTCCAAACGAATCAGTACCGTTTCTCCCTCTTCTCCCGGTATTTCTATCACACGGGGAAGCACACTGGGAACCTGCACCGTTGCAAACTCCACTTCCTTCCCTTTTTCCTTCTTCGATAACAGAGCACATATATTTAGGGATTTATTTTTGATAAGAGGGAATGGTCTGGACGAATCCACTGCCATCGGTGTAAGCACGGGATAGACATGCTCCTGAAAATACTTATCTGTATAGGTCGCCTGTTTTTCGCTTAAATCTTCATGATGTTCTACCACGGTAACCTTTTCCAAAGCCAATGCCGGAATCAGTCCTTTTTGATAGGTCTCATACTGCAACTCCACAAAGCGATGAATCGCCCCGTACAAAGCCTCTAACTGTTCTCCCGGCGTAAGACCGCTGATGTCTTTTTTGTTATAGCCGGCATGAACCATATCTTTTAGGGATGCCACCCGCACCATGAAAAATTCATCCAAATTAGACACGGTTATACTCAAAAACTTTAAACGTTCAAACAAAGGAATGGATTCATCCCTTGCTTCCAGAAGAACTCTTTCATTAAATTGAAGCCAACTCAATTCCCGATTGGTATAATATTTAGGATTTCTGTAATTCATTGAGACCTCCTGCCATGTTAGTCAATCTTCTTTTGCTTTATCACCGGTTCAATACTAAATACTTCTTCAAAAAAATCCGCTTTCTGTCGAAAAACTTCCTGCTCATACAAAATATCCTGCTTGGACTCTAAGGTAAGAATCAATTTCTCCTCTTCCAGCTGCGCTTTGATTTTTTTTAATTTTTGTTTGTGGCTTTTATCCAAACCATTGGCAATCCGAATAATTGCTGTCAGCTTTGCAATCACCAAATAGGTTTCTTTATCCATATCCGATACTGCCGTCATTTCATCGTAATAAGCAAAATCATCATGGATAAATCTTGCAATATAAGCCACCATTTCCCGTTCTCTGTGGGATAAACCAATCATTTCCGTATGCATGATAATGCTGTAGGAACACATTCCCACATCCGTCATATTAATAAACTTACCGCAATCATGCATAATCGCCGCCAACTGTAGCAAAAGCCGTTCCCGATTCCCCATACCATGCACTTTTTTCAAGCTGTCAAAAATAGTAAGGGCAATGACCTCCATGATTTCACTTCGTTTTTTATTCCCCATATATCTTTTACTGATATTTTTAGCACAAGCAATGATATCCTTTTCAAAGTCATGCAGATTCATTTTCATTCGCTTCTTCTCTGCATATTCATAGGCAATTCCGTCACAAAGCGTTACTCCCGGTGCCCAGATTTTTTCTGCCTCCATCATCGATAAAATGGAAAGTATAATCCGACCGGATATTTCCGCCATTTCTACACTTTCTTCGGAAAGTCCGTAATCATCCGCCTTTGTTTCCCTATTTCCGGTTTCAAATGCTTTCATAAAATCAGTGAACGCTTTTCCGGCAATAATACCATCCTTCTCCGGCGAAAGTTGATTCTTAATGATGCCGGATACATAGTCATCCACGACAATCAAATGACTGATTTGCCGTTCTTTCATATACATTTTTCGAAAGACCGCTAACTGACTGTCAATCATTTCATTTAAAATTTCCGTCCGCTGACCGGGACAGGGCTGCATCTGCATCAAAAGCTCGTGCAAACGCAACACACCGATTTTAATATTTTGTGTGGTAACCAAGCTGTCATTTTCAAAAAGAGAAATCTGAATATTTCCTCCGCCGATATCCACAATGGCAGCGCCTTCCTTGGTAATGGATTGAAATTGTTGTCCCTTGGAAGCAATGGACTTATAATCCAAAAATCGTTGCTCCGAATTACTGAGTACCTCAATTTCCACACCGGTACGGTTTTTGATTTGATCTAAAATAATCAGGGTATTTTCCGCTTCCCGGATTGCACTGGTGCCGTAGGCTTTGTAAGCCGTCACACCATAAGTCTTCATAATTTGACAAAATTCATTTAGCACCCGGCAGAGTTCATCCATTTTCCGATAACCTATTTTTTGTTTATTGTAAGTATCGGTTCCCAGTGCCAGGCGATGCCGGATATAGTCTATCTCCCTAAGTCCTGTTTTGGCCGATATTTCATAGATTTTCATCGCAAGTTCAAACGACCCTACATCAATCGCCGCAAATGTTTTTATTGCCATAACCCCTATCCCTTCTTGATTTTCGTTTCTCGTTTTGTGAACCGTTCACCCAGCGCCCTTTTTGGGGCGATTAGCGTATCCATCCGCCGGTGCTTTGCCTTGTCCGGTGATTGCATCATTCCGTCGGCATTTTGTTTTGTCCGGTGATTGCATCAATTAACTGACGGGCGGTTCGTCCCGATCGACCGCCTCCGGAAAGTTCCCATTGGTTGGCTTTTAACAACAGCTCCTCCTCCGATAAGGAAATTCCGTTTCTTTTCGCTAAAGTTGTAACAATATTTTGAAATTCTTTTTTATCCGGTGCCCCAAAATAAATCGTAACGCCGAATCTCGCAAACAAAGATAATTTTTCCTGTACCGTTTCATTTTTGTGAATGTCGCCGCCATTTTCCTTATCCGCAAAACTTTCCTTGATCAGGTGTCTTCGATTGGAAGTTGCATAAATCAGCACATTGCCCGGTTTGCTTCCTAAGCCCCCTTCAATGACTGCTTTTAAATACTTATATTCGGTTTCAAATTCTTCAAAAGAAAGGTCGTCCATATAGATAATAAATTTGTAATTTCTGCACTTCAGGCGGTCAATCAATTCATTCAATTCCTGATATTGATGCTTATAAATTTCAATCATTCGAAGACCCTGATCGTAATACTGATTCAAAATAGCCCGGATACTGGACGATTTTCCGGTACCCGCATCTCCGAAAATCAGACAATTGTTTGCCTTTTGTCCCGTTAAAAATGCTTCCGTATTATCCACCAATTTCTTTTTGGCAATCTCATAACCAACGATATCTTCTAAAGAAGTAACCTCTATATTGTGAATCGGATTAATCCACAATTTTTCTCTGGTACGCTCCACGCGAAATGCCTTGTGCAAACCAAATACACCAACTCCGTATTCCCCGTAAAAATCATCCAGTTCCCGGCGAAAATCTTCCACCGAAGCAGCGTTAGCCAATCTTTGCGACAGTTCTACGATTTCAGCCGCAATCTTTTTATTGTATTGGATAAATTTTTTCCGTGAAGGCTCGTAGTTCATCAAAGCCTTAAAACAGTGGTTTCCGAATGCTTCATCCAAAGAATTCAAATCATACCGGAACATTTCCTGAAACTTTTGAATATCATGCAATACGGCTTCTTTTAACGTTCCTTCCACTTCGCCTCTCATCTCACAAGCAATGGAATAGGGATTTTCATGATCTGCCAAAAAATCCGCCAGATAGCAATGCCATAAATTCCCGCGGTAACCGTTCTCTCCCGCATATTCATACAATTTTGCCACGCAGTCATAGTAAAGCTTCTGAAGGTTGTTTTTTTCTTCACTGTCTTTTTCTGACTCTTTATTGTTCTTTGATTGTGTTTCACCGACCCACGCCATAAGCGATGACATCTTTTCTAACAAATCACTTTTGTCATTGCTTCGGTAAAATATCATTTGCTGCATCATTTTTCTTTGTCCTCCGCGACCGAATTTCATATCCTTAGGCTTTCTTTGGGATAGTCTTACGCTGCCGAATTCGTATTCTTCTACTTTTGGGGATGCGCCTACGCTGCCGAATTCGTATCCCTGTGTCTTCCCTTCGATGGTATCCGGCAACTGCCTTCCTATATTACAAATTGCAAAAAATTAGTAATTTCCTAAGATTCTAAGGTTAATCGCTTCCTCTCGAAGTCCGCAAAGAGCATTTCTGACAGCTGCATCTGCCAAGTTACCTTCAAAATCCACAAAGAAACGATACTCCCAATTTCTGCCTTCGATGGGTCGGCTTTCAATTTTATTCATATTCAGATTATTAAAAATAAAGTGCGATAACATGTGATACAACGAACCGCTTTCATGGGGAATCTCAAAACAAAGACTGATTTTTCCTGCATCCTTTAAAAATTCTTTCCGGTTGCTGACAATAATAAAGCGGGTAGAGTTACTGTTTTCGTGATTCACACCCTTTTCAATGATTTCCAAGCCATATACTTTTGCTGCATATTCGCCTGCAATAGCCGCCTGGGAACATAATCCTTCCTTTGCCACTTTCTGCGCCGCAAATGCATTGTTCTTCATGGAAATCTGATTCCAGGAAGCATGGTTTCGCAAAAAATGTTCCGACTGCATCAGGGATTGAGGATGAGAATATACGGTTTCGATACTTTCTAACGTCGTTCCCGCACATCCCAGCAGACAATGTTCAATCTTAATCACTTGCTCCGCCACAATAAAGTGTTCAAATTCTGCCAAAAGGTCATAGATTTCACTCACAATGCCTGCCGTAGAATTCTCAATCGGAAGCACGGCGTACTCTGCACTTCCTTCTTCCAAAGCCATCATCGCATCCCGAAAAGTATCTACTGCCGTGGCATTCACATCATCTCCAAAATAGGTTTTCATGGCAGCTTCCGAATAGGAACCCGCCGCTCCCTGAAATACCACCTTGGCTTTTTTATTCAAAGAATCCAAGGCTACAAAGGGAAGGCGAAGCTGTTGTTTTTCTTCCATCTCCCGACTCATTAACATTTTGTATTGCAGTTTTCGGCTCATGGACATCAACTGTTCATATAATTCCGCAATTCCTCTCTCGTTATCCTTATCCTGCAAAAGAGCCTTTACCGAGTTGATTTTAATCAGTTCCCTTTCCCTGTCAAAAACTTTTTTCCCGGATTGTATCTTATATTCTGCCACTCCTTTGGCCACTTCCATTCGTTCCTCATACAATTTCACAATTTGAGCATCAATTTCGTCAATTTCCTGTCGTAATACGCTTAAGTCTTTCATCCGTCTCTTCATCCTTTTCTTTTTCTTTCTCCCTTCCTATTTTACCTTTCCAAACCTAGAAACGCAATAAAAAACACCATTTTCACCCGGATTTCATTTTTTGATTTTCGTCATTCACCAAACCATTTCAAGAAAACATTTTCCTCCCTGAAAGCATTTTATTTTTAAGTACAATTCGTTTTATTTTTTGAGTATAAAATTAGATAATTTGTAAAAAATAATTCTACAAAACTATTTTGAAAGGAGATTTGGAATATGAAAATTATAGATACCGTAGCACTTTTACTCATTGTAATCGGCGCCATCAACTGGGGGCTTATCGGTCTCTTTGAATTCAACCTTGTGGATACCCTTTTCGGAACCATGTCCCTACTTAGCAGAATCATCTATTCTTTAGTAGGTATTTCCGGTTTGTGGGGATTAAAAATCCTTTTCGAAAAAATGGTGTAAGCCTCTCTTTTCCTTGAAAGAAACCTCCGATTATGCTATGATATATGAAACTAGACAAGGGGGTAATGGCATGGAAGTAAAAGAATGTATTTTAGGAAGAAGAAGCATTCGTAAATTCACCAATCAGGAAATTGACGATTCCGTTTTGCGTGAAATTGTAGAAGAAGCTTCGTATTCTCCCAGCTGGAAGCATACGCAGATTGTGCGTTACATCGTGGTCAAAGACCCTGTGTTAAAAGAGAAGATCAGCGAATGTACCAGTGTTTATCCCGGAAACGGAACCATTATTAAAAATGCACCTGCTTTGGTAGCTGTTACCGTTATCAAAAACAGATGCGGCTATGAAAGAGACGGTTCCTTTACCACCGAGCGTAAAGATACCTGGCAAATGTTTGATGCCGGAATTGCATCCCAGACTTTTTGCCTTGCTTCCTATGAACACGGTCTTGGCACGGTTATTTTAGGAATTTTTGACAATGATAAAATTACAGAGCTTTTGCAAATCCCTGCTGAGCGTGAACTGGTAGCTTTGATTCCCATCGGCTATCCGGATGAGACTCCCGTAGCTCCCAGAAGAAAGCCGGTAGATGATTTACTGCAAATCATATAATCATTAAGGAGAGTAACGTTTTTAACCGTATCTCTCCTTTTTCATGGGTTCTTTCCCATTGTAATTTTTTCCATCTGCAAAAGGAAATCCGGATTCCCCGTTTCCTTCTGCATCACACATACTCAAAAGGAGACAAATGATATGAGACACCTGTTACGACCTTTGGATTTTTCTACCGAAGAACTGGAACGACTTTTTGACTTAGCAAACGACATCGAGAAAAATCCCGAAAAATATGCTCATAAATGTGATGGCAAAATCTTAGCCACCTGTTTTTATGAACCCAGCACCAGAACCCGACTTAGTTTTGAGTCTGCCATGTACCAGCTGGGAGGAAACGTTCTCGGATTTTCCGATGCCGCATCTTCCTCTGCAACCAAGGGAGAAAGTGTATCCGATACCATCCGAATGATTTCCTGTTATGCAGATATTTGTGCTATGCGCCATCATAAGGAGGGCGCTCCCATGGTAGCCTCTACCAAATCCTCCATTCCCGTAATCAACGCCGGGGACGGCGGACATCAACACCCCACCCAGACTCTGACGGATTTATTGACCATCCGTTCCTTAAAGGGACGCTTAAACAATTTCACCATCGGACTTTGCGGTGACTTAAAATTCGGACGTACCGTGCATTCCTTAATCAATGCCCTGGTACGATACGAAAATGTTTCCTTTATCTTTATCTCCCCGGAAGAATTAAAAATACCGGAATATGTAAAGGAAAAACTCATTGAATTAAATATTCCCTTCAAGGAAGTCATCCGTTTGGAAGAAGTTATGCCCCAACTGGATTTACTCTATATGACCAGAGTACAACGGGAACGATTCTTTAACGAAGAAGACTACGTTCGTTTAAAAGATTTCTACATTTTGAACAAAGAAAAAATGGAACTTGCCAAACCGGATATGCTGGTACTTCACCCCCTTCCGAGAGTAAATGAAATTTCCGTAGAAGTAGATGAAGATGAAAGAGCGGTCTATTTTAGACAGGTGCAATACGGTGTCTATGTCCGTATGGCACTGATTCTAACCTTATTAGAGCTGGTGTAATCCCCTCCTGTTTCCATACAAAAATTGTTTTTATCATTCCAAAGAAAGAAGGTAACCTTATGTTAAACGTGGGACAAATTGAAGAAGGTTTTGTGCTGGACCACATTCCTGCCGGAAAAAGCATGTCAATCTACTATCATCTGGGACTGGACAAGCTGGATTGTTGTGTAGCCATTATCAAAAATGCAAGAAGCAATAAATTACAGAAAAAAGATATAATTAAAGTGGAATGTGACATCAACACACTCAACTTAGATGCTTTGGCAGTCATTGACCACACCATCACCGTTAATGTGATTAAAGACGGAGAGATTGTAGATAAAAAAGAACTGATTCTTCCGGCGGAAGTGCAGGGAATCATGAAATGTAAAAACCCCAGATGTATTACTTCCATCGAACAGGAACTCCCCCATATTTTTTATCTGGCGGATCCGCAAAAGGAAGTATATCGTTGCAAATATTGCGAAGAGAAGAACAGCGAACAGATGTAATTTCATGGAATTACTTTATTAAGCAAAAAGCGTTGTAGCAGGATAGCCATTGAAACATTATGGTCTTCCCTCCTAACAACGCTTTTCTTTTTTTATGATAAAGTAATCCGCTCCACGTCTTCTTTTTCTATGGTCTGAAGGCTCTCTCTTGTTACATTTTCACTTCCCGTAGCCACAATTCTGGTAGCATGATTGGAAATCGCTTTTTCCATATAATTTCTGACATCTCTGGCGTTGGCATTATCTTCTTGGCGATTTTCATACCGATGCGTAAAGAACTGTAATGCACACGCTTTTGCCTCCTCGGAAAGCGTATAATCCTGTTTCTCACACATACTTTTCAAAATAGCAATCTGCTCTTCCCCGGTATAATCTTCAAAATAAATAAACTTATTAAACCTGGACTTTAAGCCCGGATTGGAATCCAAAAATTCATTCATCAAATCCGGATATCCTGCCACAATCACTACCAAATCATCTCTGTGGTCCTCCATGGCTTTTAACAAGGTATCCACCGCTTCCTGACCAAAGTCGCCTTCTCCCTTTCCTACCACCAAAGAATAAGCTTCGTCAATGAATAAAATACCACCAAGGGCAGAATCCACTACTTCCTTTACCTTCAGTGCCGTCTGACCTATGTAACCTTTTACCAAACCGGAACGATCCACCTCAACCAATTGTCCCTTTTCCAAAATACCGAGATTACGATAAATCTCTGCCAAAGTCCGGGCAACCGTCGTTTTTCCCGTTCCCGGATTTCCGGAGAAAACCATATGTTTCGACACATCCGGTGTTTTCATTCCGTTGGCTTCCCTCATTTTTTGCACCTTTAAAAGATTTACCAAACTATTGACTTCCTCTTTCACTGCATGAAGTCCGACCAAAGCATTGAAATCCTCCAGTACCTTTTCCAGTTCTGCCGGTTTTTCCTTGGCTTTTCCTTCCGATACCGCTTTCACCCGGTAAAGCTTATCCATAGATGCCACTTTTACCTGGTAATCCTCCAAAAAAGTGGTCATGTGATCACAATAGGCCGTTAATTTTCTTGCTGCAGTTTCCGAAGGGTTTTCCTGGCAGGCCATCATGGTCTGACCAAACAAACGATAGGTATCCACCACGATTTGTCCTTTCTGGTGACGATACGGATCTTGGGGAATGCTTTTTTTAGCATCTGCCAAAACACAGTATTTTAAAAGCAGCGGAATCTCTTTTCCATACTCCTTCGGATTCAATTTTTCCCTATACTTTAGCTCTCTTAATTCTTCCACACCCGGACAAAAACCGATGCATTTTTCAATACAGTCTCTTTCTTCCTTGGTAATCTTTCCGTTCATTTCGGACAGATATACCCCAAATTTAATCAAACTGTATCGAAAGCTTTCATGAATTCCGCTGTCCTCTTCCAAACCGGCAATTTCGTAACTCATAAGAAGCTTACATATCTCTTCACATGTTTTTATCATTTCTTCCAAATTATGTTCCATCGTATCTGTCCTCCGGTTTTCCTCAAACCACTTTAAGTAAAACTGATGATTTCGTTTTTCGGCTTATCACAAGGGACTACGCTCTTTGCGTATAACACAGGACCTTCCCCTTTATAATCCGCCCAGTATTCTGTCTTTACCTCCACGGAAACCTTCACCCACTGCTGGTTTTTCAATGCCTCCGCACCTTCATATTTACAGATGTATCCCAGAAATGCCATATCATCTGCGCAGCAGGTCATCGCCATTCTTCCCGGCACAAAATGTCCCTTCGGGAACTTATCCGGTTTTAATACCATCGCCGTAAAGGAAATGGTTTTTCCTGCGTAACGCTCTGCATGATCCATGACATCAAGATACCAGATTCCGTAGGCCATATCGTCTAATTCCAAGAACTGTTCCTTCAAATCATAAGGCAAATCTTCTTCAAAAATCTCGTTAATTTCTCCCTGTGCATTTTCAAAAACAACTTCTGCCTGCGCGTTTACTGCTTTGATATTTCTTCGATAACTTGCCAGATTGTCCATACAATCATCACAACGATTAAAAATAATCAACTCGGATTTACGCACCATTTCTGCTACCATGGACTTCATATTATTGTAATACATAGGGAAGGTGGAGGCATCAATACAGGTAATCTGCTGCTCCAAATTCCAGTGAAACGGAAGCTTTAAGTCCTTCATATTCCACATACCGTTGTATTCGATGATAATTCGTTCCGGTTTCCATTGTTTTTCCAGCTCTAACAATTTTTCCGTCGTAAAATCCTCTTCCTCTTCAATGACTTCCACAATGGTTTTTGATTTTTTTAAAATTTTAGCATCGATTTCTTCTTCTCCCTCTTCGCATAAAATCAGCAAAGTGGTTCCACGAATTTGAAAATAATTTTGTTGCAAAGTAAATTTTAAAAAGGAGGTTTTTCCGCTTTCCAAAAAACCATTGATTAAATATGCCGGTTTCATTCTCTATTTCCGCCTTTCCTATTCTGACTATCTCTATTTTGAAAATAATTGTTTCAGGTGTTCTTCCTGTAATTTAGACCCAATCACACAGAACTTTCCGGTTGTCTGGGGACTGCCGCTACGAATCTGTGCTTCTCCGGGAACATAATCAAAATAAATCCAGTCTTCTCCGTTGACACTAGGCACCATACCTTTGGCACGAAGTACAAAACCGTATTCTTTCTCTTCTTCTAACTGCTGTAAAATTTCTTCCATTTCTTCTTTGGAATACTTCATGGGCGTTTCCATTCCCCAACTGGTGAATACTTCGTCCGCATGATGATGTCCGTGATGATCGTGGCCGCAACCGCAATGCTCGTCATGCTCATGATGATGATGCTCATGGCCGCAGTCGCAATGCTCGTCATGCTCATGATGGTGATGCTCATGGCCGCAGTCGCAGTGTTCGTCATGCTCGTGATGGTGATGCTCATGGCCGCAACCACAGTGCTCGTCATGCTCATGATGATGATGTTCATGGCCGCAGTCGCAGTGTTCGTCATGCTCATGATGATGATGTTCATGACCGCAGTCGCAATGCTCGTCATGCTCATGATGGTGATGCTCATGACCGCAGTCGCAATGCTTGTCATGCTCGTGATGGTGATGCTCATGGCCGCAACCGCAGTGTTCATCATGCTCGTGATGGTGATGCTCATGAATACTCTCCAGCAATTCCTTTTCTAAGTTATCGGCTTTCTCCATGGTTTCTTTGATTTGCTTTCCGGTAATCTGCTCCCAGGGCGTTGTAATAATCGTCGCCGTCTGGTTATGTTCCCGAAGCATTTCCACCGCTGCTTTCAATTTTTCTTCACTTATTTTATCGGTACGACTTAATACGATGGTTCCGGCATGCGCTACCTGATTCACAAAGAATTCGCCAAAATTCTTTATGTACATTTTACATTTGGTGGCATCCACTACGGCAACTGCACTGTTTAATACAACTTCTCCGCCAAGGTCAGCATCCTCCACCGCTTTCATTACATCAGACAATTTGCCCACACCGGAAGGTTCAATGACAATTCGTTCCGGTGCATAAGTAGAAAGTACTTCTTTTAAAGAAGTCCCGAAATCTCCTACCAAAGAACAGCAAATACAACCAGAATTCATTTCTTTGATTTCAATTCCTGCTTCTTGCAAGAATCCGCCGTCAATACCAATTTCTCCAAATTCATTTTCAATTAAAACAACCTGTTCTCCGTTCCAAGCTTCCTTCAACATTTTTTTAATTAACGTTGTTTTTCCCGCTCCCAAAAATCCGGATACCACATCAATTTTTGTCATTGTAAAACCTTCTTTCCTTTTTCGTTTTTTTATTTTAAAAATCCTTCAATAATTTTTTCTTCTGCTTCCTGCTCTGTCAATCCAAGCGTCATCAGTTTGGTAATCTGTTCCCCAGCAATTTTCCCGATTGCCGCTTCGTGTATTAAACTGGCTTCAATGTGATTGGCCGTAATCTCCGGTACCGCCCTGACACTGGCCTGATCCATTATGATGGCGTCGCATTCCGTATGTCCCATACACGCATTGTTTCCGTTGATTTTAGAAAAGAAAATCTGATAGGAGTTTTCTTTTGCTACAGAACGGGAAATCACATTGGTGCTGGAATTTTCTCCATTCAAATCCACTTCGAAATTGGTTTCCGCATACTGCTTCCCATGGGTCATAATCTTTTCCTTAATGACCAAAGAAGCATCTTTTTCCAAAGTTGCTTTGGTGTCTCGCTTTGTGGAGTCCACGCCTTTTATCTGTACCGTATCCATCTCCATATAGGCATTTTCTTTTAAATAAATAACCGTGGTGGGGTTCATAATGTTTTCCCCGTTTCCGTCCCCTTGTCCGTAGTGCTTTTCCACATAGCGTACTTTGGAATTTTTCCCTACCGTAAAACTGTGAATTCCGCTATGCTCCGAATCGGAATCTCCGCTGTTATGAATACCGCAACCGGCAATAATGGTAACATCGCAATCATCACCGATAATAAAATCGTTATACACCACTTCCTTTAAACCGGTTGCCGATAAAATAACCGGAATATGAACACTTTCTTTTTTCGTTCCGGATTTAATCACAATATCAATTCCCGGCTTATCTTCCTTGGTCACGATATCAATGTTTGCCGTGGTATTTCTGCCGCCGGCCTGTCCGTTAATTCTAAAATTATATGCTCCAGCAGGCACCTCATGAAGGTCTGCCACCTTTTCCAATAAAGATTTTTGAATAAGATCCATTTTCATTCTCCGTAATCTGTTTTTCTAACCTACAATTTGTCTGTAATGGCACTGCAAAAGTTTTCCCCGGGGAACACTTTATTTAGCACTTCTTCCTTCGGGCCATAGGCAGAGATTTCTCCACCTGCCAATACCACGATTTTATCCGCAATATTTAAAATGCGTTCCTGATGGGAGATGATAATAATCGAGCCATTGATTTTTTGATGCATTTTTTCAAACACCTGAATCAAATTCTGAAAACTCCACAAATCAATTCCCGCTTCCGGTTCGTCGAAGATGGAAAGCTTGGTTCCCCGAGCTAAAATCATGGCAATCTCAATTCGTTTCAATTCTCCTCCCGATAAGGAAGCATTGACCTCTCTTGCGATGTAATCTCTGGCACACAACCCCACCTCAGACAAAAATTTACAAGCCTCTGCCGTCGTCAAATTTCTTCCTGCCGACAAAGTAATTAAATCCTTTACCGTAATGCCTTTAAAACGGACCGGTTGCTGAAACGCAAAGCTAATCCCTGCTTTAGCACGCTCCGTAATAGACATATCCGTAATGTCTTTCCCGTCCAGCAAAATCTGTCCCTCTGTGGGCGTTATAATTCCGGCAATAATTTTTGCCAATGTGGATTTTCCGCCTCCGTTCGGACCGGTAATTGCCACAAAACGTTCCTCTATTTTTAAGTTAATGTTCTTCAAAATTTCCTTTTCGTTTCCGTCTCCATGTACCTGGTAGGATATATTTTTTAACTCTAACAAATGCTACCTCCCGATACAGAAATTCCTATATTCTGAATTCCTGTATATTCCTTTCTTTTCATACTCATTTTCTTACTCAAAATCGTATCCCATTACGTCCTATATCAATCTTATATTATAACAATGAAGGGGGCAAAAATCAATCATTTGCATTATGTAAACAAAGGATATTATGTAAACAAAGG
>JAZNKK010000033.1:0-34460 GCA_045578545.1 Lachnospiraceae bacterium
GATTCCAATGTGGGACCTTTATATGCCGGTGAAATCGCGAATCTTTTGGATGGATTTTGCAGTGAAGTTGTTGTACATGAATTTTCTGCCGGTGAAGAAAACAAAAACTTATCTACGGTAGAAAAGATATTGTTGGACTTAACTGCCCACAAATTTAGCAGAAAAGATTTTGTTTTGGCTTTGGGCGGTGGCGTAACCGGTGATATTGCCGGTTTTACAGCCTCTATCTACATGAGAGGAATCGATTTTATTCAAGTGCCCACCAGCTTATTAGCACAGGTAGATAGCAGTATCGGTGGCAAAACAGGCGTAGATTTAAATCAATACAAAAACATGGTCGGAGCATTTTACATGCCCAAATTGGTTTATATCAATACCCAAACGCTAAAATCCTTAGATGCCAGACAATTTTATTCCGGAATGGGAGAAGTGATGAAATATGGTTTGATTATGGATTCTTCCTTCTATGAATGGATTTTGGATAAAATGTACGAGATTCACGACCGGGAGCAGAATACCATGGAAGAAATGGTAGAACATTGCTGTGTTTTAAAACAACGCATCGTGGAAAAAGACCCCTTCGAGACCGGAGATCGAGCTCTTTTAAATTTTGGTCATACCTTAGGTCATGCCTTGGAAAAACATAAAAACTTCACTTTATCCCACGGAGAATGTGTTGCCCTGGGTTCAGTTATGGCAGCCTACATTTCATGGAAAAAGGACCGTTTATCCATGGAGGAATATTACGAGATCCGTGATATGTTTGTTCCTTTTAATTTGCCAATCACTGTTACGGATATTGACCCTGAAGAAATCGTCGCCTTAACTGCCTCAGACAAAAAGGCTACCGGGGACGGAATTAAATTTATTTTGCTAAAGAGAGTAGGAAAAGCAGTGATTGATACCACGGTAACCAAAGAAGAAATGCTTGCTGCAATTAAAGAAATCTATTTTGATGAGGATAAAATGAATGAGTAATTCCAAAAAAACGCAAAATAGCAGCAATCGAATGCTGCTTTATACCGCTTTCATCACCATATTATCCCTAATTTTTGACCAAATCACGAAGCATTTTGCAAGAAAGCTAAAAGGAAAGGCTGCCATCGTAATACTACCGGAAATCTTGGAAATTCGGTATTTAGAAAATCGAGGAGCTGCCTTTGGCATCCTTCAGGGACAATCTATTTTCTTTATTGTGATTGCAATTGTTGTTTTTGGTGTTATGGCATATATTTTTTCTATTTTACCGAAAGAAAAAAAGTATTATCCCCTTTGTTTTTCTCTGGCATTTATGTTGTCAGGAGCAATCGGAAATACCTTAGACCGTGTCATTTTTGGTTTTGTAACAGACTTTATTTACTTTAAACTGATTAATTTTCCGACCTTTAATGTAGCAGATATCTGGATTACTTGTTCCACGTTCTTTCTTGTTTACTTACTTTTATTTCGATACAAGGAAGAAGATTTGAATTTTAAAAGTAAAAAAAGTAAGGACTAATTTATGGAGAACTATCGTTTTGTTATAGAAGAAGAGAGTGAGGGTGAACGATTAGACAAAATATGTGCCCAATTGTTACCGGATCGGTCCCGTTCCTTCTTGCAAAAACTAATAAAAAGCAATGATGTATTGTTAAATAATACCTCCGCAAAACCCTCTGTTTTACTAAAAACAGGAGATATTTTAGAAATTGTATTACCACAAGCAAAGGCAATTGAAATTCTCCCGCAAAACATTCCGATTAACATTGTCTATGAAGATAAAGACTTATTGATTGTGAATAAAGAAAAAGGAATGGTGGTGCATCCCGCGGCGGGACATTACTCTGATACCTTGGTAAATGCCATTTTATATCATTGCAACGACTTATCCGGTATTAATGGAGTGTTGCGCCCCGGAATTGTGCACCGAATTGATAAGGACACCACAGGACTTTTGGTTGTCTGCAAAAACGATAGTTGTCATAATTTTATAGCAGAGCAGCTTAAAGTGCATTCCATTGAACGAACTTATCATGCCATTGTATGCGGTAACGTTAAAGAAGATTCTGGTACGATAGCGGAACCCATCGGCAGACATCCCACAGAACGCAAAAAAATGAGCATTAATCCAAAGGGTAAAAATGCGGTTACCCATTATAAAGTATTGAAAAGATACGGAAATTATACCTATGTTCAGTGCAATTTAGAAACCGGTAGAACTCATCAAATTCGTGTGCACATGGCCAGTCTGGGACACCCATTACTGGGTGATGAAGTATACGGAAAAAAATCCAAAGAATTTGATACGTTTGGTCAAACTTTACATGCAAAAACGTTAGGTCTCGTACACCCAACCAGCAAAGAACTAATCCATTTTGATAGTGAATTACCGGAATATTTTCAAAAGATTTTAAAAAAATTAGACGCTTCTCATTGAAAGAATGCGTCTTTTTTTATTTTTCAATAGTTAAAATGTATGGATTTTATTCCAAAAAGAGAAGTGTGAGGGAAAATCAATCTCTTCGCAAAACGCACATTTTACGAAGAGATTGTGGTCTGAGTACCTATTTTAATAAGCTTCTCATTTTTATAACTTCTTAACGTTTCTGTTCCTACGAAAAATTATATTTCAAATAATCTACTATTAGGATTCCTTCGAATTATTTTTTTCTGCAGTTTCTTTTGTTTCCTCAAAATTATTTTGTTCGTAATTTTTTTCCTCCATTGCGTTTTGGATTTGCTGTTTGCCTTCCACAATTTTGGAAACAAGACCTAAAACTTGTTCTCTAGGAATTTTAATATAATCATGTTTTTCATCAATATAATCCACATAAATATATTTTGCAGTATCCGTAATTAATTTTTTCTCTTGTAATTTAGCATTAACGTAAGCTTTAACCCCGGTATAAATAACCGCAAACAACGGGACACCCACAATCATACCTAAAACGCCCCAAAGACCGCCGAATAAAGTTATGGAAAAGATAACCCAAAAACCACCAATACCGGTGGAATTACCAAGAATTTTGGGTCCTAAAACGTTACCGTCAAATTGCTGCAATAAGAAAATCATAATGACGAACTTTAAACATTCCATAGGGTCAACCATTAAAACTAAAATTGCACAAGGAATGGCTCCGATATACGGACCAAAAAATGGAATTACATTTGTTACACCAATAACCACACTAATCAAAGCTGCATAGGGAATTTTCAAAATTTTTGTCAAAATAAAACATAAAATTCCAATAATAATAGAATCTATAATTTTACCAATAATAAAACCGATAAAAGTTTTATTTGTAAACCTTACATTATGAATAAAAGCATTGGCTGTAGTTCTTTTCATTACGGCATAAACCAACTTTTTAGCTTGTCCTAAAAAAGTCTCTTTATTATACAACAAGTAAATGGAAATAATAACACCAATGATAAAATTCCAAACAGCGGTAAGTGCTCCAAAAATACCGGACGTAATTTTCAATAAGAAATCATTTGCTTTATTAAACACATTATCATTTAACCAGGTAGTAACATCGGTTCCGTTACTCTCCCACCATTGTGTTACAGCAGACTCCAATTGGGGATTTTTTGCCAATACTCCACTCAACCATTTTTCAAAATTCTCTTTGTATTGAGGAAATTGATCACTAATGGCATCAATACTGTCTCTTAACTCAGGAATAATCAGTTTAAAAAATTCATACACCAAAAAAGAGCATAAAATCATAGTAAAGGTAATGGTCAGTGCACGTACTCTCTTTTTAGATTTTTCAGAGTATTTTTTATTACGTACAAAATCACCCATCAATTTCTTTTCAATAAAATTTATAATAGGAGAAAGAAGATATGCCAATACAAAACCGTCAACAATCGGCATTATAATTTGAAAAAAATTACGAAAAACACCTTTTATATTTTCCAAATGAAACAAAGCATAATAAAAAAGAATACAACTACAAACAACTAAAAAAGCAGTGAGCCCCCAGGATAAATATTTCTTATCATTACTAATTTTCATAAAATTACCCTCTCCTTCTATCATCATTTTTATTATAACACTGTTTTTTTTATATTGAAACGAAAAAAAAGAAATCTTAGTTGAATATTTAGGTTCACTTTACATAATGTTGAAAACCATGTTAAACTATTCACAGATTATCATTAAAGTCCCCAAAAGTAGAAACAAGAAACAATCTTGCCCACAAACAACAGAGGTTTTTATGAAAATACAACAATTATACAGTAAAACCAGACAAGCACTCGACAGTTACCAAATGATTCAAGAAAATGATGTTATTGCAGTTGGTGTATCCGGGGGAAAAGATAGCTTGGCACTTTTATACGCCCTTTCCGGATTAGAAAAATTTTATCCAATTTCCTTTTCAATCCAAGCAATATGCGTGGATTTGGGCTTTCAAAACCAGAATTTTGAAGGGATAAAAGAAGTATGTAATACGCTTTCCATCCCGCTTCATATTGTACCTACTTCAATCAGCGAAATTGTATTTGAAAAAAGAAAAGAAGACAATCCCTGTTCTTTATGCGCTAAAATGCGAAAAGGTGCCTTAAATGAGAAAGCATTGGCATTAAACTGTAATAAAATAGCATATGCACATCATAAAGATGACGTAGTTGAAACCATGATGTTATCGCTGATCTATGAAGGACGTTTTCACACTTTCGCCCCTAAAACCTACTTGGACAACACAGGATTAACACTGATACGTCCGTTTATCTATTTAAAGGAAGCAGATATCAAAGGCTTTATCAATAAATATCAGATACCGGTGTGCAAAAACGAATGTCCGGTAGATGGATTAACCAAACGCCAATATGTCAAAGATTTATTGAAAGGCATCAATACGGAAACTAAAGATGTAAAAGAACGACTATTCACTGCAATCGAACGAAGCAATTTAGACGAATGGAAAAAGGAGAATTATGGCAACACCAAATTATCATGAAGAAATTAAAATGAAAAATATTGAAAAGCTGCGCAAATTGCAAACAAATTTGCCGGCTTTTTGCGGAATGTATTTTCGAGGTATTTCCAATATAAACGGAACACGTACCTTAATCGGATATGCTTATGATTTACAGATTTTTTTCCATTATGTTTGTGACTATGTTTTTCCGGAAAGAAATTATGAAGTATCCGCTCTCCCGCTTTCCGTTTTAGAGGAATTAACCAAAACTAATATCGAACAATATCTGGAATATTTGTCATTGTACCGAGGGGAAGATGGTTCCGTCCATACCAACGACGACCGTGGTAAAGCAAGAAAACTATCTGCATTAAAAGGACTCTACAACTATTTTTACGAATCGGAGCTAATAAAAAACAATCCCGCTTCCATTGTTCATACCCCCAAAATTCACGAAAAAGAAATCATACGTCTCGATCCCAATGAAGTAGCGGAATTACTTGATGTTGTTGAATTCGGAAGCGCCAAAGAAAGCAAACAGCAGGAAAACTTTCACAAGATAACCAAAACAAGAGATTTATGTCTTTTGACTTTGTTATTAGGAACCGGAATCCGAGTTTCGGAATGCGTCGGATTAGATTTAAACGATGTGGATTTCGATAATGACGCCATTAAAGTAACCAGAAAAGGCGGAAATACTACTTTTGTATATTTCGGAGATGAGGTTGAAGATGCGTTAAGAGAATATATCGATAAACGGAAACGCCAAATCCCGTTAACCGGCCACGAAAATGCTCTGTTTTTATCAATCCAAAACAGGCGAATCAGCGTACGTGCCGTAGAAAATTTAGTTAAAAAATATGCATCACAGGTTACGGCGTTAAAAAAAATCACACCCCATAAATTAAGAAGCACCTATGGTACCGAATTATATCGTGAAAGCGGTGATATATATCTAGTTGCCAGCGTTCTTGGACACAAAGATGTAAATACCACCAAAAAACACTATGCAGACATAGACGAGAACAACAAACGTCGTGCGGCGCGGATTGTCAAATTACGTAATGAATAATTAACATCCGAGATTACTTCACTATATATTCATTGGAATAATAAGGTAAAATAATGGTTTCTCCGGATACCAAATGATCATTGCTCATATGATTGATTTGCATTACTTCTTGAATGTAAGATGCATAAGTTTCCTGATGGCGATACTCTCTGGCATATTCCCAGAGGGAATCGCCTTCCTCTATTTCTACCGCCTGATAATACTTATAGAAAACATCATCGGTTGATTCTTCTGCATTTGCTTTCTCAGCCATAAAAATACTAAAAGTCAAAGCAAGAACTATGGACACAGCCAAAATACCCATTCTTCGCAACCACAGTACACGATAATATTTCTTTTTACTTATTCTTTTTACACGTAAAATTATCTTTGCAAGATTTTTTAACAAAACCCATGCTATTCTATCAAAAAATTCCATTATTTGTTTAGTTATCATATTATCTAATGAAATCAGCTTTGAAAAAAAATCGTTTGATTGATTCATTGTCGCATTTTTCATAATTCAGTCTCCCTTTATTTCTTTAGCATTTGCCCGAACAGTTGTTCTATCATTATAATACCGAACATTTATTCGATTGTCAACATATTTCCGAACATATTTTCGAAAAAATATCGAAAATATGTTTGCATTTCTTCTTTTTTGTGTTATTCTTTATATATACCAATGGAAAGGGGGACAATTTATGGCTTCCGGTAAGATTACCAAAAAACAGGAAGAAATCCTAAACTATATGAAAGAAACGATTTTAAAGAAAGGTTATCCGCCCACTGTTCGGGATATTTGTGAGGCAGTGAATTTGCGCTCCACCTCCTCCGTGCATTCTCATTTAGAAACTTTAGAATCCAACGGATATATTCGAAGAGATCCTACAAAGCCCAGAGCCATTGAAATTATCGATGATTCTTTTCAAATGATTCGTCAGGAAATGACAAGTATTCCCATCGTCGGCTCTGTTGCTGCAGGTCAGCCAATTTTAGCACAGCAAAACATCGACGGTTTCTTTCCGCTTCCGGTGGAATATGTTCCGAACAAAGAGACCTTTGTATTAAAGGTAAAAGGTGATAGTATGATTAATGCCGGTATTTTCTCCGGTGACAGTATTTTCGTTGAATGTTGTAATACGGCTTCTAACGGAGATATTGTTGTTGCTTTAATTGATGATTCTGCAACAGTTAAGACCTTTTATAAAGAAAACGGACACATTCGGCTTCAGCCGGAAAACGATTCTATGGAACCCATAATTGTAGAGAATTGTCAGATTTTAGGCAAGGTGTTTGGTGTCTTTCGTTTATATCACTAAACATACAAAGAAAATAAAAAAGGAGACACCGGCTCCCAACGCAGGGCAATGTCTCCTTTTACTTCTATTTTAAAAGAACTTTACATATAAAAATTATATAAACAATATCAAAAATCAGCATTTCAAGCCTATCTATCCACTTAGACAAACTCCTCTTTACTCATGATTTTTCCGTCTTTCCAAATTCGTTCCAAATCATAAAACAATCGATTTTCTTTATCAAAAATATGAATAATAATATCGCCGTAATCCATCAAAACCCAATTTGCATTCTGATATCCTTCAATTTGCTTAGGTTCTAACCCATTTCTTCCAAGTTTTTCTTCAATAAAATCAGAAATTGCATGCACCTGGCTGACATTATTTCCGTTTGCAATAATAAAATAATCCGCAATGGAGGATACACTTTCAATATCAATAATACAAATATCTTCTGCTTTCTTTTCTTCCATAGCTTCAATCACAAGTGTTGCGTATTCTTTTGATGTCATTACTGTTTCTCCTTTTCTTTTCTTAAATGAATCTCCTGATAATAGCTGTATGCCTCTCTGGAAATATCATCAATTTCCTTCGTGTCATTTTCCAGATAAATAATGGTATTTTTTAAAATCATATATACCGCCTCATCAATATCACAAAAAATAATATCTCTGATTTCTTTTAAGCCGGGAATTTCCTTTCTTCCCGGTTCCATATAATCTGCCGAAAAAACGATTTTTTCCAAGAGACTCATTGCCGGCTTCCCGGTTGTATGATATTTGATTGCCTCTGTCACTTCCATATCGATGATATTATACTTTTCTTTTGCAAGCACAGCACCTAATTTCGCATGAATCAAAGAAGGATTCTTTATTTCAAATTCCGAAAGTGTAATGTTATATTTTTCGCATAAGGCAAGCTGTTTCTTTTTGTCCATGCATTTTGCACAATCATGGAGCAAACCGGCACAATATGCCTTTTTTAAATCCCCACCATATCGCATGGCAAGGGCCGTTGCCATATAGGCAACGCCTTCGGTATGTTCCATTCTTTTTTCATCTAAAATCTTTTCCAGCTGTTCTTTAATTTTCCTATATTCTTTCAACATGCTGCCCCATTTCAACAATTTTAAATAGGAAGATATCCTTTCCTATAATACCTTATTTCATCGTATAAAATAATAAATTTATTTTATACGATACAAGTCATGTGTTAAAATATATTCTTCCACCTTTGGAGTCACAAAATCAGAAACCGAAATCCCCTGGCTTACTTTTTCTCTTATTTCAGTTGAGGAAATCGGTACATCTAATTCTGCAAAAAGAATCTTAGCTTCATATTTTTCCTCATAATACGCTTTCTTCTCCATAAGCATGGCATTCTTTTCCTCAATCCTATCCTCGGTTTCGCTTTTTCGGCGAAAAACCATCAGATTTGCTAACGAAAATATTTCGGAATAGTTTTTCCATGTATCGAAAGCCCAAAAAGAATCTTCCCCAATAATAAAACACAAAGTTGCATCTTGGTAAAGTTCCTTCAACTTCTTCAAGGTAACATAGCTATAGGAGGGTCCATTCTCTCTACTTTCCAAGTCAGAAATTTCAAAGAATTCTGATTCCTCCGTACACAACTTAGTCATTTCAAACCGATGATTCTTTTCCAAAACACCGGTTTTCATGTAGGAATTCCCCGTAGGAAGCCAAATTACCTTATCAAGCGCAAATTCTTCCATTGCTTTGGTTGCCATGGCTATATGACCTTTGTGAGGCGGATTAAAGGTACCGCCTAAGATTCCGTATTTCATGAAATGCCCCACTTATTTCGGTAAAATAATTTGCTTATTGTCTTTATTTTCTTTGTACAATACAATTTTTCGTCCAATCACATGAACCACTTCGCTCCCGGTACGTTCTGCAATTGTTTGAGCCATGGTTGCCGGATTATCTTCCGCATTTTTTAATACGGAAATCTTCACCAACTCATGCGTCTGAAATGTTTCCGCAATTGCAGCCGTAATTTCCGGTGTTAAATTAGATTTACCAATCTGAAATAAAGGTGATAAATTTGCCGCCAAACTCTTTAAATATGCTCTTTGCTTGCTTGTCATATCTATATACCTCATTTTTACTTATAATAATCAAAAGCAAAACCATACATTCGTACAGTATCTCCTTCTTGAATACCAAGTTCCTCCAACTGTTCTAAAATACCGTTGTCCTTCATGAAATTTTGGAAAAATTGAAAACCTTTTTCCGATTCCAAATTCGTATATCCCAACATTTTTTCAATTCGAGGACCTTCCACAACATATTCCTGATTTTCAGAATCATAATATACCTCAAAAGGTTCTTCACTAAAGGCAAGAAATACGTCCGGATTATATTCGGATTCAAAAATAATATCCTCTTGTTTTAGTTCGGATAATCTTTGATAAACAAAAGAAATCAATTCTTTCATTCCCTCACCGGTAAATGTACTTACGGCAAACACAGGATATCCTTGGGGTTCAAATTCTTGTCGGATCCTATCCACAGGATGAACAAACTCCGGATAAATCAATTCTCCGTCTTCGTCCACATCAATCGGTTCCAATTCGGTCTGAATGGCGTCAATTTTATTTGCTACGATTATCTGCGGAAGTCCGGCAACTTTTTCTCCATACGCCTTCAATTCATCATTAATTTTATAAAAATCTTCCACCGGATCACGGCCTTCCACAGAAGCTGCATCCAAAACATGAATCAACAATTTATTTCGTTCAATATGACGTAAAAAATGATGTCCAAGTCCAAGACCATCCGCCGCTCCTTCAATCAAACCGGGCAAATCTGCAATCACAAAAGAATTACCGTCTCCCATATCTACCACACCAAGATTCGGAGATAATGTAGTAAAATGATAATCCGCAATTTGTGGCTTTGCATTGGAAACCCGGGACAAAAAGGTGGATTTCCCTACGCTGGGATAACCAACCAAACCTACATCCGCAATCATTTTCAACTCCAAAATAACTTCCAGTTCCTTGGAAGGTTGTCCGGGCTGCGCGTACTTTGGTGCCTGCATTGTGGAGGTAGCATAATGTTGGTTTCCATTGCCCCCTTTTCCGCCGGTTAATACTTTGTATTCCTTACAATTACCCGACATATCCACGATTACTTTTCCGGTTTCGGCATCTTTCACCACAGTTCCCTTGGGAACTTTAATATAGATAGGCTCTCCGTCTTTTCCGCGACAATTTCGCTTTCCGCCGTCTGCTCCATTGGTTGCCGCAAATTTTCTTTTATGTTTAAAATCAATTAAGGTATTCAAGCCACTATCCACAACAAACCAAACGTCGCCGCCACGACCGCCATCGCCGCCGTCCGGACCGCCGTCAGGAACATATTTTTCTCGGCGAAAAGACACATGACCATCCCCGCCTTTTCCGCTTTTTATTAAAATTTTCGCTCTGTCTGCAAACATAAAAATGTATCCTTCTTTAAAAATTTGAGTCCCAAACCTAAGGTCTGAGACTCAACACAAAACTGCTTCTTAGTTTTCAACCGGATATACGGAAGCCTGCTTTTTGTCACGGCCTTTTCTTTCAAATCTCAAAACACCGTCTGTCAAAGCAAACAAAGTATCATCACCACCACGACCAACATTTACGCCGGGATGAATCTTTGTACCACGCTGTCTGTATAAAATATTTCCAGCTTTCACATATTGTCCATCAGCTCTTTTTGCACCTAATCTCTTAGATTCGGAATCTCTACCGTTCTTTGTAGAGCCCACACCTTTCTTATGAGCAAAAAATTGAAGGTTCAATTTCATCATTGTGCTATACCTCCTTAATTTCTAAACTAACATACGTTTTCCCATACTCTTTTGCAACACCCTGTAATCCAAGAATCATTGCATCCAAAAGCAGGGAAGCTTTTTCCTCCGTTGCTGCGGGAAAAACCACCTTGATATCACCGTCCTTTGTCTCAACCTTCATCATGCAATCCGTAAACTCCTCAATGGAATTTATCGTATTGATTACTAGCATTGAAACAGCGGAACAAACAATGTCCTTCCCATAATCATCGTATTCTGCATGACCTTTGCAACGAAAACCATGATACTTTCCATTTCTGTTCTTTTCAACTTTTACAGAAATCATAACATATACCTAAAATTATGCATTGATCTTATCAATTTTAACTTGGGTGTATGCTTGTCTATGACCATTCTTTTTGTGGTATCCGGTTTTTCTCTTGTATTTGTATACAATAACCTTTTTGCCTTTTCCCTGATCCATAACGGTTGCAGAAACAGATGCACTTGCTACATCTTTACCAACCTTTAATGTACCATCAGAAACAGCAACCACCTGGTCAAAAGTTACAGTATCTCCAGCTTCAGCAACCAACTTCTCAACCTTGATAATATCGCCTTCTGAAACTTTATACTGCTTTCCACCTGTTGCAATAATTGCGTACATAAAAGCACCTCCTATTACATTTACTCGCTAGCTTCGGTGATATAAAATACTTAAACCCCACTAAGCGGCATACTCATAGATAATAACATGTCAAATATTTTATGTCAAGTAATTTATGCCCAATATTTTCAGGATATTTTTATCACGGAATAACATTTTTTCTGCTAGTTATTTTCTCATAAAAGAGACCGCTCCAAAGGAACGGTCTCCAAGTTTTTAAACTTCCCGACTTACTGAATCTTATAAGTCATTCATAAGTTTGCCCTTATATCCGGCATATTCTTCGTCCGTAATAATATCGGCATTGTTTAACTTCATAAGCATATTAACTTTTTCCTGGAATTCTTCCATGCTGCCGTAAGGAGCAAATACTTCTTTAATCAATTCTGCTTTCTTAGCTGCATAATCTTCCTGAGAAATAAGTCCGGTCATCTTAGCAACCATGTAAAGTTTTGTTCTTAAAATGTAATCATCAATAGCATTTACTTCTTTTAAGATTTCAACTTTCTTTCCATGGAAATCAAGTTCAGACAACCAAGATTTTTCTTTCATCTTAATAACGCGTTCTGCTTTGTTACGGAAAGATTCTTCATCAGAAGCAGGCATTGTCATAACTTCTGCAGTTAATCTCTGCTGTCTCTCTTTGTATTCGCTTTCGGTAATGGTACCGGCTTTTACCATTGCAGGCCATTTTCCGAGTTTCATATCTAATGCGCCAAGAGAATCATTTGCCTTAGGCTCTAAAATAGCTTTTAATTCTTTGATATCGCTTTCGTATTCTGCTGCAGGAACTAATTCACAATCTCTAAGAATCGGTAACTTCTGAAGTTTCAAACAGAATACATCGTTGCTATCCAAAGGATTATATGCTACGGATTCCAAAATACGACTCTTCTTCATGTCAAATTCGGATTCTGTAATCAACTCGCTCATTAAGATAATCGGAAGCTTTGTCATATTCTCTTTGAATACTTTCAAATCCTTCACATCCGTTGCAAAACATTCGTCAACAATCTGATTCTTGTTTGCTTCAAATTCAGAATCGGACAACATACCGGATTTCTTCAAAACAAAGATTTTCTGAATCTTATCACAGAAGGCACCGAGTCCTTTTTCATCGCAAAGCAATTTCAATTTCTTTTCCTTGTACTCATCATCACCGCACATTCCGGATTCATGCATAATATCAAGTTTTTTCAATTTCTGCTCGTAAGTTTCTTCTTTACCCTTTGAAGAAGACTTCATGCTGGGAGCAGGTGCAGGTGCCGGAGCGGGTGTCGGTGCAGGCATCGGAGCAGGTGCGGGTGCCGGAGCAGGCGCAGGTGCCGGAGCAGGTGCAACCGGTGTGGATGTTACCGGAGTAAACGCAGGTGCCGGAGCAGGTGCGGGCTTCGGAGCAGGTGCGGGTGCGGGCGCAGGCGCAGGCGCGGGCTTCGGAGCGGGCGCAGGTGCCGGAGCGGGTGCGGGCTTCGGAGCAGGCGCAGGTGCCGGTGCCGGTTTCTGAATCGGTGTAGGCGCTGCTGTTGCGGTCGGTTTAGATGCTGCCTTAGTATCACCGCCAAGACCGCCTGCCTCTTTTGCTACTTTCGTAAGTGTATTGATTGCTCTGTCAATATCTTTAATTCCGGGCAAGATAGTCTGTGTCTTCTTTGCTCCGTAAAGTGTCTGCAATTTTGTAACCAAAATCAATGCATCAGAACCCTGAAATTCTCCTTTTTTAACTTCACGGATATCTTTTGCAGGATAATCATACTGAGATATGTACTCGTTCTTTCCTTCTTCGTTACAGATATAACCTTTACCTGTGATTTTTACACCATCCGGTTTTGTATCATCAATTTGCAGGAAAAGCTTTTCCTGATTCTTTGCAGAAAGAAAACTCTTTAAACTGCTTCCCCAGTTACACTGGAATACTTCAACTCCCATGGTTTATACCTCCCTAACAATAAAACAATAATTTTTGTCTCTTTTAGACTAATTCTATAATAACAACAGATTTTCCCTTTTTCAACGCAATATTTTTCAAAAAGAAGCCTTTTCGAAATTCAACTTATATAATTCAAAAAAAGTCCCGTACTGGGACTTTTTTTTTTGTTCTACGTCAATATAGTTTTATTCAAAATATCTTTAAATTGATAAATATCTGGGGTTATTTTCTTTCTTGTAATCTCTATAAGCCCCAATTTTGTTATATCCACCACAATTCCCTTAGGCGAAAGCTCCTCCAAATGCTCCTTCAGACATTGAAGCAATATAGTTCTATATTTTTCCTCTTTTAAGTTGATAAAGTCAACCAGAATGATTCCGGATAAATTTCTTGCCCCAATTTGAAAAGCAATTTCTTTTGCTGCCGCTTTATTGATTTCCAATACAGAGGCCTCCTTTTCTTTCCCCTGACTGCACTTTCCGGAATTTACATCAATTACCACCAGGGCTTCTGTTGGCGTAATATACAAACAACCGCCGTTTGACATCCATACTTTTTCTTTTGTAATTTCGTCCAGTTTTGTTTTTAGCCCATATAAAACCGCCAAAGGCAACTCCTCATTATCATAAAAATGCACCTTCTTAGGATAGTCTTTCAAAACCGTTTCTTCCAAAAGAAACTGATAACACTCTCGACAATCCGTTACCCAGCAGGAATCCTCTTCCCTCCGACTTTTCTTTATGAGCTCTTCAATTTTTCGTTCTTTTTCAAATAATTTTACATAGGGCATACAATGCGACGCTTTTTTTAAAACAGCCGTCGTTTCCTCCAAAGCCAAATTTAATTCCGACAATAATTCTTCTGCCTTAGCTTCTTTCGCTTCTGTTCGAACCAATACGGAATATCCGTCAGGAACCATATTTTCCAAAAAAGCAATCAATTCTTCCTTTCTTTCCTGAGGTATTTTTTTGGAAAAACGGATTTCTCCCTTATTCTCTTTTAAGGAAATAACAAAATAAGAAAACACCGTTTCGATTGTGGTGCTCACAGACATCAGCTTGTTTTTGTAAGCCTCTTTGGTAATTCGGACCACCAGTTCATCCGATTCCTTAAGAGAACCGTCAAATTTTCGATTCGTAACCAGGGGATGCTTGCCATCTTCCAAAGGCAGAAAACACGTGGTATCCTTATCAATCTTAACAAAGATGCCTCCAATATTTTTGGCCACCTTCTGTACTTTACCAAGAAAAATATCTCCCACCTGATATTTATTTTGGGAATCCACACAAAAAGAAACCATACGATTGTCTTTTAATTCCAAAACAACCCGGTTATGGTTTTCTTTTTTTAGAAGATAACGTTTTTGTGTTTGCTTCATTTCTGCTATCAGGCTCTCTTTTTTTCTTTGACCCAAAGAACTATTGTTCATAAAATTCTCCCAAAGCACTTAGTGTTCCGTTTTCATCCACTTTATATATTTCCACTCTGCAAATTTCCAGAATACGATATTCTGTTTTTAAATAAGCATTGAATGCCTGTATCACCTGGATGGGCTTCACATTCATGCTGCTTCCGGATTTTAAACACAGAAACAAACAATCCGTAGAAAGCAGCTCCAGCTTTAAAATACCTTCTTTCAAATCTACTTCCGTGTTTTTCTTTTTTCCTTCTTTTACCACCAATATTTTCTCTTGCTTCATAAAAGCGTCTATGTCTTCCTGTTTTATCCTCTGACTGAGTACCACTTTATAATCCGCCGCAAAAACACTGGCCATAGCCGCAGTTTCCCCTTCAGGAACAACCGTTGCCGACACAATTTCAATCCCTTCCTTCATCACGGTATTCAAACGGTTTCTGATTTCATCAACAGATTCCATGGAATTCACATCAATGTCCAGATAATCCCCTTCCGTTTCCATGGAAACACCCAGCGGATAGGCAAAAGACATAATCTGATGAGGGTTAAAGCCCTCGCTGTAACGAATATCAATCTCCGCCCGTTGCATCGCCTTTTGAAAATAGCGAAGCATATCCAGGTGCCCTAAATATTTAACGGGACCTACTCTTTTAAATTTCAAACGTAACGTTATGCTCACAAAAATACCTCAATCTAATATCATAATCATTCGGGAGAATAAGCAAGTTATTTCATACAGATTCCGCATTGATAGGTTGCCGCTCCGCAGCCACTGCATTTTTCCCTGCAGTTTTCCGTAACAACACCTTCCAGCGCTTTATGCCATTCTCGGTTTAAATAGGATTTTGACACACCGCAGTCGATAAAATCCCAGGGAAATACTTCATCATCTTCCCTTTGACGGTGAATGTAAAATCCCGGATTAATATCACTGTTTTTAAATGCATTTAACCATTCCTCATGCTTATACTGCTCCGTCCAGGCATCAAACAAACAACCATTTTGATAAGCCAAAAGAATGGCTTTTGCAATTTTACGGTCACCTCTTGCAAAAATGCCTTCGATAATGCTGGTTCCGGAATCATGCCAATGATAAGAAATGCTTTTTTTATTCAGTTCATTCAATATCGTACTCTTCGTTAATCTGGCTTTGTCGGAAAACTCCTCCATGGTATTCATTTTAGCCCATTGAAAAGCAGTAAAGGGCTTGGGAATAAAAAAGGAGGTACTGGCAGTAATCTGTACTTTTCCCTGCCGTTTTTCCTTCGGCACTTTTTCATAATATAGGGCCGCAATTTCATTGCATAAATGGCCGATTTCCTCAATATCCTCTTTTTCCTCCAAAGGAAGCCCCAGCATAAAGTAAAGTTTTACCTTATTCCAGCCGCCTTCAAAGGCCATACCGGCACCATTTAAAATATCATCCTTGGTAAGCCCTTTGTTGATTACGTTACGCATTCTTTGGCTTCCGGCCTCCGGCGCAAAGGTCAAAGAACTTTTTCGTACATCCTGCACCTTATTCATCACATCCAAGGAAAAGGCATCAATACGAAGGGAGGGCAGGGAAATATTAATCTTCTTTTCGCTGCACTTATCAATTAAATAATTCAATAACTCTTCCAACTGCGTATAGTCACTGGTACTAAGGGAACTTAAAGAAATTTCCTCATAGCCGGTATTTTTCATTAATTCATCCGCATATTTTTTCAGCGTTTCAACACTTCTTTCCCGAATTGGCTTGTAAATCTGACCTGCCTGGCAAAAACGACAACCACGGATACAGCCTCTTTGTACTTCCAAAACAATTCGGTCCTGAGTAGCACGTATAAACGGAACCACCGGTTTCGTCGGGTAATATACCTCATTTAAATCCTTTACGATTTCTTTACGCACTTTTGCCGGAACATCCTCATATTTGGGTGCCATTTCCTTTATGGTCAAATCTTCGTTATAAGACACCTCATACATGGACGGAACATAGATACCGTCAATTTTCGCCGCTTTTCGCAAAAACGCTTCCCTGGAATCTCCGTTTTCTTTGGAAATACGATACAAATCAAGGAGTTCTCGGTATTTGGTTTCGCCTTCTCCGATATAAAACAAATCAAAGAATTCCGCAATCGGTTCTGGGTTATAAACACAAGGGCCTCCGCCGATTACAATCGGATCCTCAAAGGTTCTATCCTTTGCCCAAAAAGGAATCCCGGACAAATCCAAGATTTGCATTACATTGGAATAACACATCTCATACTGCAAAGTGATACCCAGAAAATCAAAATTCTTTATCGGTTGCTGACTTTCCAACGCAAACAAAGGAATATCTTTTTCCCGTAATATTTTGTCCAAGTCCACCCAGGGAGAAAAGACACGTTCACACCATACATCAGACATATCGTTTAAAAGTCCGTACAAAATAGAAAGGCCAAGATGGGACATTCCGATTTCATACACATCCGGAAAGCACATGGCAAAACGAATTTTGCCTTCTTTCTCCTTCATCACACTGTTTAATTCCCCGCCAATGTATCTTGCCGGTTTCTCAATGCTCATCAGTATGTCGTTATCAAGTGCAAGCTTTCTGTCTTTTAGTTCCATGAATATAATATTTCCAAACAACTAGCGACGAGCCAGTTCTCTGGTTATTTCCTCCCAGGTTATATTTTTCTCTGCCATGAGCACCATCATGTGGTACAAATAATCCGAAATCTCATACTTAATTTCTTCCGGATTCGGATTTTTCGCTGCAATCACAATCTCTGTGGATTCCTCTCCCAGTTTCTTAAGAATCTTATCTATCCCCTTATCAAAAAGATAATTGGTGTAAGAACCTTCCTTCGGATTGATTTTACGGTCCAAAATAACGTTATATACATCTTCAAATACTTTTAACGGGTCGGTTTCCATACATTCCCGTTTCACCACTTCTCTAAAGAAGCAGCTCTGACTTCCGGTATGGCACGCCGGTCCTACTTGCGAAACTTTTGCAAGCAATGTATCCTTATCGCAATCGGCCCAAATGGATTTTACATATTGGAAATGGCCACTGGTTTCTCCTTTTACCCACTGTGCCTGACGAGATCTGCTAAAATAAGTCATTCTCCCGGTCTTAATCGTAGTCTGATAAGCAAGTTCATTCATATAAGCTACCATTAAAACTTCCTTGGTTTTATAATCCTGAACCACGACAGGAACCAAACCGTCATTGTTTTTTACCAGTTCCTCCCATGCAACAGCGCAGTCAAAACCATTTGTCTTAATCCCCGCTTCGTTGCAAAGAGCCTTCAAAGCATTTATTTCTGAAATATTGGAATTCACCAAAGAACCGGTAACACCGGATACTTCTTCTTTTCCCAAAATCTCCATCATTTTATCCAACGAAACATCCGCCATCGGCACAAGAACGGGAATTTCCGAAGCTTTGATACATTCTTTTGCTTCGCTTTCGGAAAAAACAATAATTTCCGAAATAAACTCATTCAATGTACTGCGATGCTGATAAATCTGTTCCGCATCGGAAACGGAAGCCATCATTTTTTCTTTACCAAAACGATTGGAAACCTCCTTGGTAAGCTCCACATTGGAGTCCTTCCCATAATTTAAAACAGCCTTCTGACAACCGGTATATAAAATCTTTTTAATGTCCTCAAAACGCTTTACATTTCCTGCTCCAACCACCGGCACGGAAGCTTCTTCCACGATTTTCTTTAACATGCCAAGATTTTCTTCGTGTTCCCCATCCTCCGTGGACAAATCATAAACCAAAATTTCATCTACGTTATTATCCGAATAATAGCGAGCCAGTTCTTCCGGTGTTTTATCCAACACTTCTTTGTCGGTACGACTCTTTACCGCTTTCTGGTTTGCCAAATATATCGTTGCCACAAATTTTTTCTGTTTCATTCTTCCATCGCCTTTCTGGATTCTTTCTTTGTAATTACTTTAATTTTCCTTTGGTGCTGAGCACATCTTTAATCCGTTCCTCTTTTCCGGTTGCCATATCAAGCGCTTTTCCGAAGGCTTTAAAGCAAGCCTCAATAATGTGGTGAGAATTGTCACCGGAAAGTTTTTTGATATGAATATTCATTCCGGCAGCATAGGAAACTGCATAGAAAAATTCTTTTACCAATTCCGTCTCAAAATAACCACATTTTTCCGTGGGAATTTCACAATCAAAATTCAAATAAGGACGACCGCAAAAATCAATACTGCAGAGAATCAAAGCATCATCCATGGGCAAGATAAAATAACCGTATCGTTTCATCCCCTTCATATCAGAAACCGCTTCTTTCAATGCGGTACCAAGAACAATCCCCGCATCTTCCACGGTATGGTGTCCATCCACTTCCAAATCACCTTTGATTTTTACATCCAAATCAAAAAAGCCGTGTTTCGCAAAGCCACAAAGCATGTGGTCAAAAAAGCCGATTCCGGTAGAGATATCGGATTTTCCGGTTCCGTCTAAATTAATGGCAATCTTAATATCGGTTTCCAATGTTTTTCTTGCTACTTTTGCTTCTCTCATGGTAATTCCTCCTTATTCAAATCTTACGTGAATCGAATTTGCGTGAGCGGTAAGCCCTTCCTTCTTTGCAAAAAATTCAATATCCTCGTGTGCTTTTAACAAAGCCTCGTAGGAATAAGAAATAATACTGCTTTTTTTCATAAAATCATCAACATTTAAGGGCGAGAAAAATTTCGCCGTACCGTTGGTGGGCAAAATATGATTCGGTCCTGCATAATAATCCCCAAGGGGTTCTGAAGAATAATTACCAAGGAAAATGGCTCCCGCATTTTTAATCTTCGTCATTATTTCGAAAGGATTCTTCGTTAAAATTTCTAAATGTTCCGATGCAATTTCATTGGCCGCCTGTATTGCTTCTTCCATATTTTCTGCCACAAAAATATAACCAAACTGATCCAATGATTTTTGAATGATATCTTTTCGTTCCAACTGCGCGGTAAAAGCCTCCACCTCTTTAGAAACCTGTTTCGCCACTTCCATTGAAGTAGTAATCATAATCGCAGATGCCATTTCATCATGCTCTGCCTGGGAAAGCAAATCTGCCGCAGCATATCTGGGGTTGGTTGTTTCGTCGGATAAAACAAGAATTTCGCTGGGGCCTGCAATAGAGTCGATACTCACCTGACCATAAACCGCTTTCTTGGCCAATGCAACGAAAATATTTCCGGGGCCGCAAATTTTGTCTGCTTTAGGAATAGATTCGGTTCCGTAAGCCAAGGCTGCAATCGCCTGCGCTCCGCCTACTTTATACACTTCATCCACTCCTGCAATCTTTGCTGCCGCAAGGGTTCCGGGATTCACCTTTCCGTCTTTTCCTGGCGGTGTTACCATAACAATTTTTTCTACCCCTGCCACTTTTGCCGGAATAATATTCATCAATACCGAAGAGGGATACGCCGCCTTTCCGCCGGGTACATAAACGCCCACAATTTCAATCGGAGTAAATTTCTGTCCTAAAATGGTACCGTCTTCTTTGGTATCCATCCAGCTTAACCGTAACTGTTTTTCGTGGAATTTTCGAATATTTTCCGAAGCATCTTTTAAAATGCGAACAAACTCCGGCTCAATGCTTTGATATGCTTCTTCCATCTCTTCTTTTGTTACTTTTATAGTTTCACTATTCAAAGAAAACCCATCAAATTTTGCCGTGTATTCAAACAAAGCAGCATCACCTCTTTGTTTTACATTTTCGATGATATCCGCAACAATTTTTTCGTATTCTCCAAATTGATTGGTATTTCTCTTTTCTAAGGTTTCCTTTAATTTATCTTTGTTCTCTTTGCTTAATGCATAAATATTCATTTTTGCACTCCTTTATTTTAAGCATTCTTATTTTCTAATACCTGTCGTAAATCAGAAATCATTTTCTTAATTCGTTCCGTTTCCATCTTCATGCTCACCTGATTTACAATCATTCTGGCCGACAAAGGACAAATTTCCTCCAGTACCATAAGACCGTTTTCCTTTAAGGTTGAGCCGGTCTCCACAATATCCACAATAACATCGGATAAACCTACAATGGGGCCAAGTTCCACCGACCCGTTTAACTTAATGATATCCACGGTCTGAAATTTTCGATTGTAAAAATAATCTTTTGCAATCTTTGGATACTTACTGGCCACACGAATCATTTCATGATGCTCTAAAAGTTCTCTTGCACTTTCCGGTCCGCATACACACATACGGCATTTTCCAAATCCCAAATCCAGCACCTCATAAATCCTGCGTCCTTCCTCCATCAATGTGTCCTTACCGACCACACCGATATCCGCAACACCATACTCTACATAGGTGGGAACGTCGGGTCCTTTGGATAAGAAAAATTTCAGTTTCAATTCTTCGTTTACAAAAATCAGCTTTCTGGTATCTTTATCCAGCATTTCCTCGCAAGTAATACCAATTTCATTTAATAACTTCAACGTTTTATCTGCCAGCCGACCCTTGGTCAGTGCAAACGTAAGATAACGATTATTTTCCATGTTTTCGCCCTTAATCCTTATTATAATTTATCGATTTGACCCTGCTTCGTTTCTTCCAAAAAGAAGCTGCCATACGTTACGCCGTTTTCTTTTGCCATTGTAACATATTCCTGCATCGTTTTCGAGGAATCAAATAACATTCCCACCAGGGTCTTTCCGTTCTCTCTGCGTTCTCTGATATACTTTAACGCCTCTTTCCTGCGTCCGGGCAAATAAACTACCCATTCCAGGCACTCCTCTTTATCCTTTAAAATCTTCTGGGCAGAAAGCGCATTCAGAATATCATCCACCAAAAATACAAAACCAACGGCCGGAGACTCTTTTCCGAATTTACCAAGTAAATTATCATATCTTCCGCCTTTTACAATCGCATCTCCCACACCGTAGGTATAAGCCTTAAAAATAAGTCCGGTATAGTAATGAAATTTGCTAAGCATACCAAGGTCAAAGGATACGTATTTTTCCAAACCGTAACATTCAACCACCCGATAGATTTCCACGAGACGCTCAATAGCGGCTAAGGATTTTTCGTTATCCACCATTTCTTTTCGTGTAATTAATTCATCCACGGAAGTAATTTCATTGGCATTTAACAAAAGTTCATTGTAGCGTTTCGGAACCTCTTTCCTGCAAAGCATTTCCTCTGCACCAAAATAGTTTTTGGAAGAAATATAACTGCGAAGCTCTTCTACCGTTTCCTCATCCAAACATGCTTCTTCACAAATTCCTTTAAAGTAATCGATTTCTCCGATGCTTACCTGAAATTCTTTAAATCCGCATGCTTTCAATGCCTCTATCACAAGACAAATCATTTCGCCGTCCGCATCAACAGAGGCATCTCCGATTAACTCCGCCCCCATCTGCGTGGTTTCTTTTAATTTTCCCTGAAGTTCCGATTGATTGGAAAAAGTATTTCCCTCATAACAAAGCCGAACCGGAACCGCCTTTTCCATATAATATTTCGCTGCACATCTGGCAATGGAAGGAGTAAAGTCCGGACGAAGCGCCAACGTATTCCCCTCCTTATCAAAGAAACGGTACAATTCCTTTTCTGGGGTCGTTCCCACTTCATCTGAGAAAATATCCAAAAATTCAAATGTAGGAGTTTGAATATCTTGAAATCCATACAAATACAACTTCTCGTGTAACTGTTTCTGTATCTGAAGCTTTCTTAAAATCTCTTTTCCATAAATATCCCGAACACCTTCTGGTGTATGTATTCTGCTAATTGCCATAATAACATCCCTTTCCTGCCATATCAATCCATCGTATAAACATAGTCGTCGTTTTGCTTTATCATAGTAAAGTGATAACGTGGTAATATGCTACCACAGAGAAGTATAGTCTATTTCCTTATTTCTGTCAACCAAAATCCTTTGGGAGGATTTGAAATCACTTCTTTTTGGGAAATCCCCAGCTCATCGTTCTCTATTTTGGGGAAACGAATTCGGTAAGCGTGTAAGTATTGCTGCTTTTTTCCGTTCCATTCATGTCCGCCGTATTTTATATCTCCGGCCAAAGGAAAACCAATGGACGCAAAATGCGCTCTTATTTGATGACTCTTCCCCGTAATCAACTCCACTTCAACGAGGGAATACATTCGACCCGCAAACGTTTCCATGGAAATTCTTTGAAACTTGGTTTGAATCACACTGCAGGCATCTTTTTGCTTTTTCGGAATCTCTTCTTCCTTATGATAGATGCTGACTTTATTGTTTTCTTCGTCCTTATACAAAAAGCCGGACAAATTTCCCTCCTTAGGAGCTTCTCCTTCCAAAACTGCAAGATAATATTTCTCTATGGAACGTTCCCGGATAAATCCGGTAATCTCCCTGCCGGCACGATAAGTCTTTCCGGCCAATACAATTCCCGAAGTATTTCGGTCAATCCGATTTAATACGGAAGGGCGATAACGTTTTAAGTCCGGGGTCTCCCCCTTCGCCTGGAGATAGCCAACAACCCATTCATTCAAAGAATAACCTTCCTTAGCATCTTTTTGACACAAAATCCCCTTTGGTTTCTCTACTACCAAAACATCTTTATTTTCAAACAAGACACGAATCCCTTTTAGAGTTTCATAGGCTTTCGTAAACTCATTTTCTTTGGAAACCTCATTTTTAGTAAATTTTTCAAAGGTTTCCTCCGAAAAAAACACTTGAATTATGTCGCCTTCCTTTAACAACTCATTTCCGGTTACTTTTTTTTGATTTAAAACAATGTTTTTTTTCCGCATCATTTTATACAAAAAACCGGTCTGGGCATTGCAAAAATATTTTTTTAAGAATTTATCCAGCCTTTGTCCGGAATCCATTTTTTCTACTTTAATCGCTCTCACTAAACTACTCCGCTCTATCCGAAATCCTTTTTATTACAAGGAAAGATTTTCCATCAAATGAAGAATTTCCGCTTCCCGCTTGGAAAGTTCCCCCTCTGCCTTATTCCAGTCTTCCAATCGCTCCAAAAACTTCTTTTCCTCCGAAAAAATCTTTACCGTTACATTTTTGAAACCGTTTTGTGTGAGCAAAAGGCTAATGTGCTCTTTGGCCTTCTCAAATTCAAAACCTTTAACATCGGTATATCCGATTAGGGAATTATCCTTACATGCCATAGCATAAATCGGAAAATTATTTTGATAAGCCGTCATGTACAAATCGTAACGAATCCATAACTTTTCTTCTGCACCATGCATTTCTGTAATGAAATCGTGCAACTGCTTCGGACAGGCATACTTTTTGGCCCGAAGAAACATAATCAGCCCAATCGCTTCCTTGGAAGCCGGAAGCATTCCCAAAACCGCTACCAGGGTTAATAGATTTTTCTTATCCCCGGTAATGTGGATTCCCAAAAGAAGCGTCCCGACAGAAAGTCCAAACAGAATCACGGTTAGAAGTAACTGTTTTTTCCATTTGGCATTCAAATATCCGTAATCGCATTTCTGAATCTTCTTTTGTTTATTTTGTACTTCTTTGCTTTTTTCTACGTTGCTTTCCATAGTATCCTCGCTAATGTTAATCTAAAAAATACTTGCCGGTCCATTACCCTACATAAATTTCAAAAGAAGGCTTGTCGGAAGGTATTTACAAAGAAAATAAAACATCTTCATATACATACCGTAAACTGACCGGCTTTTCCCTTTTTTTGCATCCAAAAGAGCCTGCTTTACCACTTCTTTGTCTTTTGACATAAAGTAGATTTTATAAGACTTCATTTTTTGATGTTTCTGGGCTACATCAAAAAAGGGGGTATCCACGCAGCCTGGACAAACCGCCGTCACCTGAATCTTTCTTTTTCTTAACTCTCTTCCAAGAGCCTCAGACAAACTTAAAACATAGCTTTTTCCTGCTGCATACACGGCAAAATCCGGTTGCGGAACAAAAGCGGCTGCCGAAGACAAATTGATGATATTGGAGTTTTCTGACATAAAAGGAAGACAAATTTTAATCATTCTGGTAAGACCTTCGCAGTTTACCTGAATCATTTCCACCTGCTCCTCTTCCGGCAATTCTTCAAAGCTTCCGATTTTTCCAAGTCCCGCGCTATTTACCAGCACCTTTACTTTGCATTTTTCTTCCTGCAGCTTTTGCCGCAAAATCTGTCGATGTTCTTCTTTGGTAATATCCATCGGTACCACTTTCGAGGAAATTTTCACTCTTTTTTGTACCTCTCGCAATCGTTTTACATTTCGTCCGATGAGCCATATCTCATCGATATCCTTAAAATAGCAGGGAAGGTACCACGAAAACCACTTTCCCATTCCGGAAGAAGCTCCGGTAACAATTGCAATCTTCATAAACTCACCTCTTTTTAGGTTTCACATTTCGAATCGTCTTTTTCTTTTTTCCGAAATTTCCCTTATTCTTGTCGATTCCGTTCTTATTATCTTTCCAAGTTTGGGGTGTCCCGTTCTTTTTTTCCTTCCTAGACTTCGCCGTATCAAATGCCGGTCTGCCAACTTTTCCTTTGGAAAAACTTCTCTCCTGTCGTTCCCTTGGTCGAATCAGACATTCCTTTCCGTATCCGATTAAATCTTCTCTTCCGGCTTTTTTTAAAGCTTCTGCCACCAATTCATAATTGGCAGGAATTTTATACTGCATAAGTGCTCTTTGCATGGCCTTTTCATGCGGATTTTTCGCTACATGAATTTTTTCGAAGGTATAGGGATCCATTTCGGTATAGTACATTACCGTGGATAACGTGGATGGAGTAGGATAAAAATCCTGCACCTGCTTGGGCATCACCTTCGTTTTCTTAATGTATAAAGCAAGTTCAATGGCTTCCTCCAAACCGCAGCCCGGGTGAGAACTCATATAGTAAGGCACCAAAAACTGATTCTTATCAAATTTTTTGTTGATTCGTTCATATTTTTCCTTAAAATTCTCATAGACCTGATGCTCCGGTTTTCCCATCTTTTCCAGTACAGTATTGCTGACGTGTTCCGGAGCAACCTTTAATTGTCCGCTGATATGATGCTGCACCAATTCGTTGAAAAATTCCGTATTTTTGTCTGCCATAAGATAATCAAATCGAATGCCGGAACGAATGAAGATTTTCTTAATCCCCGGAATTTCCCGCATTTTTCTTAATAATTTCAAATAATCCAAATGACTGGAATCCATGTTAGGACAAGGCTTGGGCACAAGACATTCCCGATGCTTACAAGTACCGCAGGTCATCTGCTTTTTGCAGGACGGGTGTCTAAAATTGGCAGTGGGTCCCCCCACATCGTGGATATAGCCCTTAAAATCCTTATCTTTTGTCATGCGCTTTGCTTCTTCTAAAATAGACGCATGACTGCGCACCTGGATAATCCGTCCCTGATGAAAAGCCAGCGCACAAAAATTACAGCTACCAAAGCAGCCTCGGTTACTGACAATGGAAAACTTTACTTCTTCGATGGCCGGAATTCCACCGTCTTTTTCATACATCGGATGATAGGTATATTGAAAAGGCAAACGATAAACATCGTCCATCTCCAATTCACTAAGAGGCGGCTGGGGCGGATTTTGTATCACCCATACTCCTTCCGGATATTCTTCCGCTAATTTTTTTCCATGAAAAGGGTCGTGATTGCTTTTTTGGGTCAAAAAGCTTTCCGCATACTTCTTTTTCTCTTTTTTCAAGTCCAAAAAGGAAGGCAATACCACAGCATCCTTGCAGTAATCTTGATCTTTGGTGGAAAAAACCGTACCTTTTATAAACGTGATATCCTTCACGGAAAGACCGCTGTTTAATGCATCCGCAATCTCTACAAGACATTTTTCTCCCATTCCGTAAGAAATCAAATCTGCCCCGGATTCCAATAACAGTGACGGCTTCAAGGAATCCGACCAATAATCATAATGAGCCATTCTTCGTAAAGAAGCCTCGATTCCCCCTATGATAATAGGAATGTCTTTTTGCTTTCTCCGGATAAAATTACAGTAGGTTTTTACTGCATAATCCGGGCGTTTTCCCATAACACCGCCAGGACTGTAGGAATCTTTTTCCCGTCGTTTTTTGGAAACATAATAATGATTTACCATAGAATCCATGTTTCCGCTGCTTACCAAGTATGCTAATCTGGGGATTCCCAGCTTCTCCATCACATTCGGATCCGATAAATCCGGTTGAGCAATTATTCCCACCTTATATCCGTGGGACTCTAATACTCTGCATATTATTGCTGCACCAAAAGAAGGGTGATCCACATAGGCATCCCCCGAAACATACACAAAATCCAACTGCTCAATATTTCTTTCCAGTAAATCCTCCCAGCAAACGGGCAAAAAATTGTTGCTCATTGTTTCAAACCTATTTTTCTTTTAATTTTTCTATTTCCGTTGCAGTTAACGGACGATATTCCCCTTTGTTTAACTCCGGATCCAGTTCCAAGTCTTTCATACGAATTCTCTTAAGATAACATACTTTGTTTCCTCTCGCTTCCATCATCCGTTTAATCTGGTGAAAACGTCCTTCCGTAATCGTTATATGACAAGACTTCTTTGATAAAATCTGAAGGGTAGCAGGAAGGGTCGGCTTTTCATCTCCAATATCCAAACCTTCCGCAAAAGCACTGACATCTTCCTCCGTGACTTCTTTTTCACATTCCGAATAATAAGTCTTTTTTACATGCCTTGCAGGGGACAACAAATTATGGGATAACATACCGTCGTTGGTTAAAAGCAAAAGTCCCTCCGTATCCTTATCCAGTCGCCCCACCGGAAAAAGTTTTTGGGCATAGGGTTCTTTGATATAGGACAATACGGAAATTTCTCCTTTTTCCCTGGCAGAGCAGACGCACCCCGCCGGCTTGTGAAACATAATATAATAAAATTCTTCGTAGGAAATGGTTTTTCCGTCCAATACAATTTCATCATTAAATTCATCTATTTTTTGATCCGCTGTTTTAGCAATCGTACCGTTTACTTTCACTCGCCCCATGCGAATCATTTTCTTTACTTCCTGTCTTGTACCGTTCCCGGTGGTGCCTAAAAATTTATCCAGTCGCATTTCTCACCTTTTGTTATAAATAAGCCTTCCTTTTCATAGTAATTTCTATAAAGAGAGATTTCTGTTTTATTGCTCCACACATTTAACTCCATTTCCGCATAACAGTATTTTCTCTTCCTTCTTATTTCGATTATGGTAACAGATTATGGTGTATATTTTATGAAAACAAAGTCCATTTCCTTAAAAAAAGCAAAAAAGAAACCTAGCCGTCCTTTCTTTTTTTATTATGCCATCTTTCTTTTCCTGATGCTGCTGCTCCAACCTGCACAAATGTTGCTTTTAGGAAAGGAAAGTCTCCTTTTGTGGTACGAAACTTTGTTGCCGGTTCTATTTCCGGCAATGATTGCCTCAAATCTGTTTTTGTACTATTTCACCCAGCATCCTTTTCCTTCCTGTTTTACCCGTATCGTAAAGAAACTATATGCGCTGAATGGAAATGGCTTTTTTGTCATTTTTTTAGGTTTCTTAGCCGGTTTTCCCATGGGAAGTTATTTGACGGGAAAGCTTCTTCGGGAAGGACGCCTTTCCAAACGCGACGGCATCCACCTGTTATCCTTTTGCAATAACATCGGGCCGGTTTATTTTTTTACTGTTTTTTTAAGGAATTATAATTTATCCGTAAAATTACTCTGCGGACTTATGTTTTACGGAATTCCACTTTGTTATGGTTTCTTTTTGCGCTTATTAAAATCCCCAAACCAAGAGACCATAGCTTCTGTCCTTTCGGTTTCTTCCGAAAACAAGAACAATCCCAAACTTTCCGGAGAAGAAATATTGGATTATGCCATAAACGATGCCTTATCTTCCATTGTCCGGCTTTGCGGATACCTCATTTGTTTCCGCGCTTTACTTCTGATCCCCAAATACTATATTCCTTCCTTTTTCGGAAAAGTATTTGGATACGGATTGGTAGAAGTTACATCTTTCGTTCAATTATTGCAAGAAACCGATCTTTCCGCAAATCACTATCTTTTGTGGGGAATGACCGCATTAACCTTGGGTGGTTTTTGCGGAATCGCCCAAACTGCATGTATGTTAAAAAATACAAGGCTCTCTTTAAAAACTTATGTTTTTCACAAAGCCGCACAAACGATTTTACTTTACGGAATCGCATCGTTTCTTTTACCACAATTCCTGTAATCTATTTCAAAAAAACAATGTCATTTAGTTAAGCACCCTTACAAGCCTTAACCAAATGACATCGAAAAATTTTTCGTATTACTTTTTCCAATTTTAATTCATTAAATCAATATCAAGGCTCTGTGCCGCAGATTGTACGGGTTCTTCCTCGGAAGCGGTTCCGTTCAATTCATCCAAATTCTCTTTTACGGTAACGCCAACCTGATTCAAAGAATCCAAAAACTTATTGGTGTTTCTGGTCGTGGAATCAATACAATCATAAATCATATTATGAAGATTTACCAGCATGTCATTTAAGTACTGTTGTGCTGATTCTTTATAGGCATTTCCCTGCATCTGAGCATCATCCACAATGGCCTGAGCCTGTTCAATGGCTAACTGTACGATTTCGTCCGCTTTCTGACGGGCCTGATTCATAATTTCGTTTTCACTAAGTAATTCATTGGTACGATCCGCAGCTTCCTGAATCAGCGTATTCGCCCTATGCTGTGCCTCTCTTTCGATAGCTTCTTTATTACTGATAATCTTACGGTATCTTTCGATTTCTTCCGGAAGATTTTTCTTCATATCATGAATAATATCTTCAATTTCTTCACGATTTACGATGATTTTGCTGGAAGAAAAAGCCTGAGGTTTACAATTATCAATATAATCTTCCAATTCTTCGATTAAATTTTCAATTTTACTGTTGGACTTGCTCATTGTTTTCTCCTTCTCCTTTCAAATTCCCTTCCCCTATTTTAAGCGCTTTTTCGGCGTTGTTCCATACTTTTTATAAATTTCATCCACAAGAAACTCCGGAACGCACTGTGAAATATCACCGCCAAAGCTGGCAATTTCCTTTACCGAAGACGAACTAAGATAAGCATATTCCAAACTGGTGGTCAAAAATATCGTATCCAACTCTTCCCCGGAAAGTTTGCGGTTCGTCTGTGCAATCTGCAGTTCATACTCAAAATCCGTGATTGCCCTAAGGCCACGAATCGCAATGTGAATTCCCAACGAATCCGCATAATCAATCAATAATCCGCTAAAAGAATCGACTTTCACATTCGGAATATGTTTCGTTGCTTCCTGTAACATTTTAACACGTTCTTCTACAGAAAACAATGGACTTTTCCCTTTATTGTTCAGCACAGATACAATAATTTCGTCAAACATTTCCGATGCTCGTTCAATAATATCAAGGTGACCAAATGTTACTGGGTCAAAACTTCCGGGATAAATTGCTCTTTTCATGACTATTTTCCAGCCTTTCTAACAAAAACATGTTTGTTGGATTTATAAATTTTCTCTTTTATTACTTCAAAACCCATCGATGCGCAGTAAGAAAAATCCGCATTTTTTTCTTCTTCAATGATAATCAACGTATCTTCCGTCACTGCCAAATTTCTGTTGGCAGCCTCCAAAAGCAGTCTGTCATATCCTTTTCCATAAGGCGGATCCGCAAATACCACGGAAATTTCCTCGTGAATACTGTATCCTAACGCCAAAACCGCATCCTGCTTCAAAACTAAGGCTTTGTTCATCATCTTGGTATGTTTTAAGTTATATTCAATGCATTCCAAGGCCTTTTTATCATTTTCCACAAAATAGGCTTTTGATGCACCGCGACTTAAAGCTTCAATTCCGATTCCGCCGCTTCCGGAAAATAAATCCACAAAAACACCACCCGGAACATCGTTTTGAATCATATTAAACAACGTTTCTTTAATACGGTCAGTGGTCGGTCTGGTATGATCTCCCTCCGGCGTTCTTAATTGTAAACTCCTTGCTTCTCCTGCTATTACACGCATGCTAAGTCTCCTTATGCTTTATGCTTTGTTCCCTTACCGTCTCGCTTACCCACTTTCAGACGGGAAATATTTACTTTTCCGTCTCCGAGAGGAGCTTCCGCATCATCGGCAGCCTTAATTAAATAAGCCGCTTCCAAACTATCCTTAGCTCCCAGTTTCATTCCTCTTACACCCACGGCAGTCTTCTTTTTCTGGGGAACCTCTTCCAGTTCCATCTTCAAAAAGAATCCTTCTTTGGACTGCAGCACCAAATATTTCTGGTCAACAATGGTTTCCACATACACCACTTCATCGTCCTCTGCCAATTTTGTGGCTGCAACGACACGTTTCAATACATCAAACTCTCCGCCATCCACAACCTTAATATTGGCCTGTTTGGTTACAAAAACCATGCGATACAAATTACAAGCCGACTGACTGGTTACATAAACTATATTTTCCTCTGCGGAATTATAATTGCTGACATTATCAATCGGAACACCCTTGTCCCTAAATTTACCGAAAGGTAAATCACTTACCTTCACCGTGTGTAGCCATCCCTTATCCGTAAAAGCACAGATTCTTCCGGAATTTTTACAGGTAAAGACATATTTGTTTTCCGCCAAAGCCGCATCCTTGTTTCGCTCAAACGTAGGAACATCGATGGTTTTGCAATAACCGAAACGGTCCATCAAAAATACCACATCCATCTCTTCCACTTTTTTCGCTTCAAACACTGCTTCTTTTCCGTTTTCAATCACCGTTCTTCTGGGACGGGAAAATTCTTTTTTGATTTCATCTAAGTCGTTACAGATGACCTGCGCCATGGAATCCCTACGGTCCAAAATATCTTCATAACGATAAATATTTTCTGTCGTGGTACGATAATCCTTTTTCAGTGCTTCTATTTCCAAGCCAATCAAGCGATATAATTTTAGTTCTAAGATTGCATCCGCCTGACGTTCGGTAAACTTAAGCATCTGAGCCATGATTTCCGATTCTTTGCTCTTAAATTTAATTCCGGTGGTGGTACCATCAACCAAGCAGGCTTTCGCCATGGCTTTGTCTTTGGAACCTCGAAGGATTTCAATAATTAAGTCAATGACGTTGCAGGCTTTGATAAGACCTTCCTGAACTTCTTTTTTATCTCGTTCCTTATTCAGCAAAGTCGTGTATTTTCTTCTTGCCACCTCAAACTGAAACTCGACGTTGTGACGAATAATTTCTCTAAGACCCATGGTTTCCGGTCTTTGATTGGCAATGGCCAACATATTCACACCAAAAGTGTCTTCCAAACGTGTCTTCTTATATAGCATATTGGTGAAATTTTCCACGTCCGTGTCTTTTTTTAATTCAATTACAATACGGATACCTTCCTTCGAAGACTGGTTGGAAATATCCACCACGTCAGTCGTGGTTTTATTCTCCACCAAAAGAGCCACGTCCTGAAGAAACTTTGAAATATTGGCACCAATCATGGTATAAGGAATTTCCGTAATAACCAGATAAAGTTTGCCGCCTTTTCCTTTTTCCACCTCCACTTTACCACGAATCTTTACCTTGCCGATTCCGGTCCGGTAGATTTCCGGCAATTCGTCTTTGTTGATTACAATGCCGCCGGTAGGAAAATCCGGTCCTTTTACATATTTCATCAATTCTTCTGTTGAAATCGTGTTATCCTTCAAAAACGCTTTGGTGGCATCAATGACTTCCGCAAGATTATGGGGCGGAATGTTTGTTGCCATACCAACCGCAATACCTTCTGTTCCGTTCACCAATAAATTGGGGAATTTTGCCGGTAAAACAGAGGGTTCCTTCTCCGTTTCATCAAAGTTCGGAACAAAATCCACCACATCTTTATCCAAGTCCGCAAGCAGACCATCCTGAGTCACTTTTTGTAATTTCGCCTCAGTATATCGCATTGCCGCAGCACCGTCGCCTTCGATACTGCCAAAGTTTCCGTGTCCGTCCACCAGGGGAAGACCTTTTTTAAAATCCTGAGTCATGACAACCAGCGCATCATAAATGGAGCTGTCGCCGTGAGGATGGTATTTACCCATGGTATCACCCACGATACGAGCACTCTTTCGATAGGGCTTATCGTATTTGATGCCAAGCTCATACATATCGTATAAGGTTCTTCTCTGTACCGGCTTTAATCCGTCTCTGACATCCGGAAGTGCACGGGCTACAATAACACTCATAGCATAGTCAATATAAGATTTTTGCATTACATCCGAGTATTCGGTTTTTATAATTCGATCGTTCATTCTACTCCTGATTCCTCCTTATCCGATGCTATAAATCAAGCTCTGCATCGGTTGCGTTGGCATGAATAAATGCCTTTCTTGGAGGTACTTCCGTACCCATCAGCAACTCGGTTGTACTGCTGGCTATAATCGGATCTTCAATATTAACCTGCTTTAAAAATCTGGTTTCGGGATCCAATGTGGTTTCCCAAAGCTGCTGGGCATCCATTTCTCCAAGACCTTTATATCTTTGCAAGGTAAAAGGTCCTTTATGGGTTTTACGATATTTGACAAGCGCCGCATCGTTGTACAAATACTCTTCTTTGCCTTTGGCCGGTATCGCTTTATAAAGTGGCGGCATTGCAATATAAACATGCCCTTCCATAATGAGTTCCGGCATAAACCGATAAAACAAAGTAAGTAACAGCGTACAGATGTGTGCACCATCCACATCCGCATCAGCCATAATAATAATTTTGTCATAACGAAGCTTAGAAATGTCAAAATCATTACCGTAACCTTCGGAAAAGCCACAGCCAAATGCATTAATCATGGTTTTAATTTCTGCATTTGCCAACACTTTATCTATGCTTGCTTTTTCTACGTTAAGAATTTTACCTCGAATGGGTAAAATCGCCTGATATTCCCTGTTTCTGGCAGTTTTCGCACTTCCTCCCGCAGAATCTCCCTCCACGATAAAAATTTCACATTTGGAAGCATCCTTCGAGCCGCAATTTGCCAACTTTCCGTTGGAATCAAAGGAAAATTTCGATTTTGTCAGCAAATTGGTTTTCGCTTTTTCTTCGCTCTTTCTGATTTTTGCCGACTTTTCTGCACATCCGATAACGCCTTTTAACACTTCAAGATTACGGTCGAAATAACGTACCATTTCATCACCGGTAACCTTGCTGACGCATTTTGCCGCATCCTGATTATCCAGCTTTGTTTTTGTCTGACCTTCAAATCTGGGGTCCGGATGTTTGATACTTAAAACTGCCGTCATACCGTTTCTGACATCCGGTCCGGTATAATTGGCATCCTTTTCTTTTAAAATATTCAACGTACGGGCATAGGAATTGATGATGGTGGTAAATACCGTCTTAAATCCCGTGATATGGGTACCGCCCTCTGCATTGTAAATATTATTACAAAAACCCAGCACGATTTCATGAAATTCATTCACATACTGAAAAGCACATTCCACTTCCACGCCATCCATTTCTCCTTGGAAATAGACC
>JAZNKK010000034.1:0-16382 GCA_045578545.1 Lachnospiraceae bacterium
AAAGATATTTGGATAAACAAAGACCGTGTATCAATCGATACACGGTTTTTGCTTGTTTACATCAATCGGATGAGAATCATATAGACGGCAGTGCCGCCGGCGATGCTGATGAGGTTATTGCGCTTCCACAGGTGCAAAAGCGCTGTGATGACTACGCCAATCAACTGCGGCAACAGGACGGAGAAGGAGGTAAAGAGCGCATCCTTCAGGCAATAGACAACCAGCACGGCGATGACCGACAGCGGCAGTGTACGGCCGATAAAGGAAAGCGCCGGGCTCATTCTTTCTCCTTTGCCAAATACAAGGAAGGGGAAGGCGCGGGTAAAGAATGTAACGAGGGCTGCGGCCAGGATAACAAGGAGAATATGCATTGTATTCATGCGGCGTTTTCCTCCTTGCGGGTGATGGTGCTGCGCAGCAGAAAGAGCGCGAGCACAATGGCAATTAGCGCGGGCAGAAAAAAATATAGAGAAAAATATAGAGAAAAATATAGAAAAAAAATGATAATAAAAACGTATGACGAACATAGCGAAAAAAGAAAAAATCATAACACTTACAGACAAACGAATCACGGATGAAAATATTGACAAAGACTTATTTGTAAAGGCCTGCGAAAAAATTGTGGGAAGACAAATCGGATTAAACGGTATTGGTACTTTGAAGGAAAAAACAGTGCATGCAGTATTGAAATATTACTATGCGCCAAAGGAAGCGTACCATGAAATAAAGATAGATTCTTTTGTGGCAGATATTTGCCGGGAGGGAGAGATTTATGAAATTCAATCCCGGAGTTTTAATGTGATGCGGAGAAAACTTTCCTGTTTTTTGGAACATCATGATGTCACCATTGTTTATCCCATTCCCTACATAAAATATATCCGATGGATTGATGTGGATACCGGGGAAATCAGCAAAACCCACAAATCTCCCAAAAAAGGAAAATTATATGATATTATACCGGAATTGTATAAAATAAAGGAATTTTTGAAAAACGAAAATTTACATTTTATTCTGGTTTTTGTAAATATGGAAGAATACAAACTTTTGGATGGCTGGTCCAAAGACAAAAAAAAGGGTGCGACCAAATCGGACCGCATACCAACGGATATCATTGGGGAATTCTATATCAATGAGAAAAAGGATTATTTAAAATTTCTACCGGAGGAAATTCTTTCCGAAGAAAATTTGCTTTTTACAACCAAAGATTTAGCAAAAGCCGCAAAATGTCCGGTGGGATATGCCCAGGTACTTTTGCACATTCTTCACCATTTGGAATTGGTAGAGCGAAAAGGCAAACAGGGAAACAGCTATTTATATAAAATTCTTTAAAATAAGGCAGTTTTCAAATTGAAAAGGAATTTTGATAGTGCTATAATCTGACATTGGTAATAGATTTTATGATTATGATAGAAAAAGAAAGGCAATCAGAAAATGGAAAGTTATTTGATTTTTAAAGATTTAGCGATTATTTTATTGGCAGCAAAATTTTTTGGAATCCTGGCAAGAAAATGTAAAGCTCCCATGGTAGTGGGGGAAATCATTGCCGGATTGATTATAGGACCCTTACTTCTTAATCTGGTACAACAGACGGATTTCCTTGCAAAAATGGCGGAAATCGGCGTAATTTTGATTATGTTCTCTGCCGGCTTGGAAACCAATTTAAAGGAATTAAAAAAATCCGGATTTGTTGCTTTTTTAATTGCCTGTATGGGAGTGCTGATTCCTTTTATCGGAGGAGTACTTGTTTATATGGGATTTAACGGTTTTGCTGCTGTCGGTTCGGAAGAATTTTTCACAGCTCTTTTAATCGGAAGTATTATGACTGCCACCAGCGTGGGAATTACGGTGGAAACTTTAAAAGAACTCGGATATTTAAAAGGTCACGTAGGACAGACCATTTTAAGTGCCGCAATTATTGATGATGTTATCGGTATTATTGTTTTAACTTTTGTTATCGGATTTAAAGATCCTACTTCCAATCCCGTTTTGGTAATTACAAACACCGGACTTTTCTTTGCTTTGGCGATTGTGGGCGGATATGTAATTTACCGTGTTTTCCAAAAAATAGATGCCAGATATCCTCATTCCAGAAGAATTCCCATCATCGGATTGGCGCTTTGCTTTGCCATGGCATATTGTGCTGAGCACTATTTCGGAATTGCGGATATTACCGGTGCATACGTAGCAGGTATTATTCTTTGTAATATTCGAGATGCGGAATACATTGACAGAAAAGTTTCCATCAACGGTTATATGATTTTCGGACCGATTTTCTTTGTATGCATCGGTTTAAAAACCGATATCCAGGGAATGAATACGGCCATGCTTTTGTTCAGCATTGCTTTTGTTGTGGTAGCTTTAATTACAAAAATTATTGGTTGCGGACTGGTTTCCAAATTATGTAAGTTTAAAAATGTGGATTGTTTCAAAATCGGTGTGGGTATGATGACCAGGGGAGAGGTTGCCCTGATTATTGCTCAGAAGGGTATGGATATGGGAATGATTGATTCTTCCTATTTTACCCCGGTAATTTTATTAATTATTGTATCTAGTATTTCTGTGCCTCTTTTATTAAAATATCTTTATACGAAATCCCCGGATCCGGTGGAAGAATTGTAAATAAAAAGAGAATCGATGTTGTAGTATTGTTAAAATTTTCTTGGAGGAAAGAATGAAATTAAGCAAAAAACTGATTGCAGGGGGAGTAACATCAGCTGTTTTACTAATCGGAATCATCTTATTAGTAATGAAAATGCCGGGGAATGATGATATTTTAGTATCCGGAAATGGGGTATCGCAAAACGGAGAAGTAATTACGTTAGAAAACGGCGGGGCAGCATCTATAGAAAATGAAGCAGCGCAAAATGATTCGTCCGGAAACAATACTGGCACTACTTCTTCTGAAAATAATAATTCAAATCAAAATACTTCTTCTGCGGATTCCTCTCAGGAAAATACTTCTGCGGGGGAAACTATCCAGGAAAATAACGGAGAAACAGATACTCCTGCAGCATCCGAAAATACAACCACTGTTCCCGTAGTGACAGAGAGCGGCACTCCTGTAGAAAATCACGGAGAGTTGGCGGTCAGAGGTACTCAGCTTGTAGATGAGCACGGTAATCCTTATCAAATTCAGGGAGTATCCACTCACGGCATCGGCTGGTTCCCGGAATATGTTAACAAAGCAGCATTCCAGACCATGCGTGATGAATGGGGAATCAACTGTGTTCGTCTTGCCATGTACACCTGGGAATACAACGGATATTGCAGTGGCGGAAATCAGGAACAATTAAAACAACTGGTTAGCGACGGTGTAAGTTATGCTACGGAGCTTGGACTTTATGTTATCATAGACTGGCATGTTCTTCAGGACTTGGACCCGAACAACAATATCCAGTCGGCAATTGCGTTCTTTGATGAAATGTCGGAAAAATACGCAGATTATGATAATGTCATTTATGAAATCTGTAATGAGCCAAACGGCGGAGTGACCTGGTCTTCCATTAAGAATTATGCGGAACAGGTAATCCCGGTGATTAAGGCAAATAATCCGGATGCCATTATTATTGTAGGTACTCCCAACTGGTCACAAGATGTAGATATTGCATCCAATGATCCCATTACGGGATATTCCAATATTATGTATGCCATTCATTTCTACGCAGAGACTCACAGAGATTCTTTGCGCCAAAAAATGCAGACGGCAATCAACAACGGACTTCCCGTATTTTGTAGTGAATTTGGTATTTGTGATGCCAGCGGTAACGGTACCATCAATACCACAGAGGCAAATAATTGGATTGCGGCAATGGATTCCAACAACGTAAGTTATTGTATCTGGAATCTTTCCAATAAAGCAGAGTCCAGTTCTCTCATTGTAAATAGCTGTAGTGCGACCTCCGGGTGGTCTCAAAATGATTTGTCGGAGTCCGGAAGATGGTATGTGGGAATCCTGGATAACGGTGTGGAATTAGGTTCTACTTCTACAAATCAGAATAATAACAATAACAGCAATAACAACAACAATACCAATAATAACAGCAACAGTAATAATAATAGTAACAATTCCGGCAATGCGCAGAATTCGCAGGCGGTAACAGCATCTTCGGCTAATACGCAGGTAAGTATTACAAACAGCGGAAACTGGAGTTCCGGTTCCGGTAATTGTTATCAATACACGGTTACGATTAAAAATACCGGAAGCAGTGCAATTCGCAATTGGAATATTACGGTGAATTTCGGTTCTAACGTTACTTTGGATCAGTCCTGGAACGGCAATTATTCATTAAGCGGAACTAATCTTACCATAACACCGGTGGATTTTAACAGTGAAATTGCGGCAGGGCAGAGTGTAGAAGTTGGATTTATTATTTCCTGCTCCGGAAGTATTTCTACGCCTTCGATCAGCATAAATTAAAGTTTTTGAATTTTGAAAATCATTTACGAAACAGCGAAAATACGGAGAAAAAAATGAAAAAAAATACGATTTACGGAATAATGATTCTTACTATCCTTGGTTTGAGCGGATGCGGAGAATCAGAGAATACAGTCTCAGAAAATATGGTAGATGCCACTGTTTCCGTGGAAATTACAGAAGAAGAAAATAATATGGAGGAAGAAAATGGGGAGGAAGAGAATATTATTCCCATTGAATCCATCAGCAACTGTCTTTATATTGCTAATATGTGCGGAAAAGATATTGAATCCTTGTCTATTACTTTTAATGCAGGAAGTTTACAAAATACGGAAATTTTAGGTGAGGAAAATCTTTCGGACGGCGAGCTTTTTACCTATGTAATTGAGGATATGAACAGCCTGCGGACAGCAGAAAGTTTAAGTTTGTCCATTAATGCGGTTGCCGCAGATGAAACCGTCCTAGTTTTTCCGGAGGTTTCCATTATGGACCCTTCTCAAATGACAATGGTTCTTTCCGTGGAAGAGGAAGGCTATTACATGTATGTAAAATAGTGGGCTTATCCCAGCATCAGGGAAATAAGATAAGAAAAGTCAAAAAAGAAAAAATTGGTACTTCCAAAATCCGAACGTATGTTCTATAATAAAACTGTAGAGATTTCTACAGTTTTATTTTTTGGAGGAAAAAATGAATCAAAAAGCGGATGTAATCTGCCAGCATACGGCAGAGGGAGAAATTATACCGATTAAAATAAGATTTGCGGATGAGGATGGCTTGTTTCATACTTATATGATAAGGGGATATCGAATTATTTCCAAAAATGGCGAAAAACTTTTGCCCAATGAGGTGGTTACGAAGAATCATATTTGGACTTTTGAGTGTAAGATTGCGGTATTTGAAAAGGAAGTTATGATTCGGTTATTTTATAATGCCTTTGAAAATTCCTGGAAGATAATGAAATAAAAATATCTCCAAAAGACACGCTTTCAGAAAGGTCTTTCGGAGATATTTTTAAATAATCATCATTATCATTCTAAATTAGAACAACTTTTTGATGGAATCCATAGCATCGGAAAGCTTGTCACCGGTGATTTTAGCTTTTACACCGTCAACTACTTTGTCTAACATTCCGTCAGGAATATCAACACCTGCAAGCTTTTCGATTGCTTTTTCCGGATTCTTCATAAATTCATCTTTAAAGTTGTCATCTTTTTTTACTTTTTCAACGATTTCTTCAATTTTTTCTTTCAAATCCATTTTCAACACTCCTTTGATTAAAATATCATATAGCCTTATTATACTATAAGGAGGGAAGATGTGCCATAGTGCAATTTTATATTATGTTGATTCGTGAAATGTGAAATCCAGAGAATCAATCCAATGTATGGGAGAAAACATATTCTCCTTTTTACCATCGTAAGGAAGATCCAAAAAAGCAGGGTCAATTTCTTGCGGTTTATCAAAAAGAAAAACCTGACAAGGGTCATAGCCACGCATATTTTTTACCAAAGGATTGTTGGTAATCAGCTTCTTTCCGTAAACCATTGCTTCGTAATAACGGAGGGAGACTCCTTTGCTGCGTTCGCTCACAAGATCCAAAATGCAACGGGAAGACTGAATATGTTCCACTACCTTAGGATAAGGAAGGGGTTCATTATAAACAATACCGGGCTTATGATTTTCCTCATCGGTATAACAAATTCCTACATTAGTCTGAAGCCCTTCCTTGGTAAAAATGTCGGAAATAGTTTCCACCATGTCTCTTCTTCCGCAGTCAGTACCCCAGAAAAACAAATCGCTTTTCTTTTCGGAAGGAGTTACCGGAATACCGGAAAAATAAGTATCAAAATAAGTAAAACCGTGATTTTTGGCATCTTCCTGATAAAAAGTAAATACTTCATCAAAAGGAATTTGCTTTACGATTTGCCGTACGGATTTACAATAGTAGGAATCATAAACATCCAAAAGATAGAGAACCAATTTGATGTTGTACTTTTTTTTCCACTTTTTAAGTAAAGAGGACTCGAAATGCCCTACGGAAATATTGTTGAAAATAAGGCAGTGAGAACCGTTTCTTAATTTGTCTTCAGAAAAAGGGGTATAAGAATACCAAATCTGACGAAAAGGAAGGGCCCATTTGTGATGAAGGCGCCATAATAATTGTAAATTTTTAGGAATAGCCGGCAATTTATTTATGAGTTCTACGCGGGAATCCGTTTTCAAATCCTCCATCAGAAAGTCAAAAAGGTCATTTTTTTCGCCACCGGTAAAAATAGTATAATTCATAAAAATCCTCGAAAAATAATTTACTATAAGTTATTATAAGCCTTTCCTTGCAAGGTGACAAAGCATTTTTGTTCTCATACAGAAAATATCTTCCAAAGATGCGTTTTTAAAACGGTCTAAGGAAGATATTTTTGCATGTAATTTATAAATTTTCAAAACAAAATAATTTAAAAATTGACAAGTTTACATTTTATGCAATTTTATTTCGATAAATCAATATTTCTTACCGTGTCCCTAACCTTTAAAACAAAGGAAGGAGATACGGAAAGCTCGTCAATTCCCATGCGAAGGAAGGTTTCTGTCAGGGTAGTATCAGCCGCTAATTCACCGCAAATACCAATCCAGGCTCCATGTTTGTGAGCATTCTCTGCAGACATTTTGATAAGACGCAGGATGGCTTCGTGATGTGTATCACAAAATGCTTCAATTTCCGGATTCTGGCGATCGATGGCCAAGGTATATTGGGTTAAATCGTTGGTTCCGACACTAAAGAAGTCTACCATGGGAGCTAATAAATCACTGATAACCGCTGCGGCAGGAGTTTCGATCATAATACCAAGTTCTACTTTTTTGGAATATTCAATGCCCTGCTGTGAAAGCTCTTCTTTCACTTCCTCGCAAAGAGAAAGGATTTGCTTTAGTTCACCGACACCGGTAATCATAGGAAACATGATTCCGAGATTACCATAAGCAGAAGCGCGGTAAAGTGCTCTGAGCTGAGTTTTAAAAATTTCCGGTCTGGTAAGGCAGATTCGAATGGCTCTAAGTCCGAGTGCCGGATTTTCTTCCTTTTTCAGTCCAAAATAATCCACCTGTTTATCGGCACCGATATCCAAAGTACGGATAATAACCTTTTTACCTACCATGCTTTCCAATACTTTTTTATAAGCGGTAAATTGTTGTTCTTCGGTAGGATAATCGGTACTTTCCAAATAAAGGAATTCGCTTCGAAACAGGCCGATTCCGCCGGCATCGTTTAAAAGTACGGAACCAATGTTATCTACACTTCCGATGTTGGCAAAGATATTGATTTTTTTGCCGTCTAACGTAATATTTTCTTTGCCTTTTAAGTTCTGAAGTAATTTTTTCTTTTCTTCGTCTTCTTTTTGCTTTGCCAAAAGACGTTTGGAAGTTTCTTCCTCAGGCTGAATGAAAATTTCACCGGTAAAACCATCTACAATCGCTTCATCGCCATCTTTTATGGCAAGGAGGAAATCGTCCCCTACACCGATAACGGCAGGGATATTCATATTTCTTGCCAGGATGGCAGTATGAGAGTTGGAAGAACCGTGAGATGTTACAAAGGCAAGAACCTTTTCCTTATCTAGGAGCACGGTTTCGCTGGGAGCCAGATCATCTGCACAAATAATTACTTTTTCGTTACTGAGCACATTTTCCTTTTCTCCGGAGCTGAGATTACGAATAATACGGTTGGAAATGTCCCGAATATCCGCAGAACGCTCTTTCATATAAGCATCTTCCATGGAAGCAAACATTTCTGCAAAATTATCCGAAGTGGTAGCTACGGCATATTCCGCATTTACTTCCTGGGTATCAATAATGCTACGAATGGATTCGTTGTAATCTTCGTCCTCTAACATCATCATATGAATTTCGAAAATTTGGGCGTTGGTTTCTCCTACTTCCTTCAGCGCCTTGTCGTAGATTTCCTGCAATTGCTCTGTTGCCAGGGCTTTTGCCTCTTCCACACGCTGTTTTTCCTTTTCGGTATCGGTAACATGCACTCTCTTTACGGAAACTTCCTGCCGTTGAAAAACAGAGATTTTACCGATGGCGATGGCACCATAAACGCCTTTTCCGGTAAATATTTTCATAAAATACCTCCCTTAATTATTCGCCGAAGCCGCTTTCAAACATACCTGCAATTTCGTCTAATACAGCTGCTTCATCTACACCGTCACAAACAATTTCTACAGTGCTTCCACATTTAATACAAGCGGACATAATCTGCATTACTGCTTTTGCATTTACGCTTTTTCCGTTTACATTTAAAGTAACGGAGCATTCCTTGTGGGCTGCAGCAGCTTTTGCCAAGAGCCCCGCGGGACGCATATGCATCCCTTGTTCATTTATAACATTAACGGTCTTTGTTGTCATTTTATTTTCTCCTTTATTTCAAATAATTATGCTTGCACTTTTTTCTTAAGTAAAGCGAGTAATAACATACCTACTACAGAACCAACGATAAGAGAGAGAAGGTACATCGGCCAGTTTCCAACAACGGCAAATACGAAGATTCCGCCGTGAGGTGCCATTAAGGTACAGTTAAATGCCATGGATAAAGCGCCTGCGGTAGCTGCACCAATCATACAGGAAGGAATTACTCTCAAAGGATCTGCTGCTGCGTAAGGAATTGCACCTTCGGTAATGAAGCCAAGTCCCATGATGTAGTTAACCGGACCGTTTTTGCGTTCTTCTTCTGTCCATCGATTCTTGAAGAAAGTAGTGGAAAGTGCGATGGCAATGGGAGGAACCATACCGCCAACCATAACCGCTGCCATGATATCATAGCTGCCGGAAGCGATGGCTGCAGTTCCGAAAACGTAAGCAGCTTTATTAAAAGGACCACCCATGTCGATAGACATCATTCCGCCTAAAACAAAACCAAGGATAATTTTACTGCTGTCACCCATGTTGCTTAAGAAATTGGAAAGGCCTGTGTTTAACATTCCCATGAAAGGATTTACGGCACACATAATAACTGCAATCATTCCAAGACCTACAAGAGGATAAATCAAAACAGGTTTGATACCGTTTAAAGCATTGGGCATTTTATCGCAAAGCTTTTCTACGCCGAGCATTAAATAACCGCCTACAAATCCGGCGAATAATGCGCCAAGGAAACCGGAAGGAATGTCACCGCCAACACTGGCAAAGGTAGAACCTAATGTTGCTAAGTAACCGCCAACCAAGCCAACTAAGAAACCGGGACGGTCTGCAATACTTTTTCCGATGTAGCCGGCAAGAACCGGAATCATGAAGTTGAATGCAAAGCCACCGATATTTTTAAAGAAAGCAGCGGCAGCCGTGTGGGTACCGAAGTTTCCGTCCTGGGGAGCACCGGCCATTGAGTCAATCAGGAAGGCAATGGCGATGAAGATACCGCCGGCAACCGTAAAGGGAAGCATGTTGGAAACACCGTTCATTAAGTGTTTGTAAATTTTACGTCCAAAGCTTTCTCCTTCTACGGAAGAATCAGCTGCTTTTGCTCCTTTGTGCTGATATACCGGAGCTGCACCGGAGGTGATTTTTTCAATCAATTCTTCCGGGATTTTGATTCCGTCAGAAACCTTAGTGGAATAAACCTTCTTTCCGTCGAAACGGGACATTTCAACTGATTTATCTGCTGCGATGATGATACCGTCACATTCTTCAATTTCTTTTGCGGTTAAAGCATTTTTCACACCGCCGGAACCGTTGGTTTCCACTTTAATGGTAATACCTAATTTTTTACCGGCTTTTTCCAATGCTTCTGCTGGCATATAAGTATGAGCAATTCCGGTAGGGCAAGCGGTTACGGCAAGAATACGGTAAGCTGCATCGGATTTTTTCACTGCAGTGGATTCTTCCGGATATTTTGCCTTTTCGGTTGCGTCGATGATGCTTAAAAATTCGTCTGCATTCTTTGCAGAAAGAAGTTTTCCTCGGAATTCTTCATCCATAAGAATTGTCATCAGTCGGGATAAAACTTCCAAATGTACGTCTCCGTCATTGGGAGCTGCAATCATGAAAAGAAGATTGGAAGGCTCGCCGTCTAAGGATTCGTAATCTACTCCGCCGGGAACGGTGATAGCGGCAAGAGAGGGAGCTTTTACTGCCTCGCTTTTCGCATGGGGAATTGCAATTCCCTCGCCCACTGCGGTGGAGCCCATTTCTTCTCTGGCAAAAATGCCTTTTTTGTATGCTTCTTTGTCGGTAAGACTACCGCTCTTTGCCTGCAAATCAATCAGCATATCAATGGCTTCGGATTTGCTTGTAGGTGCTGCGTTTAATGTTATGCTTTCTTTTTTGAGTAAATCAACAATACGCATAAAATAATACCTCCATTCTTAATTTTTATTGTAACTGCTTCAGCAGTTCAAAGATTTCCTGTTTCTGTGCCAATCCATTGGAAAAGGCGGTTGCACCGCCGGTAGCGGTTCCGAGTTTTAATGCATATTCATAATCACCGTTTTGGGATCCGGCAATAAATCCGGCTACCATGGAATCTCCTGCACCGACGGAATTTTTAACCGTGCCTTTGCAAACGCCGCAACGGTGGTTTTTTCCGTGTTCATCGATGAGAAGTGCGCCGTCACCGGCCATGGAAATTAAAACATTATGTGCTCCCATTTCCTGAAGTTTTCTGGCGTAAGTCTCAATTTCACTGATATCTTTTAAAGTAGTGTGGAACAACTCACCCAGTTCATAATTGTTTGGTTTAATCAGGAAGGGTTTGTATTTTAATACCCGGAGGAGAAGTTCTCCCGTGGCATCCACCACCGTTTTTATTTCCTTATGGGAAATGTACTGCAAAATCTGTTCGTAGATGTCTGCCGGCAAGGTACCGGGGATACTTCCTGCTAAAACAAGAGTGTCTCCGTTTTGCAGGGAATCTAATTTTTGGAAAAGTTCCCGGATGGCGGCTTCATCGATGTGAGGTCCTTGGCCGTTTAATTCGGTTTCTTCGCCGGACTTTATTTTTACATTGATTCGGGTAAAGCCTTCTTTTAAATGTACAAAATCGGTTTCGATTCCCTTTTCTGCCAAGCCTTTTTCAATGGCGTCTCCGGTAAATCCGGCGATAAATCCCAAGGCTTTGGAGGTAAGATCTAACTCCTTTAATACAAAGGAAACATTGATTCCTTTTCCGCCGAAATAAATTTCTTCCTTGGTACTGCGATTGACGCCACCGGGTTCTAAGGCACCGGTATGTACCACATAATCAATGGCGGGATTGAAAGTAATGGTATAAATCATTCTAAAACCTCCTTTACGGATGCTTCACTAAGATATTTTTTGTTTTCCACTTTATCGGTAATGATGGTTCCTTCGGAAAGAGGCGCGAAGGTCATTGCTGTAATTTCATCAAATTTTGAGTGATCCGCCAGAAAATAACAATGACGGCTATTTTCGATAACGGCTTTTTTTACATCTGCCTCGTTTTTATCCGGTGTGGTTAAGCCTGCCGAAAGGGAGATACCGTTTGTTCCTAAGAAACTTTTTGTAAAATTGTATTCTTTTAAAGAGAGAACACAGGTGGCGCCCACAATGGCTTCTGTGGTAATCTTGATTTCGCCGCCGGGAATAAAAACCTGAAAGCCTCTTTGTATGAGCTTTCTTGCGTGGAAAAGAGCATTGGTTACAAAGACTGCTTTTTTCTCCGGCAAGTAATCAATCATCTTTTCCGTTGTTGTGCCGGCATCTAAGAAAACAAAGTCGCCGTCTTCGATAAGAGAGGCTGCGTACTTTGCAATGGCTTCTTTTTCCAAAGAGAAAAGTTTTTCTTTTTCGGTCATGTCACGTTCGGTAAAAGTAAAACTTTCGGTCGCGGATACGGCGCCGCCACGTACCTTGGTAAGAAGCTTTTTTTCATCTAAGTAGCAAAGGTCACGTCGCACGGTAGATTCGGAAGTATTCAGCGCTGTGCAAAGTTCGGTAAGTGTAGCGCTTCCCTGGCGATTTACCATTTCTAATATCGTAGAGTGTCTTTCTTCTGTAAGCATTTTCATTCCTTCTTTCTGACTGATTTTGAAAGATTATGATAGTTTATGATTGTAATATAGCATTATTCTCAGGATGGGTCAATCAAAATCTTTCAAAATCTTTCAAAAACTGCCGTTTTCGTGAATATGTACAGAGAACGAAAAAACTTTTAGTCAAACTATCCAATCGAAAAAAATTGGCAGGGAGATATTAATTGGATAGAATGAAAAAAACAGTGTCAAATGACCAATGAAAAACGGGGAAAGAAAATAGGGGGATTTTTATGAAACAAAAAAACGGAAAAGAAAAGGTAAGACGCTATTTGTTTGTTATTTTGCATGGATTGCTTTGTGCTTTGGTCTTTGGTTATGTGAAAGAATTGTATGATACGGTGCAGGTGATTGAACCGGCGTCCAATGTAAATATTGACGGCTCCGATTTTACTGCTTTGGCAAATTTTATGGTGGAAGGCTTCAATTTTGGGTTCTCCTTCTTTTTGCTTGTATTAGACGGAGTATTTATGCTGATTCTTTCCTTAATCTTGTTGGTTCCGTATCGATTGATTGCGATACGAAAAGAAACCATGCCATTGGAAGGGGAGAAAAGATGGTTCCTCTCTGTAATGGGAATCGGTGCCGCGGTAATCCTTTTGCTGGGTCTGATTTTTGTAGGAATCCAAGCGATACTGCCCACGGTGATTTTGTATATCATACCGGGAGGATTGGAGTTACTTTTATTTTGGGGATTTTGGAAGAGGAAAAAATAAACCGCCAACCCTCAGAAGGTTCCGGTTTATTTTTTGAATACGGTATCTTTTTCATTCGATACTTACATGTTCGAACCTGCGGTCTCCGCTCCGCTGCGGTCGGTCCAAAGCCGAGGTCCCCCGGACCTCGTGGACCCTCTGCGCCCGAACGAATGCGTTTGCTCCGATAGAGGTCATAGGTTTATATCAATTGTATGAATAAAAATAATCCCTGCCAAATGGCAAGGATTATTTTTAATCGATGCGACAGGATTCGAACCTGCGACCTCTGCGTCCCGAACGCAGCGCTCTACCAAGCTGAGCCACGCATCGATATCAGATTTTGACACATCAATGATATTACAATAAAAAAACAGAAATGTCAATGAGTTACCTTGGATATTCTATAAATTTACCATAAGGTATTCTAGGGATTTACCATAAGGTATTTTAAGAATTTACCATAGAGTATTCTAAGAATTTACCATAGAGTATTCTATAAATTAACAATGGTAGGCTCATGTTCCATCGCCGGAATCACTTTTTCCATGAGTTCCGAGGTTTTGAATTTTAAGCTGGAAGTATTGATGCAGGGATGACAGGCAAAGTATTCTTCTTTCAGGACATCTGCGTCAATAATAAGACGTACCTGTTTCTCCTTATCGTTCATCAGCCCCAGCACGCTGACAGAGCCGGGAGTAATGTCCAGAAATTCTTCCATAAAAGTTTCTTTAGCAAAGGAAAGTCTTGCAACGCCAAGGGAAGCAGACAAATCCTTTGTTATAAAACGTTTATCTCCGGGCATAAGAACCAGATAAAAAGAAGTTTCCTGACGATTGCAAAGGAATAAATTTTTGCATATTTTTGTATTTAAGGCTTCATCTACCGCTTCGCATTCCGCAATCGTATTTAATGCGTCATGATCTGCGCGCTCATAGGAAATGCCGAGAGAATCCAAAAAATCATAGCACCGTATTTCTTTTTTCAATCGATTTTCTTCGGTAGCAGGTCTGCCTTGCATAATTGACAAATTCATAATATTCTCCCGGTGTTTCTGTTTTAGTCGATGGAGCAGTTAATTTTCTTCTTCCTCGTATGCTTCCCAGCCGCCCCATTCTGCCTCAAAGTCATCGTAATCGTAATAATTGACTTCGCCGGTAACGCCGGTAAAAGCATCCAGCCAAAGCACATACTGTTTATCCAAACCGCATGCCAGGAAAACATCGGTCAGTTTGTTATAAAAGCTGCGAGACCCGTAAGGCAAGGTAACTGCCAGACCGGTCAGCCCTACATTATCGTCCGTACAATTATAGTAAGAAATGGCGTTGTTGATGCAGGAAGCCAGCTGTTTGGATTGAGAAGAGGAAATGGACATAGCAAGTGCCATCATATCCGTAATATAGTAACCTTCCAAGTCAGAAGCAACCTTATAGGGTAACGCACGGCCGCTACGGTTGACTTCGCGGCTGAAGTTGGACGCCAAAAGAGTTTCCTCATTGGCGTATGCAAAGGTTTTCCATGCTTCAAACAATTCCGGTATATACCGCTGATCAATCAGAGCCAGGGTGGAAGAGGAACCGCTGTGATAATTGGTATCGTTGTCTTCTACCATGTCATCAATGATGGTGCGGGCCAAAAGTTCCGTACTTACGGAAGAATTACCGGCTAACTGGGTCAGCCAATCGGCATAAGACCAGCCAAGGGCCGATTCAAAATCTTCTGATAAAATCATATAATCGCAATAATCATAAAGAGCATAACATACTTCAATGGAGGACATAATACAGCAATCCATTCCGATAAAGTCAAAGACCATTTCGCTTTGTTCAAAGGCATCCTGCATTTCTGCGATGGACAAGGAATAGCTGGGCGGACCCCATTCGTTGTAACCAAAGCCTTCTACCGAGCCTCCGCCATGGTTCCAAAAGACAAAGATATAGCGGTCAGCAGGATAATTTTCCTTACTCCAAAGAAGGAAATCCAGCAATGTTTCTGAGCTGGTGCAATCCAACAGTTCCAGACTGTCATCCACCAAAAGAAGATCGTCCTCCTGCACCAGATAGCGCTGGTCATGGTCAGAAGCGATGCCGAATTGTTGCCATTCCAAAGTACCGGTGGTTTGAATCACCAAATTTACATTCGGGTTATAAGGCGCTTCCAACATTTCCTCGATATCGTCCGTGGCAGAGCCGTAGTCGGATTCCAAGTTGGAACCATTAAAATAAAACATGACCGTTACCGTGTCTTCGCCGTTTCCAATAAGAGACGTAAGTTGCTCCCGGTAAGGGCTCTCTTCTTCTTCTGGTTCTTCCGGCAATACTTCTTCCGGTTCGGTTGTGGATACCGTTTCCACCGGTTTCTCTAAGTAAAATTTATAAGCGAACATTCCAGCAACAGACAAAATAAGCACACCTATGCAGCATAAGCTAAAGATAAGGATAATTTTTCCGTTGGAAGTTTGTTTTTGTTTCATTGAGATTTCTCCAATTTCCCCATTTTTCTTTCATTATGCAATAAAAACGGGAAAACTTCAACAAAAAAGCAGTATGTTTCATTTAATTGTCAAACAAACTGCTTTTTATAAAAATCATTCTATTTATAATATTCTCTTCCAAGGTTTAGGATTCGGCTACCCGTTCCTTTTTCTCTAACTTAATCAGCCAGATATAAGCAATGACACCAAACACCAGAGACGGTCCCATCATAACCACAAACTGCACCGTACTTTCCGTCCAAAAACCGGTTAAACTCTCACCGTTTATAAACATAGCAGAAATCGCCAATGCACCATTATTCACCGCATGCATAAAAGCAGCCGACCACACGGAATTCGTCTTTTTTACCACCAATGTAAGCAAGGCATTATCGGTAATGGTAAATATGGTAAAAATAAGGAATCCAAGCCAGGGTTCGCCCCAATATCCGGTACCGAAATTATGTCCGTAATAATTAATGGGATAATGCCAAACGCCCCAGATAATACCTCCTACAAGAATGGCAGGACCGATTCCCATCTTTTTCTCCAAACGGGGCATCATAAAACCACGCCAGCCGATTTCTTCTCCAAGATCTCCTATAGAAAACATCACTGCATTCACAACGGAATACAAAGGCATTACTGAAATCAGGGACGCATACATTCCCTGCTCTTGCACAAAAGAGATCGTATCAAAACACTCCGGATTGAAAGCCAAAAACAACCATCCGCCAATCTCCTTATAAACCCAGGGC
>JAZNKK010000035.1:0-2155 GCA_045578545.1 Lachnospiraceae bacterium
TGGAATTTCCCATGGAAGGTATAACCGATTTCATAAGTTCCGAAATCTCTCTTGGAGAAATAAATTTTACCAATCACCTTATCATCCAAAACCACCGCATAGAATTCATCGCTTTTCGCAAAGGATTCAGCCTCCTTCACGCAAGCCTCCCGTGTAAAAGTCTCATAGGGCTCAAAATATGTCACCTCCGGGTCCGTTAAGATTTCCGCCAAATCTTCCCAATCCTCAGGTTTAAATTTTCTCACTGTCAAACGTTCTGTTGTAAATAATACAAACATTTTATCCTCCTTTTACACGTACTTTTTCCTATTTTATCCGCGCTTCACTTCCCTGATATTCATTCCTACCAGCTTGCCGTAACAATCCGCATACAGCTTCTTATACTCATCAAAATTAAGTTCACACTCGTATCCCAAAGTTACAAACTCCACACCGAATACCTTAGCCGTAACGCCAACTTCCCGCATTCCGTTTCTCTCATAAAAGACTTTACGCCCGATGCGTTGTTTCATATTCTTGGCTTTGATATACACGCTTTCAATTTCCAGAAAGAAACGCCTGCCTTCGTACTGCTTTTGCAACCATTTTAGACAACTGCTTCCGTAGCCTTTTCCTCGGGCATCTTCTGCTACCGCAAAATAATCAAGCATTACCAAATCACCGCTGTTTATGGTGATTGCAAAACCCAGGAAGTCTCCATCGTCTTCAATCAGCCACACATCCGCCTTGTTCTTTTTATGGGTGGAACGAATTAGGCCTAAAGGTTTTCGTTCCGTCAGCGGAAAGGCGCTTTTATATAGTTTTGAAATATTGCGCCAGTCGGCGTCTGTTTCTATTGCTCTATATTCAATCAATTTGTTATGTCCTTTATTTAAAATACTACATACGGATAGTAATATCTCTACCCCTCCATCATCTCAATCGTCACGCGATTCCACTGATACTTTTCCAAATCTACTCTGCCTTCCACAAACCCAACACCTTCATTTTGTAGCAATGTAATCTGCCGATTCTCTCCGCCGAAAGCAAAGGCTTTAGACACTTCGCCCAAACGGTTCACTACGCGATGACAGGGGATTGTTTCCGGGTCCGGATTTGAATGCAGGGCATATCCTACCACGCGGGACCATCTTTTATTTCCGGCAAGGGACGCAACTTGTCCGTAAGTCGCAACCTTCCCTTTGGGAATTTGTTTTACGACATCATAAATTAATTCAAATGTGGATTTCTGCATCTTATTCTCCCGCTTCGATTTTAATTTCTCGAACACTTCTCAGCATCAATTGCCAACACCACCATCAACGCACACAATGCATCCTCGGGATTCACCACAGTAATGGTATAGGTATCTGTCCAATTCCAAAGTTCCTTCGTCACAATAGCAATGCAATTTCCTGCACTATTCTGAATCTGATAGTCCCACCCGAAAAAATCGCCTTCCACATGCCAGCCATTGTAATCAATATCATACTCTGCACTAAAAAGAGTAAATTCTCTCGCTATACTCCCAACGCAATTGCCACCTATATAAAAATCGAATTTTGGCATTAATTTAAACAATCTTTCCTGTATCATGCCTAACTCATTCTTGTTTGCATCATAAATTCTAAGGCAATGTCCCAATGACGGTTCGCCTTTTACCGTAAATAGTGTGCGCCCCGTTTCGTCATATATATCGTAACTGTGAAACCAAGAAAACATTCTTTGTTTAAATAAAAGTTTCATTTCCTACTCTCCTCGCCACATACCCAATCTCATCCTTCTCGATCCGAATGATAAAAGGAAACTTGTTATACTGAATACACATCCAAAAATCCGCCGTCGGAAAAACCTCTTTCTGCGCTTCATCAAAGAAATGTTTGCCACCTTTAAACTGCAATTTTTTCGTACGCGCATTCATATCCTGCAATTCATTTCCTTCGAGAATACTTTTGATATACTCGGCGCAAAGTTCATCTTCCAAAGCCTGCGTCACGCCATTGTTACCCATACAAACCAGGGACACCACCTCGGGATTTTTACTTTGGATATACTTGGCAACGGCCTTTGCATTCACAAGGCTCCCTGTGATAATCTCACTAGCCCCCGTAGCATTCACAATGCCCTGGGTTCCTGCACTTGTGGTATGAATAATGGTTTTACCTTCCACTTTCTC
>JAZNKK010000036.1:0-3017 GCA_045578545.1 Lachnospiraceae bacterium
ACAAGTAGATTCGTTTTTCCGCAGGCCATTTTCGACTATTTAGACAAAAATAAACCGCCCGTAGGGCGTGATTCCCTATAGGCGGTTCTGCCTTTACTCTTCTATTACTCGGAACTACAACGCCTTCTCCATAAACCCGCAGGTAAACGGAAAATGCTCAAACTTCTTCGTCCCTAAATGCACCACACCGTACTTTTCATACCACTTCCGGAGTTTTACATTTTCCTCCACGATTCCAATATGCATCATCACACAACCGACCTCTTTTGCTGCTTCGTAGGAATGGAGTAAAAGTGCCTCACCAACCTTTTCGTGACGACACTCCGGAGCCACACAAAGGTTGCTCAGTTCGCATACGCCATTTTCCTGAAGCTGAAGGGAATAATAGCCGATGATTTCGCCGTCCTCGTTCTCATATACGTACATCGGTCTTTTTTCCCCATGAAAATGCCAGGTAAGCCGCTCTTCTGTAGTGGCAAATGCGGTATAACGCGGCGCATTTTCAACCGTAAAGCCGAACTCCTCCGCTACGGTTCCAAAGCTTCTCCGAATCAAAGCCACACATGCCGGTATCTCTTCTTCTCTCATCAATCGAATCATAAGCATCCCTCCTGTTTTCTGAATATTTCAATCACTATAACACAGAAAACAGAAAAAGGCAAGCTTTTTATAGCTCGCCTTTTGCAAACAGGTTATCCTTACCCATTCCGCATACATACGGATTGGAATCATAAGTGTGGCACACCTCCAGGAAGTCCTTCCTTTGTCTTTCATCCCCCATAATTTTAACCAATATTTCATTTGGAATGGTTCGGGCATATGCCCCCGGGCCGGCCAATTCCACATTCGTTACACCGTAACGTTCCAGAGCCCCCTTTAACTCCTCCGGCAGAAAAGCATAAGTAATGCACCACGGAACACCGCCCTTTTCATATTCTTCAATTTCCCACTCTCCCCCCATAAGACCGGTTCTCCGCAATTCCTCGAATCTTTCCTTTTCAAAGGAAAAGGAATCAATGGCATTCTGACGATTGGAAACACACCACTGCACAAATCCATCCGTGTCCTGCGGATTTAAAATAAACTGATTTTTCTGAATCGGATTTGCCTGATATGGCAAAACACCGAGTCTCGACGTCACACTGATCATAATCCGTTTTTTCGCAAGACGCACCAGCTCTCCGATTACGGTTTCCTGATTTGGATAAGTGTACGAAATCGGTGCATCAAAAGACATCACCAAATCAAAAGATTTATCCGCGAATGCCGACAAATCCTCCAGAGCTCCCTTCACAAAGATAATCTTGTCTTCAACTCCCTCTGCCTTTGCCAGCTCCTTTGCCTTATCAATCATGGACTGAGAGATATCAAAATGTGTTACCTTACACCCCTTCTTTGCAAGCAAAATTGAGAAACGTCCGCATCCCGCGCCGCCGTCGAATACAGTCTCAATGCCGTCTAAATTTGCAAGCAGCTCCCGTTCGATATGACTCTTCTGAACAATATCATCAATAAAACTTTCCTCCCTGTGACTTTCCAGTTCCCCTTTGTCCGGTTGATTCCAAAGCCGGTCCGCAATCTTTCTGCTGTAATCTTCTCTCATGATATTCCCTCACTTTCTCGTTGAAATACACTTCGCATTTAACGCTTCCGGATAAACATCCCTTCATGTAGTTTCATCTTATCACAGAGACCGACAGAAAACCTTTCCGTTTTTGCTATTTTACTCGCACCGCCACCTGATACTCATCCTCATATACAATATCCCCGACAAAATTCGTATACACCACATCATACGGGTGATTGTACTTATCTAACAGTTCCATGGCCGGCGTAATCTTCTCCAGCATATGCGCCGTAGTCGCCACCTTAAAATAAGTAATTACTGGCTCCTTACCGCTTTCGCACACATCCGGTATCGGCAGATTTTCCTCGAACCACGCATTAATCGCCTTGAACAGCTCCGCATCTGCCTCTTCCATCACACCGTCATAAATCTTGCGCCAACACATGGCAAAAATGCCTTTCGGATATTGGGTTACATAAGACAATTCGCGCCCTTGAATGCGTACATATTTAAAATTCATTCTTGCTTTCCTCCTTCTCTATTTCCAATACTCCAGCAGTCTCTCATCAATCTCCGCAATCTTTTCTTTTCCTTTTACTTGGCTATAAAATGCCAATCGTTCAATCTCTTCTTTATCCGCTCGCTTCGCCTCAATTTCTTTTAACATTTCTGACCGTAGCGTCACACCGTAAAGTGCACCATACTCCTCATGCCATTCCGGATTAAAATAGCCCGGCGCCATTTTGTAATGCATCAGACCAAGATACGTGTATCCTATTCCCGTAATTCCCAGTTCTTCCTCTGCTTCGCGTTCCACACACTGCCGGAGTGTTTCTCCTTCCTCCTTACAGCCTCCGAAGATTTCCCAATCCTGCCGCCAACGGTTCCAGCCAAGTAAATAGTCTTCACCGATTTTCACCACAAGCAATGCATGGGTCACCGGGCTGTACTGCTGTTCTGCCACTTCCTCCGGTACATCGATTATTGCCAAAAGTTCATTTTCAGAGCCATCTTTTACTATCATTTTTGTTCTCCTTTCCATAATCACTTCCGTGCAGGCCGTGCTTCGCACTTGCCCCTGCACGCAAAAAAGAAAACGCTTGCCAAGGAAAACTTTTCCCTAACAAGCGTGGATCAGACCTAACGTCTACTATCAATATTTACTCTATCATGTGTCTTTTCTTTTGTCAAGACCGCTGTTCTGCCGACTATGCCTTTTCTTCCGAAGCGTTCTCTTCCTTCTTTTTCTTCTTTCCTTTTTTCACCAGCGTAATGACACCGGCTACAATTCCAATCACAACGAGCAATGCCCCTGCTGCCAACGCCACATATCCCATGTACGTTTCATACTTAAGATACTTTGTTGGCATTGATTTTAATCCCATCGATGACGCGGCGGATTTTGAGGAGGTCTATCGCATTACGCTCGACAACTTCCGCAAGCTGTTCG
>JAZNKK010000037.1:0-43639 GCA_045578545.1 Lachnospiraceae bacterium
TTCTGTCATATCTTGAAAAATTTTATTTGTTATGCGATGTTCTTCTAATATGTTTTGCAAAAGTCCTTCAACAGAATTTGAAGAAGTAGAGCCGGTTACATCATCCACCCCGTCTACCTCATCAAGAATTTGATTGAGTAATTCAATCATAGAATCAAACATTTCATTTAAAGCATCAATGGAATTATTCAAATCGGATAGAGTAGTAGTAAGCCGTTCATTAAGATAATTGTAAATCAAACGCAACCACGAATAACCACTCTCATTATTGAGAGAGTTATTGATGTCGTGTAGCTGGTCTAACATTTCTTGCTGATATTCCTTAACCGTACTTTCAATGATAGACTGCAAATCGGACGGAGTGACAAAAGAGCCATTCTGAATCGCTTCATGAATAGCGTTATACATTTCGTCATAATCCATATCTAAATCAACAACTAAATCACCGCCGTTATAATCGCTAGGTATTAAATAATAATCCGATTGACCGGACATATAAAGAGAAAATGCCTCTTCCGATTCAAAAACTAAAATTGGCTGAACCGTTTCAGAAATAAACCAATTACTGCTATAAAAAATATCATTTTTTGAATTAAGACCAAAAGAAGTACCAATATCAAAATTAAAAGTATCGAAAGAATAACCACGAATATCAGTCCAAGAGCAATACAAACGACATCCGCTAAAAAAATTATCACGAAAACCATTGTGATTATAAGGCAAAAGTCCACTCATTTGATTACTAGAAATAAAATTACCAGTTTGCGAAGAAAGGGAGCAAACATAATTTTCCTCAATGTCATTTAAAGTTAAAGTTGAGTTTGAATCCAAAACAAGAAAAATGCCGGAAACATCAGTCACAAAAAATGTGGACTTACCGCCGTTAGCACAAAAATTATAAATTCGATTTTCTGAAATTTCTGAATTAAAAGGAATGTTGATAGATTCATGTTTTAAAAAATCAAGTAATTGCTCGCGCATGGGGGAAACATTTTGAACAACTTGAACCGGCAAATTGTCAAAAGAATAAGTATAAACAACTATATAATCAGAAAGATTATTATTTAAGTATTCTTGATATAAAGAAACAAGCGTTTCCGACATAGAAGCGGTATTACTTTCAATATCAATAAGCAAATCGCCGTTGTATTGCATTTCAAAATAAACATCTTCTATAAATTCATCAATAAGTTGTTGTCTTTCTGTTTCATCAGTAGTATTTTCTAAAGAATCCACTACTTCCTGATAAGAATCAGGCATTTTTAATTGACCATACAACATACACAAATCAGTAGTTATACCACCAAAAAAAGAAGCAACACCGCCGGAATCCTCTAAGGCAAAGCCAAGCGAACAACAAACAGAATATAGAGCTTCTTCAAAAGCTTCTTCGTCAAATGAATCATTTTCATTATCTTCGCTTGCATACAAATATGATGTATTACAAAAAGTCACACAAATAATGAGCAGAAGTGACAAAAAAATCTTTCTCATGGTAAATTTCCTTTCTAAAATAAAAAAAAGAATAGGTTTTCCTATTCTTTTTTAAAATAAACAAAATTTACGAATAATAGTGCTATAAAAAATTTTGATAAGTAAATTGTAAAAGGAACTAAAAGAAGTATAAACAAAGAAACGTCAATACCACTAAAATGTATATACGAAAGCATAAATTCCCATAGTAACAATAAAGCTCCAAGTTCAATAATAAACCCAAACACCATTATACCGCCCCCTTTCTTCGCTTAAATTATAGCATAGGAAAGAACTATAATTCAAATAAAAGGGATATATTTAATTAGTATTTAACACTCTTCAAAAGTTCGAGCGCACGAACTTTTTAAAATTGGAGTGTCGGGAATTGCACCCGATGTTGCACCCGATACGCATTGACGATAAAGGGGAGTAAAACGCCAATACGACAGACCAACCACCCCATAAAAGGCACAGACGGTTTCACTTGATAAGATTACCGACAACTTATACAAGCCTTATATTTGTGCCTTATTTATGCGGTATATATCATTTCAACCGCATTATGAACCGCAATTAGTGTGCAAATCTACGGAAGATAGATACACCAAAACCGATCGCCATAGACAAGCCAGCGATTGCAAGTCCGGCGGGAAGTGCTACTTCTGCCATACCAAGCATATCTGTCTTAATGGTAGAAACCGCGGTAGTGAAAGCCGTTGTTAATGTTTCAGACATTCTGCAAAATCTCCTTTCCTAGATTTATGTAAAAGGCTTAAAGCCTAAACATACTTAAATATATTTATCAGCCGAAAAAACACATAGCCAATAAAGTAAGCGATACACGAAACGACAAATCCCAAACCAAATCCATTTCTAAAAATTTCAAACAGTGAATCATACATTTTTTAACCTCCTTACTTTTTGGAATAACGCTGATAGCTTGCCGAAAATAAATTGCGGAGTTTTAAACACTCCAATTACAATAAACAAAAGCCACCATGCAAAGTATGTAAGTGGAGTAAGTGATTGTTTCGTAATCAATTCATAAAGCCAAAGTAAAATATAGGACGCAAACCACGACATGATTGCGTAATTAATTGCAGTGTAAAGGCAATCAATTATGAATTTGAAAAATTCCACAATGGGACTTTTCTTTTTAACTTCTTTGTTTGTATCTTCAAGACACCGAATCAAATCATCCACATCGGTTTCAATCCACTCTTCGAGAGAAAATCTGTCTAAATCATCGAAATTTCCGTCACAATCAAAAAGTCTTTCTTCACAATCTTCTTCGGGAATAGTTTCCGCATTTGTATTAGTAAAATCCATGTATATATCTCCATTTCTACATTTTTAAAAACATAAGATAAAACTCAAAGCTACCGATTAGCATAGCTATTCCAAGAACGATGATTTCCAAGTGTTCGGAATAGTCGGATTCTTCCGTAGGTTCTTCCGGCGTGTCGGATTCTTTGGCAATATCGTTATCGGAAGCAGTCTTTAGAACAGTAGGCAAGCTACGATTAAATCTAATGATTTCATAGCACGTTGATTCATTTACATACGAAAGATTTTGTATTTCTTCTTTGGCCACAAAATCAACTTTTGTTTCTTCCGAAAAAATTTTGTTTTGAATGTGATAAACAATGTTTGCTAATGCAAAAGTAGTCATTATGAGCAAGATAAGAACAAGTAGAAAAAATCTACGCTTATCTATAACCTCTATTAGTTTTTTCATTTTTAAAAGTTACTCCTTTATGAGAAAGATTTTCCACGCCGAAATATCACACGCGGTAACCAAGGGTTCTTGCATGACTGCGTCCTACAAGCACCCCTTTTTCAGTGTTGGGTGTATCGCACGATTCACAGATTATTTGTCAACAAAAATCTTCCTTTTTAAAAAGGCTAAAAAGAGTATTTTTGTTGACAAATAATCATGGATTCCCGAAAAAATGTTTGTCGCTTTTCGTTCGGGCGCACGAACTTTTTGGAATACCTTGCGCACTTTTGACGGTACGCAAGGCGTGAGGTTTTATGCAAAAGCGCTAAAAAACGCTAGATGCTGATTTTTTCTTTTAAGGTCTTTTCGTCCACCTTTTCTAATAAATCAATAATCCGGATACTTACAGAAGGTTTACCGTCATACGAAGAAACATTTAATTTAACGACAGCGTTATAATCTGTCATAGGCTGAACAATATCGTAAATTTCTTTTTCGCAAGAAATTGTATTTACATCTTCACCTTGCAACACAGTAACTTTATAACTTGTGCCGGCAGTACCATTATCAAGCTTAAAATCCTTAGGTTCATTTTTTACCAATACTTTCACGGGAAATAACATTTTTGATTTCATTTTTTTCTTCTCCTTGTCATTTAAAATAATAATTTGTTTGTTATATTCAAAGAGGGAATGTTCCCTCATTGATTCAAAATCTTCATGTGTTCGGGCGCACGAACTTTTCGCGCCTTATAATATGTTGGTTACTTTCTGCCGTACCCGTCGCAATCACTAAGCGCACAAGGGTTTCCGTAGTATTCCTAAATTTAATATTCGAGAAACCCTTGTTTGCTAAGTGCTTTGCGACACCCTAGACGCTAGGGATTTATAATCAAAGGAATACGGGATTATGTAAACCGGCAGATTTTTGGTAGGGGGGCTGGGGGATTACTCCCCCCCTTTTTTCCTTATTTGCTTTTCTTTTGGTTTATAGGCGTTTTTGCCTTGCGCCCTTTGGGTTTCTCTTCTTCCGGTGCTTCCGGCTTTGCTTCTTCCGGCTTCGGCAAAGCGTCTATTATAGCAGGATTCAACATATACAAATCGACAGTACAACTGCGTTTCAGAATTTCAGAAATGGTATTTTTCAAATCGTCAAACTCTTCAATAGTGCGGATAGTACCAAATTTGTAACCTACATAGACTTTTTTTGATTCTTCCGGCGCGGATTCTTCCGCGGTGGGTTCTTCCATATCTTCCGGCGCGGTGGTGTCGGATTCTTCCGGCGCGGATTCTTCCGCGGTGGTGTCCGGCTTTGCTTCTATGACATCATCCGCACTATATTCTTTTAGAATCTTTGCGACTTCACGATAGGAGGATTTGTCCGTCAAGCCATAATCGGACATCATTACTTCAATATCTTCCAAAGCGTACGGCTGAAGCCTTGCAAGTACGGAAGTTTTAAAAGAAGCGAATTTTTCAATAATTCGACCGGTGAATTGTCCGAGTTCGTCGCGTTCGGCAAAGCGTTCAATCAATTTGATATATTCAGAACAAGTACCACGCGCAATGCCGTATTTATCGCTGGCATAATCATAAATATTTTTATAGGTCTTGTTTTTTTCGTCCTTTGCAACCTTATACAATGACTTATCGCTGATTTCGTGCAATGCAAACATAATGCGGAGACTGCCTTTTTCAAGAGAAGTAAATTCTTTTGAAAGGATTTTTTCTTGCGCTTTGAGTTCGGAAAGCATTTTTTGGTTTTCCGCTACGCTAGAAATAGATTCGGGGATTGCTACCGCAGTATTATTTTGTGTATTCACTTTTGTAACTTTTGCCATATTTTTATACCTCACTTTTCCTTTTTGTGTCGGGGGTACTTAATAGGTAAACGTCTATCAAGCACCGCCCATATTTCAATATTTAATTTTCAAAATAAAAATTTGTATATGTGCAATATTTATCAATAAGCCACACGATAGATTCAAGATTGAAGTCTGTATCTGAATGATTCAATATTGAATCAGCGACATAATGTAAGGCCTTTAAATATTCGGTGTGACTATGTGACCTACCATTGTTATACTCTTCGATGTAGTCAAATAACTGAGAGTATTCACATACATTTCCACGAGTAAAAAATTCATTTTCAGTACAAATCAAAACAATATAATCTTGCGAAAAAACTTTAACTTCTTTCAACATTTTCAAAACCTCACTTTTTAATATTTTATTTAAGGCGTTGCAACTTCCTTATCTACATTTAATTCTAAACTATTCAGTATTCTTAAAAAATAAAAATTTTCGTTGACAAAGAAAATAAGTTATAGTATATTAGTATTTGTCGCAAGGAACAAGCGACAAATCATGCGATAGTGGTGCAGTTGGTAGCACGCGACCTTGCCAAGGTTGAGCTCGCGGGTTCGAGTCCCGTCTATCGCTCTAAGTAAGGAGAATCGAGGAATCGGTTCTCTTTTTTGTTTTAAAATTCTTTTGTTTTTAAGTCCCTTCATTGCTTAATCTAAAAAGTGGCGATATAATGAGATGGGATTTGAAACAATACAGAGGAGAGGTAACGATTATGAAAAAGTGGGCAACCGCCTTAATGATAGTAACACTTGTATTTTCCCTTATGGCTTGTGGGGGAGAAAGTATGGAAAACGGAGAAGAAGTATCTGCGAATGCGACGATTTCGGAGAATTCAGAGGTCGAAGAATCCGAAGCGGAAGAAGCAGAGGAAACGACAGAAGAAACCGCGGAAACAGAGGAAACTGAATCCTTGTCAGCAGATTCCGTATCGGAAAACGGTGAGACTGTGTCGGCGGATTCGATAACAGAGGATTCTACCGATTTGGACCAGGAGGATTCCGTGACGGCGGAATCGACGGTTGCAACAAATGAAAATGAGACAAACAATACGGAGAACAATAGCGGTAATGGGGATGGTGCAACCGGAAGTGCAGAGGCTGCGCCCGGAAATGTAAACAATAGTGCAAATGCAGAGAGCACTACGAATGATGGGGCTTCCGATTCGGCAGAAAGCTCTGCGAATACGACGGGTCCGGTGCCACTTGGATATGGCGATGACCTGACTTATAGCGGCAGTATAACCCTTCCCAGCGGTTTGACTATCCGGACACTGAACCAATTCAATTATGCAGGGATGAATACTGTTGCCGGAAATTCTTGGATGGGCGACATCTATTCTGATATCGTTGCTCAAAACTACGAGACAATGGCAGATAACTTTGACGCATTCAATGCTATGTACAGTGGCTCCGCTATCAATGTTACCAATGGTGAGCAAATTTGGTGGAGAAGCTCCATGGCTAATATGACACCCTCTTTGGAACTTAGGAAATGTGGAGATTATTATATGATTATTATTTCTTCTCCTTGCTTAGATGATGCTACTGCTGAGGCTATGGGATGGATGTCTGGTAGGGAAGCGGAAGCTCGTGAAGCTTTAACGGTACTTCTTAGTACAATCTCATCGACGCCTCAGGAACTTCAATACGCAATTCTTCAAACAACGTATGACGCAGCTGAAGACGAACCGTTGTTAATTGATGCAAATGGAGCTTGGACCCGAATTGGTGATTGTCAAATTTCAGTGGATTATTACAATTTTATAGGCGATAATCATTTTATAGATTTCTGCATCAAACCATAACATACTTAAAATGCAATTCTTCCCCTCTTTATCAAGCGTCGGTAAAGAGGGGCTTTTGGTTTTCGGAAAGCGCCCCTTTGGAATCATGGTTTTGTGAGAATTTTCACAGATTCAAAAGAAAAACGACTATTTTTTTAGAACTTTTTGCATTGACGAAAGAGGGGGAAACGACTATCCTTAGAAAGGTTTCAAATATAGAATGCGAAATAATAAGATAGAATGAGGGTAGCAAAGTGGAAAAATTAAAACCGAAGTTGTTTTCCGTAATGAAAACATATAAGAAAGAACAGTTGGCAAAAGATATCGTTGCCGGAGTGATTGTAGCGATTATTGCGTTGCCGTTATCCATTGCTTTGGCATTGGCATCCGGAGTGGGTCCCGAAGAAGGTTTATATACGGCGATTGTTGCCGGATTTATTATTTCCTTTTTGGGCGGTAGCCGTGTGCAGATTGCAGGCCCGACGGCAGCATTTGCCACGATTGTAGCAGGCATTGTAGCCAGAAACGGTATGGAAGGACTGGCAGTAGCTACGATTCTTGCCGGTATCATTTTGATTTTGATGGGACTTTTTAAGTTCGGTACTTTGATTCAATACATTCCGACCACCATTACCACCGGATTTACCTTTGGTATTGCGGTCACCATCGTTATTGGTCAGATTAAAGATTTCCTCGGACTTACGTTTACGGGAGCACCGGTGGAAACCATGGAAAAATTGGAAGAGGTGGTTCACTCCATCGGAACTATTAACTGGATGGCGCTTTTGGTAGGTGCGGTTTCCCTGGCTATTTTAGTTTTTTGGCCGAAAAAATGGAGCATCATTCCGGCATCATTGGTGGCAGTTATCGTAGGGTCTGCGATGGTAGCTTTGGGAGATTTGCCTGTCAGCACTATCGGAATTAAGGCTGACGGAAGTGCCAATTATAATATTACAGCTTCTCTTCCGCAGTTTGCTATGCCGGAGATTTCTTTTGGGCTAATAAAGGAGATGCTTCCGGATGCATTTACCATTGCAATTTTGGCGGCCATTGAGTCCTTGCTTTCCTGCGTTGTTTCCGACGCGATGATTGGTTCCAAACATCGCTCGAATATGGAGCTGGTGGCACAGGGAGCAGGTAACTTAGCCTCTGCTTTGTTTGGCGGAATCCCGGCGACCGGAGCAATTGCAAGAACTGCAGCAAACGTAAAAAACGGCGGTCGTACTCCTATCGCAGGTATGGTTCATGCAGTGGTTCTTCTATTAATAATGGTATTTTTAATGCCCTATGCAGCACTCATTCCCATGCCTACCATTGCGGCAATTTTGTTCCAGGTTGCTTATAATATGAGTGGTTGGAGAACCGTAGCCCGTCACATTAAGGCTTCGCCTAAAAGTGATGTGTTGGTGCTTATGCTGACTTTGGTACTTACCGTTGTATTTGACCTAATCGTTGCAATTGCAGTGGGCTTTGTCTTGGCAGCTTTGCTTTTCATGAAGCGAATGGCAGAAGTAACGGACGTGCATGGTTGGATTTATGCAGATCATCAGGACGAAGAAACGGATGTGGATAACATTTACTTAAAACAGGTTCCGGCAAATACCAGAGTATTTGAAATCAACGGTCCCATGTTCTTTGCCGCTTCCGAAAAGTTTATGTCCATCGTAAGAGACACCGACGAGGATGTGCTGATTATTCGTATGCGTAGCGTTCCGGCAATTGATGCTACCGGACTTTTGACCTTGGAAAAAATCTTGGCAGAGTGTGACAAGTGTAAGATTCAGGTTATTTTCTCTCATGTAAATGAGCAGCCCATGCGGGTGTTGGAGAAGGCCGGTATCGTAGAAAAAATCGGAACGGACAACTTCTGCAACCACATTGATGTGGCTTTAAAGAGAGCCGAAGAATTGGTGGCCGGAAAGAAACAATAAAGAAAAGTCTTGCCCAAACGAAAAAATAATGGTAAGATACAGTCGTTGTGCAAACAGTGCAAAAAAAGAACTTTTTGGTGTGAAAGGTGTGGTAAGTGTATGATTTCAAAAACCATCAACGTAAAAAAGAATTATGGAACAGATATGGTGCCTTATTTGGTTCAGTCAGCATGTCATTATGATTGTTCCTTGCATATTGAAGACGGAAGCAAAAAAATCAATATGAAGAGTATTATGGGAATGACGATTTTGCATTTGCAGGAGGGAACCAGCTTTGAGTTGGTAGCTGACGGCACAGACGAACAGAAAGCAGTGGAAGAAATTGCCGCATGCTTTGAATAAACACTAAGTGAACATAGATTGATACAAAAGAGGCCGCAATGAGAAACTACTCATTGCGGTTCATTTATATAAGGAAGAAAGGGGAAACCATGGCACATCAATTAACCAAAAAAGACATTGAAAAAATGGAAGAGGAAATCGAGTATCGCAAATTAGTGGTGCGGAAAAAACTTTTGGAGGACGTAAAGGAAGCCAGAGCCCAGGGGGATTTGTCGGAGAATTTTGAATACTATGCGGCCAAACGAGAGAAAAACCGAAACGAAAGCAGAATACGATATTTGGACCGAATGGTGCGTACCGCCAAAATCATTGAGGACCATTCCGGAGAAGACGAAGTGGGAATCGGCGATAAGATAACCGTCTGGTTTGAAGAAGAAGGAGAGGAAGAAATCTTTGAATTGGTAACCACCGCCGGTACGGATTCCCTCAACAATAAAATCAGTATTGAGTCTCCCATAGGAAAAGCCATCCGGGGAAAAAAGCTGGGCAGCAGAGTAAAAGTAGTGATTAATCCGGAAGTGTCGTTCTACATAGAGATAAGAAAAATTGAAAAAAGCGCAGAAAATTAGGCGAAACGAATCGGAAGATGAAAAAAACACAAAATGTAGGAAAAAAAGGGGGATTTTTCCCCGACATCTAGCGATTGACATAATATGAAATGCAATATAAGATGTAATTACTTAACAAATGTAACATTTTTGTAATATTTGAAAGGCGATAGTTTACCGATAAGTTATGAATAAGGTAGTCAGAAGACTTGTGGCATTGTTGGCAGTCGTAGTACTTTCCTTAAGTAATACGGTTACCGTAATGGCGCAAAACGAAACAGAAAGTGAATATGTTTACGAAGTATTGGTGAGAGCGAATTTGCGTGAAACTCCCTCTACGGACGGACGCTGGATTATGACAGTCCCTGCGGGGGCTTTGGTTTTCGTGTTGGAAGAAACACAGGCAGATTACTGGTATATCTCTTACGAAGGGGTGAAGGGATATATTTACACCGGCTGTATTGTGGAGGCATCGGAAGAAGCTGCTGCAGAAGCGGAAGAACTTCAGAACATCGAAGCGGAAGAAAATAGCGCGCAGGAGATAGCGGAAAATGTAACCGGAATGACTGCGGAAGAAGTGCAGGCATATATTTTGCAAAGAACTGCGGAAATCCGTATGGAAAGAATGGCAAGATTAGCGGAGCAAAATGCGACTGCGGAAGAATCGGAGGAGGATGTGGATTCCGAAGAGGAAGCTGCGGACAATACGGATACGGAAGAAGATGCGAATATTGATTCTGAAGAAGACGCGAATATCGATTCTGAGGAAGGCGTGAATACCGATTCTGAAGATACGGAAAATACGAACTCGGAAGGAAATACAACGGACGAGAATACGGATAACATGGATGACGAAGAAGAGAATATCACTTCCGCGTCAACGAATAGTGTGGCAGGAATCGGATTGTCCAATGTGGGACTTGCACCGGGAACTTCGAACAGTGCGCCGGGAAATTCGAACAGTGCGCCGGTATCGGAACCGTATTACATTGCCGAAGCGGAAGTGTTGGCAAATGCAAGATTGAGAAGATATCCGTCAGCGGACGGGGAAAAGATGTGCACCATTCCGCAGGGTAGCATTGTGCAGGTCATTGATGATGGTGAGAACGGATATACCCACGTTGCTTTCGGGGAAAATGAGGGTTATATTTTTAATCGTTGTATCAGTTATGAAACCGGGGAAGGCGGACGAGCTTCCAGAAATTCCGGTGTTATGACAACGGTGGCATTAGAAGAGGCGGCGCATGTACAAAACAGCGAGGGAGTAAGCGATTCCGCTGTTTTGAATCAGAGACGAAATGCATCGGCATTGGCGGCTTCCTCCATTGCCTCTCAGGTATCTGTGACGGCTTCGGCAGCAGAGGTCATGGAGACAATGGAACAAAGTGAATTGGCACAAATCGTTGAGCAACAGGAATTGGCGGCAAGCAACCCGGTGGGAATACAAATTACTGCCATGGAGACTCCGGTGCGTTCCGGAAGTGAGTTTGAAATTGCCAATCGTGCCAATATGAGACAGGATCCTTCTTCGGAAAGTGCATGGATGGCAACGCTCCCGGTGGGTGCGCAGGTTACCTTGCTTGGAGAAACGGCAGACGGCTATACCATGGTGCAGTATAACGGTATGGTGGGATATGTATTGGATTCCTGCGTGGTAGATCGAGTGGATATTACAAGGCTTGGACAGGAACCGGTATTGTTTACCATTACGGCGTATTGTTCCTGCCGAATCTGTTGCGGTAATTACAGTCCGGAAGTTACGGGAAGAGAATCCAGAACGGCCACCGGTACCATTCCGGTAGAGGGTAGAACCATAGCGGTTGACCCGGCGGTTATTCCTTACGGAACCACGGTTCATATTGATGGTATGGGGGACTTTATCGCAGAAGATTGTGGCGGAATGGTTAGGGAAAATCATATCGATGTGTACTTTTCGGACCATAGCGCAGCGGTTCAGTTTGGTATCCAAAGACGTTATGTAACCATTAATTAAAGTAATTATTAATTATGGAGAAAAATGTTGTCAGAGGTTGCTTTTTTCTCTATAATTATGAATACAACATAAATATTAAAGTATGTGGGGTGTTATACAGATGAAAGTTTGTGCAAAGTGTGGAAACAAAATCGGCAGAAGAGACAGATTTTGCGGAAAATGTGGAAGTTCCATGTTTAACGAAGTAACCAAGAGAGGTAAGTACTGCTTATATTGTGGTGAAGCATTAGAAGCAAAAGCGAAATTCTGTAGTAAGTGCGGAAAGTCCTGCGAAGGAGAGATTTCTTTGTCCTTCTTGGATGAAAAGAAAGAGACACCGGCAGATGTGGAATTGGATTTCTTAAAATCTCCGGAACCGCAGGAAGAAGTTGCTTTGAGTGAAGCAGAGCTTGCGGAAATTGAAGCAAAAGAAGCAAAACGGAAAGCGGAAGCAGAGCGTAAAGCTGCAGAAGAAGCTGAGAAGAAGGCTTTGGAAGCAAAGCGCAAAGCGGAAGAAGAAGATAAAGCAGCTAAGGCCGCAGAATTGAAAGCGGTAGAGGCAAAACGCAAAGCGGAAGCGGAAGCAAAACGTAAAGCGGAGGAAGCAAAGCGTAAAGCGGAAGAGGAAGCAAAGCGCAAGGCAGAAGAAGAAGCAAAGCGTAAGGCAGAGGAAGAAGCAAAACGTAAAGCAGAGGAAGAAGCAAAACGTAAAGCGGAAGAAGAAGCAAAGCGTAAAGCAGAAGAGGAAGCAAAGCGTAAAGCGGAAGAAGAAGCAAAGCGCAAAGCGGAAGAAGAAGCAAAACGCAAAGCGGAAGAGGAAGCAAAGCGCAAAGCGGAAGAGGAAGCAAAGCGTAAAGCGGAAGAAGAAGCAAAGCGTAAAGCGGAAGAGGAAGCAAAACGCAAAGCAGAAGAGGAAGCAAAACGTAAAGCGGAAGAGGAAGCAAAGCGTAAGGCGGAAGAAGAAGCAAAACGCAAAGCGGAAGAGGAAGCAAAGCGCAAAGCAGAAGAAGAAGCAAAACGTAAAGCAGAAGAGGAAGCAAAGCGTAAGGCAGAGGAAGAAGCAAAGCGCAAGGCAGAGGAAGAAGCAAAGCGCAAAGCGGAAGAGGAAGCAAAGCGTAAAGCGGAAGAGGAAGCAAAGCGCAAGGCAGAGGAAGAAGCAAAGCGTAAAGCGGAAGAGGAATAAAAGCGTAAAGAGGAAGAGGAAGCAAAGCGCAAAGCGGAAGAAGAAGCAAGACGCAAAGCCGAAGAAGAAGCAAAGCGTAAGGCAGAGGAAGAAGCAAAGCGTAAGGCAGAAGAAGAAGCAAAGCGCAAAGCGGAAGAGGAAGCAAGACGCAAAGCCGAAGAAGAAGCAAAGCGCAAAAAAGAAATGGAAGATATGCGGGCAGATGCCATGAGTTATGGTGAAAAGGCCCTTGCGAAATATGAAAAAGATGAAGATGCGGCAAGAGCATTGCTGGAAGCATCGTTGGATAAATTTAATTCTCTCTATCAGACAGTGGATAAGGATTTCGACTTATCGGAAACCAAGGTTTGTTATGCTAAGATAGAGGAATTGGTTGGTATTACATACTACAACGAAAGGGCATACAAACTGGCGGCACCTTTGATTAAGGATGCATCCGACGCCGGACAAACCAGAGCAATGTTGTATCAGGCGGATACTTACCTTAGAAACCGTAAGGGAATCCCTGAGGAACCGGAATATCTCAAAAAGATGGTAGAAAAGGTTTTGGAAGACAAAGAAGCTTTGGAAAAACATCCGGAAGAAATTGTAAAAGCCTACATGTTGTTGGCAAAGATTCATCACGACGGTATCGGAGTGAAGAGAAGTCTGGAAGAAGCATTTACTTGGTATCGCAACGCAGCCGAGATGGAAGATGCGGAAGCAATTGCATTGGTAGGACAGTGCTATTTGTATGGCGAAGGCGTGAAAAAAGAAGGCAAGAAGGCCTTTGAGTGGAACGAGAAAGCAGCTAACACAGGTAATTGCAGAGGTATTCGAAATCTTGCTATTTGTTATGACTTCGGAACCGGTACAAAGAGAAATGCAGAAAAAGCAATTTACTGGTACAAAGAGTTGTTAAGCAAGATGGGAAATGATCGTTTTGCGATGTACCGTATTTCCATGTGTCTTTGCGATCCGGACAAAGAGTACGGCATAAAACCCACCGACGAGATGTATGCGGAAGGTTTGGAATATGCGAAGAAGGCATTAGAAGCAGGAGAAGAAAACGCAAACTATATCATCGGTTACTGCTACATGCTTGGAAAAGCAGTAAAAGTTGATTATAATAAGGCGGTGGCTTATTTTACCAAAGCAGCAAACAGTGCCAATAATACAAAAGCAAAAGCGAAACTTTCCAAATTCTCCAAGAATGGTATAGGTAGCTATGTTTTAAACAAATAAAGAAATCAGATGCGGCGTGAAATTTTTCACGCCGTATTTATGTGAAAGCGGTATTTTATTAGAAATATGAAAAAAATTAAGAAAGTAACTTGACAAGAGACTTCTTTTTTGGGATAATATCACTTGCGTTGAGAAAAGAAACGTGGGTGTCCATAGCTCAGCTGGATAGAGCAACGGCCTTCTAAGCCGTGGGTCGGGGGTTCGAATCCCTTTGGGCACACTAGATAGCCCCATTTTGACTATGGTGGGTATGGCGTAGTTGGTTAACGCGCCAGATTGTGGTTCTGGAGACCGAGGGTTCGAGTCCCTCTATCCACCTTTTACTGGGCTATCGCCAAGCGGTAAGGCACAGGGTTTTGATCCCTGCATTCGCTGGTTCGAATCCAGCTAGCCCAGTTAGACTATAAAATCTTCGGTTCTGCCGAAGATTTTTTTCGTTTTAGGATTGAAAAAAGAAATTGGTCGGCTGCTTTAGGGCTATCTTCAGTGGCGGGAACGAACAGGAAGAAAAATAATGTCGGGAGAAAACAAAAAACAATGGCATGGATGGTAAGAAGATGTTATGATACAAAAAAACAGTTGTCACGAAGGAGTAACATTTTCGGATGGAACGAAACAACATGAGGAAAGGAGCAGGAGTATGATTTATACGTTGCTTACCAAAAATGCATTGAACTATGCTTATGAAAAACATGCTTGTCAAAAGGATCGTTTGGGGATACCTTATATTTTTCATCCCTATCATGTGGCAGAGCAAATGCAGGATGAAATAACGACGGCCATAGCACTGCTTCATGATGTGATAGAAGATACGGATGCTACCAAGGAAGAACTACTTTCCCAAGGATTTCCAGCAGAGGTGGTGGAAGCAGTGACGGTCTTGACCAAAGCCCCCAACGAAGAATATAAAGACTATATTCGGCGTGTTCGCGAGAACCCGTTGGCGGTGAAAGTAAAACTGGCTGATTTAGAACACAATACGGACCGGAGTCGAATTTTGGAACCATCGGAGAAAGACATACAGCGATACGAAAGATATGAGTGGGCAAAAAGATTTTTGACAGAGAAAACGAATTAACATAACTTGGTTGCTTTTTGACATAAAATAAGGTAAAATGAAACTGTTATGTAACTACATATGAGAGAAAAGGAGATAAAAAAATGGTTTGTGAAAAATGTGGAGCAACTTTAACAGACGGTGCAAAGTTTTGTGATAAATGTGGCGCATCTACCGGTGCAGCTGCAAACAACACAGCGCAGACAGCACCTCAGGCAGCACCTCAGCCCGTGCCCGTTGCAGCACCGGCAGTAGATCCTTTTGACCATACAGCAGAGTATGATGCAAAGGATATTTCTGAAAATAAGGTAATCGCACTTTGCCCTTATGTATTCAGTGTACTTGGCGTTATCGTAGCACTTCTTGCTACAAGAGAGTCTCGTTATGTGGCTTTCCATGCAAAACAGGCTCTTAAGATTTATGTTTGCTATGCATTGGCAACATTTGTTAATATTGTTCCTTTGCTTGGACAGATTGCTTATGCAGTGATTTCTGTATTGGTAGTAATTGCAATCATCGCAGGATTCTTCAACGTATGTAACGGAAAAGCAAAAGAAGCAATGTTTGTAAGAGGCCTTGGTTTCTTAAAATAAGCAAAGAAAGACCAAATGGGCGTTCTCTTTGGGGAACGCCTTTTTTGTTTTAATACTATGGCAAAAACAGTGAGCAAGAAGCAGAAACCGGATATTAAAATAGGAGCATCGATGATTAGATGTTTTGATTTGCGACTTGAGAGAATAGTGCGTCTATGATAAGATGTACAAGAAATCAAAAGAGAAAGATAAGATAATTATGGCGAGAAAAACAGTAAATAAGGAAACAGTGAATCAGAAAACAAAAACCAATAAAAAAGAGGAGCAATTTCAAATCTCCAGACAAAAATGGCAGTTAAAACCCACAGACGAAGTAAACGGATATAAAATTCGTCCCGGGATTTACCAGACCAATGGGGCAATGCTCATTAACGAAGGTGTGAACTTCACGGTGCATTCCTTTGGAGCTACTTCCTGTACACTTCTTTTGTTTAAGAGAGAAGAGCAAAAGCCTTATGTGGAAATTCCCTTCCCGGATACGTATCGAGTGGGAAATACCTTTTCCATGATTGTGTATGGGTTGGATATTACGGAATTTGAGTATGCGTATTCCTTTGACGGTCCGTACGACGAATCCAAAGGGCTCTTATTTGACAAAAAGAATGTCATCCTGGACCCTTATGCAAAAGCCATTGTAGGCCAGAGCGGCTGGGGAGAAAAATGCAAGCGCGATTCGTTTTATAAGGCCAGAGTGGTAAATTCAACGTATGATTGGGGCGCATTCAAACAGCCCGGCCATGCGATTAAGGATTTGATTATCTATGAAATGCACGTGCGCGGTTTTACGAAACATGATTCTTCCGGAGTGAAGTATCCGGGAACCTTTGCGGCGATTAAGGAAAAGATTCCTTATTTAAAGGAACTGGGAGTCAATGCAGTAGAGCTGATGCCTATTTTTGAATTTGACGAGGCAGAGGATTGCCGCCTTTATGATGGAAAGAAATTGATTAACTATTGGGGCTACAATACGGTGGGATTTTTTGCCCCCAACACAAGCTACACGGCTTCCTTGGAATACAACCGGGAGGGAGACGAGCTTCGCCGTGTCATCAAAGAATTAAATGAAAACGGGATTGAAGTTATTTTGGACGTGGTATTCAATCATACTGCGGAGGGAAATGAAAACGGTCCGGTGTATTCCTTAAAAGGAATTGACAACAATATTTATTATATGCTGACGCCTGACGGAAAGTACTTTAATTTCAGCGGCTGCGGCAATGTGTTAAACTGTAATCACCCCATTGTAAGACAGTTTATTTTGGATTGTCTTCGCTATTGGGTCATTGAATACCGTGTAGATGGTTTCCGATTTGACCTTGCCAGTATTTTGGGACGTAACGAGGACGGAAGCCCCATGAGTCAGCCACCTCTGTTACAGTCTTTGGCGTTTGACCCGATTTTGGGAAATGTCAAATTAATTGCGGAAGCCTGGGATGCCGGCGGACTTTATCAGGTGGGAAGCTTCCCTGCATGGAACCGCTGGGCAGAGTGGAACGGAAAATACCGGGATGATATGCGTTGCTTCCTTAAAGGGGACGGCGGTATGGCGAATGCAGCCATCAACCGAATTACCGGCTCATTGGATTTGTATGACCCGGCACGCCGTGGAGACGATGCCAGCGTGAACTTTTTAAATTGCCATGACGGTTTTACCTTGTATGATTTGTATGCTTACAATGAAAAACACAATTGGAGCAATGGATGGAATAATACGGACGGAGAAAACCGGAATAACAGCTGGAATTGTGGCGTGGAAGGGGAATGTACTGACCCCGGTATTATGGAGATAAGAAATAAGCTTCGAAAAAATGCCTTTGCTTCTTTAATGGTAAGTCGTGGCTGTGCCATGTTTTTGATGGGTGATGAATTCTGCAATACCCAGTTCGGAAACAACAACTCCTACTGTCAGGACAATGAAATTTCTTGGCTTGATTGGGACAGAAAAGAAAAGTATAAGGAAATGTTTGAATTTTCCAAATATATGATTGCATTTCGAAAAGAGCATCCGGTGGTGCGGGGAAAACTCGCCGAGGCTATGTGCGGTTTCCCGGATGTGAGCATTCATAACGAAAGACCGTGGAACGAGCAACGGGATGAGAACACTCGAACCATAGGCATTATGTATGCCGGCAAGCATCCGGAGAAAGAAGCGGATGATGTGGTGTTTGTGGCCATGAATATGCATTGGGAAAGTCATGTGTTTACCTTCCCGACACCGCCGATGGGATATCGCTGGAATATTGAGGTAAATACAACGATTTCTCATGAATCTAAGGAAAGATACGAGACAGGCACCTCATGGCTTGGTGTGAATACACTGGAAATAAAAGAACGCGGCATTATCATTGCCGTCATGGTAAAGGATGAAAATGCATGAAACAGGAAACCTATGAAGCACTGAAAAAAGCCGGTTTTGATGTAGAAGGCACTTTGAAGCGCCTGCTTGGAAACGAAGAGTTCTATCTGGAAGTACTGAAAAAATATGCAATGGACAAAAATTGTGAACTTCTGGAAAACTGTTTTTTAGCAGAAAATTATAAAGATGCTTTTTTGGCGGCCCATGCCTTAAAGGGCGTGGCTAAAAATTTGGGAATGGATGGAATCTTGGCCTATTTGGAACCCTTGGTGGAACTTCTTCGAAAACCCACCGGGGAAGAAGCGTGGAAAAATACAGGTAAAGAATACCTAAGCGGCTTACTTGCCGTGCAAAAAGATGTGGTTGCACTACTGGAAAATTTAGAGTAAATTAGAAGAAAGAGTAGGAAATACATTTCTTTTAGGAAGCAAAAGGTGACTTATGAAAAAATCCGTATTGGGAATACTTGTTTTGTTATTATTGACCGGAATCTTAGGCGGTTGCCAAAACGAAGGAAACGAAGAACAGTCTCATACTGCGCAAGGTATGGATGCGGTAGTTCGCATGGATTACGTTACGGCAATGGAGCAATTTGATTTAGCGCTACTTTCCGGAGAAGAAGCGGAACAGGTCTATCGGGGAATGGGACTTTGCTATATGGGGCAAGGTGAGTATGCGAAAGCCGTTACAGCATTTCGTAATGCGTTGTCTTACGGCGGAATGTTCCCGGGAGATTTAGAATACGATATTAATTATTATATGGCCATCTGCTATTACAAAATGGGTAGTTATGATGAGGCGATTGCTGTTTATGATGCCATTGTGGAGCTTTTGCCCAAGGAACAGGAAGCATATTTCCTTAGGGGCACCATGAAGCTTTATTTGGATGATGTGGAAGGTGCCGTGGCGGATTTTGATAGGGCTACCGAATTGGACAGAAATAACTACGGATTGTATTTGGATGCTTATGAGTGCATGCTTCAGCATGGATATGAAGATCAGGCACAAAGTTATCTGGATGTGGTTTTGGTGGCGGACAGCAGTGATATTAGTGACTACGATAAGGGAAGATTGTGCTATTTCCAGGGAGAGTATGCCCAGGCCTGCAATTACTTGGAACGGGCAAGAAGCGACGGAAAAGCGGATGCGGAGATGATTTCCCTTTTGGGCGAATGTTATAAATTGGAAGGACAGTATGAATATGCGGCCGTGGTATATGGCGGTTATGTGGAAACCAATCCGGATCCGGAGATTTATAACAAGATGGGACTTTGCTATGTGGAGCAGGGAGATTATGCTTCTGCTTTGGCGGCATTCCAGGCCGGCAGTGCAATTTTGGAGAATAATACCTGTATGCAGACCCTTCTTTTAAATGAAATTGCCTGCTATGAGTATCTGTATGACTTTGCGTCTGCAGAGGAAAAACTGGCTGCGTACTTGGCAATTTACCCTTCCACACCGGAATTGGAAAAGGAATATGCATTTTTAACAACCAGATAGTGACATATTTAGACAAAGTATAGAATTTTTGGAAAGAGAAATGGTCCCCCATTTCTCTTTTTTTGTCCCCTCAAAATTCGGAAAGTGGCGTAAATATTAGCTTTGCGGGAACTGACAAAAATGTCACTCTTGTACTAGATGTAGTATTTTGGAGAAATGGTAAACATAATATCTTGTGTTTGGCGGTTGACTTTTAAATTTGGCTTTGTTACAATAATTTTACGCGAGTGACGAATGAGTTATGTTAACAAGAACGGGGAGTTATGTTAACCAATATCAGGAAGGAACTTCGTAAAATCAAGAAGAAAAAGAGTTGTTACTCGAGAGGAAGGAAAAGAGATGTTCTGTGTAATTAAGAGAGATGGGGAAAAAGCGGATTTTACATTAGTAAAAATCAACGATGCAATCATGAAGGCTTTCAATGCGGTGGAGAAGCAGTACAATAACGATATTATTGATTTGCTTTCCCTTCGCGTAACCGCAGACTTTCAGGAGAAAGTAAAAGAAGGAACCATTCATGTGGAAGAAATCCAGGATAGTGTGGAAAAGGTGTTGGAGCAGGCCGGTTATACCGACGTGGCAAAGGCTTACATTTTGTATCGTAAGCAGCGTGAAAAAATGCGTTCCATGAAATCCACGATTTTGGATTATAAAGAATCAGTGAACAGCTATGTGAAGGTAGAAGACTGGCGAGTAAAGGAAAATTCTACCGTAACGTATTCTGTTGGCGGTTTGATTCTTAGTAACTCCGGTGCCGTTACGGCAAATTACTGGCTTTCTGAGATTTACGATGAAGAAATTGCAGAAGCGCACAGAAATGCAGACATTCATATTCATGATTTGTCCATGCTTACCGGATATTGCGCAGGCTGGTCTTTGAAGCAGTTAATCAAGGAAGGTCTTGGCGGAATCACCGGAAAGATTACCTCTGCTCCGGCAGCACACCTTTCCGTGCTTTGCAACCAGATGGTGAACTTCCTTGGAATCATGCAGAATGAATGGGCCGGCGCTCAGGCATTTTCTTCCTTTGATACCTATTTGGCACCCTTTGTAAAGGTAGATAATCTGTCCTATGCAGAAGTAAAGAAATGCATTGAAGCATTTGTGTATGGTGTCAATACTCCCAGCCGTTGGGGAACACAGGCTCCGTTCTCCAATATTTCATTAGTCTGGACCGTTCCGGCAGACCTTGCAGAGCTTCCTGCAATCGTTGGCGGCAAGGAGATGGATTTCAAATACAAAGATTGTAAAAAAGAAATGGATATGGTTAATAAGGCATTTATCGAAACCATGATTGAAGGCGATGCCAACGGACGCGGTTTCCAGTATCCGATTCCCACCTACTCCATTACCGGCGATTTTGACTGGTCTGATACGGAAAACAACCGTCTGCTTTTTGAAATGACTTCCAAATACGGAACACCGTATTTCTCTAACTATATTAACTCCGACATGGAGCCCAGTGATGTTCGTTCCATGTGCTGCAGACTTCGTCTGGATTTAAGAGAGCTTCGTAAGAAAACCGGTGGTTTCTTTGGCTCCGGTGAAAGTACCGGTTCCGTTGGTGTTGTTACCATCAACATGCCCAGAATCGCATACCTTTCTGCCAACAAAGATGATTTCTATCGCAGATTAAATCGTATGATGGATATTGCAGCAAGAAGTCTTAAGATTAAACGTGGTGTAATTTCCAAATTGTTGGAAGAAGGCTTGTATCCTTACACCAAGAGATACTTGGGAAGTTTTGAAAATCACTTCTCTACCATCGGTCTTATCGGTATGAACGAAGTGGGATTGAATGCTAACTGGCTTCGCGCGGATATGACGGATAAGAAGACCCAGGAATTTACCAAAGAAGTTCTCAATCACATGAGAGATCGTCTTTCCGATTATCAGGAGCAGTACGGCGATTTGTACAACTTAGAAGCAACTCCGGCAGAAAGTACTACGTACCGTCTTGCAAAGCATGACCGTAAGAAGTGGCCGAATATTAAGACTGCAGGAAAAGTCGGTGATACACCGTACTACACCAATTCATCTCATTTGCCGGTTGATTTCACATCCGATATTTTTGACGCATTGGATATTCAGGATGAATTACAGACCCTTTATACTTCCGGAACCGTATTCCATGCGTTCCTGGGAGAAAAACTTCCGGATTGGAAGGCAGCAGCAAAATTGGTCAGAACCATTGCAGAAAATTACAAATTGCCTTATTATACCATGTCACCTACCTATTCGATTTGTAAGGAACACGGCTATTTGGCAGGCGAGGTACATGAATGTCCGATTTGTAACAGCAGAACAGAGATTTACAGCCGAATCACCGGATATTATCGTCCGGTTCAGAACTGGAACGACGGAAAACTTCAGGAATACGCAAACCGTACCGAGTATGATATTGAAAATTCCAGTTTGAAGCGTCCGGTCAGCACTGTGGTTATGATGTCCGGCATGGATGAGGAAGATACCGAAGTGGTAATGGAACAGCCGGAAGAAATTCGTTATCTGTTTACCACAAAGACTTGTCCGAATTGTAAATTGGCAAAAGAATATCTCACCAATGTAAATTACATTACCATTGACGCGGAAGAAAATCCGGAACTGGCATTAAAGTATAAAGTTCGTCAGGCACCAACCTTGGTTATCGTAAATGGTGATAAATCCCAAAAATATGCGAACGCTTCCAATATCAAAAAATATGTGGAAGAGCAGGCTTTGCTGAAGGTATAAGCCATTAGAAAATGAAGGCATGAAAAAAGACTTGTCCGTTTTTATAAAAAGGCGGACAAGTCTGTTATAATGTTATAATAGTTTAACAGAGGATAGGAAAAAGGTAAGGAGAAAAAATTATGATTAACGAATTAGTTGCAAAAATCAAAAAGACGAATGCCCCCATCGTAGTGGGATTGGACCCTACGTTGGCATTGATTCCGGAGCACATTCTTAAGAAAAATTATAAAGAATACGGTGCGGATTTGAATGGTGTGGCAAAAGCGATTATTGAATACAATAAGGGAATTGTGGATGCAGTATGCGATTTGATTCCTGCAGTAAAACCCCAGATTGCCATGTATGAGCAGTTCGGTATTCCCGGACTTGTGGCTTACGAAGAAACCGTAAAGTATTGTAAGTCCAAAGGTCTTGTGGTAATCGGTGATATTAAGCGAGGCGATATTGGTTCTACTTCTACGGCTTATGCCATCGGTCATCTTGGAAAAGTAACGATTGAAGGAAAAGAATACAGAGGATTTGAAGAAGATTTCGCAACCGTAAATCCTTACCTTGGAAGTGACGGCGTGAAGCCCTTTATTGATGTATGTAAGGAAGAGAAGAAGGGAATTTTTGTTCTGGTTAAGACTTCCAATCCCAGCAGCGGAGAATTTCAGGATCGCCTGATTGACGGAAAGCCGTTGTATGAATTGGTTGGTGAGAAGGTGGCTGCCTGGGGCGAAGAAATCATGGGTGATTCCTATAGTTATGTGGGAGCCGTGGTTGGTGCAACTTATCCGGAAATGGGAAAAGCACTTCGTAAGGTAATGCCGAAAGCCTATATTTTGGTACCCGGCTATGGCGCGCAGGGGGGTAAAGGTGCAGACCTTGTGCATTTCTTTAACGAAGATGGACTTGGTGCTATCGTAAATTCCTCCCGAGGAATCATTGCTGCTTACAAGCAGGAAGCGTATGCTTCCTTTGGCGCAGAAGGCTATGCGGATGCGGCAAGACAGGCGGTAATTGATATGAAGGAAGACATTGCCGGCGCATTGGAAAACCGATAAAAATAGAAAAATAAAACCTGCCAAATGTTAGAAAAGAATCTGACGTTTTGGCAGGTTTTTTGATTTATAGGAGTTAATACATTTTTATAATGCAGTGAAGCTCGGTTTCATCGATATTTTTAATGTGAACTTCATGACAGCCTTTGGCGTGACCGTAGGAAACGGATACTTTGCCGCTTGGCTTGATTTCTTTTTTATAGGTTACTTCCAAGTGTTGAAAACTGGTCTCTTCCACTTCGTCTGGTAATACTTCCAAAGCAATATCTAAATAAGCGGTGTTATGGACGTGATTGTTACAATCAATCATGGCCTTGCAAATCGGAAAGGTAATTTTATTTTCTTCCCGGAAATCTTCTTCGCTGCTTTTTTCAAAGGAAAAACCGGGGAAAACGGGGTGGTCCGTCTCCGGTTCGTAAGGGTCCATCAGCTCTTTGGAGATGCGTTCAATTCTGCCGGTATCCAAATTGATGGCAGTCCATTTGGAGGTAGCCTTGGCGATGAGTGTTCCCTCGTTTGTAAAAACTTCAAAATCACGATAAGCCAAAAGCTTGGTATAATCTCGGGCCCAGGTTTTTACCAAGATGGTTTCGCAGTCCTTGGGACGCGCATAAATGTCAACTTTCCAATTCAGAATCATCCAGGTAAAGTGGGTGTCGCCCCAATGGGATATCCCCTGCTTGGCTAAATTGCCGTGAAGCGTTGCGGTGTTGGTTAGCGCATCCAAAAGAGCGCGATTGCTCATTTTATTGTTGGCCCCCACATCCTGTATTCCGATAAAATAGTTTTGCGTCAGTTGCAAGGTATGCGCCTCCTTTGCAGTAATGTATATTAACTTATTTTACTGCTGTAAGAGTAGGAAAGTCAATGAGGAGAAACGAAATTGCGATATATGGCAAAAATGTGAACTTTTCTCAAAAAATCAGGATAGCCTTCGGATATGACTAGCAAATTTTTCTAATATGTAATACAATATCCTCAGACGTGATTGGTGGAGGAAATACTATGGAGAGCAAGTGGTATAAGCGTCGAAAAAGATTGTTTGAAATATTAGAAGTAGGACATGACTTGGATATTGTCAGTCGTAGTTATGATTTTATTGGTGCGTTTGCGGTAATTGTAAATGTGGCAGTCAGTATCATGTGTACGTATGAAAACCTGATGGAACGATTTGGGAAGACCCTTTTAATTGTGGAGGGGATTACCATAGCTTTTTTTGCGTTGGATTTTATTCTTCGACTGTTTGTGGCGAAGGTAGAGTATTCGGAGGAAACAGAGCAAAAGGCCATTGTGAAATATCTTCTTTCCTTTGACGGAATTGTGGATTTGATGTCCTTTTTGCCCTATTATCTGCCCTTCTTTTTCCCGGCGGGAACGGCGGCATTTCGAATGATACGAATTATCAGGGTATTTCGCTTGTTCCGCATCAATGCTTATCATGATGCGATAAGTGTAATTGCAGCAGTAATTAAAGGAAAAAAGCAACAGCTTATTTCCTCCGTATTTATCATTACCATTTTGATGATTGGCTCCAGCCTTTGTATGTATAGTTTGGAGCACGAGGCACAGCCGGAGGTATTCCAAAATGCATTTTCCGGAATCTGGTGGGCGACTTCTACGCTGCTGACGGTAGGATACGGGGATATTTATCCGATTACCACCATGGGAAAATTGTTTGGTATCATTATTTCTTTCTTGGGTGTTGGTATGGTTGCTATTCCTACCGGTATTATTTCCGCCGGATTCGTGGATCAATATACCAGCATCAAAAAAAGAGCAGAATATGGTTATGAAACGGATATGCACTTTATTAAGATTCACTTGTCGGAAAAAGATTCCTGGGTAGGTAAGTCCATTGCACAGTTAGGACTTCCTGCCGGTGTTATTATTTCCATGATTAAAAGGGATGATTCCTTCATGATTCCAAGGGGAGATGTGGTTTTGCAGGAAGATGATACGGTGGTGATTGGAGCAGAACCTTACGAAGAGGAAGAACAGATTAATTTAAAAGAAATCGTTATCGAAAAAGAAAATCCTTGGAACGGAGTGAAAATCAAGGATTTGGATATTTCCCGTCAGTCCATTATTGTACTTGTAAAGCGTAAGAAGAAGGCACTGATTCCCAACGGAAATATGATTCTTAGGGCCGGCGACCGAGTATTCCTTTATACCCAGATGCATTTGTCCGATGCCAGCTTTATTGAAATTTAAGAGTATTTTTTGGAAGAAACCGCTGCAAATTTCTTGTGGCGGTTTTTCGGCACATTGCTTATGAAAACAATTTATGGTAAAATAGTAAAAGCATTTTGTCTTTGACAAAACAAGGAGGCTAAATCCTCTGCTCCCGCATGGGCGGTCGCATTTTGTCTCCGACAAAACAAGGAGGATTGGAAATGGAAGCATACAAGCAGGAATTTATTGATTTTATGGTGGACAGCCAGGTTTTGAAGTTTGGTGATTTTACGCTGAAAAGCGGAAGAAAATCGCCCTTTTTTATGAATGCGGGAGCGTATGTAACCGGTACGCAGCTTCGCAAACTCGGAGAATATTATGCAAAGGCCATTCACGATCAGTTTGGTCTTGATTTTGATGTGTTATTCGGACCGGCCTATAAGGGAATTCCCCTCAGCGTGGCTACCGCTATGGCAATCAGCGAACTTTACGGAAAGGACGTACGTTACTGCTCTAACCGTAAGGAAGTAAAGGACCACGGAGATACCGGTATCTTACTTGGAAGCAAATTGCAGGATGGCGATCGTGTTATCATGATTGAAGACGTAACCACATCCGGTAAATCCATTGAAGAAACCTATCCCATCATCAAGGCGCAGGCAGATGTGGAAATCAAAGGACTTGTGGTATCTTTGAACCGTATGGAAAAAGGAAAGACAGAGAAGAGTGCGTTGGCAGAAATCAAAGAAAATTATGGTATTGAAGCAACCGCGATTGTAACCATGGCGGAAGTAACCGAGTACCTTTACAACAAAGAAGTGAACGGCAATGTACTGATTGACGATAACATGAAGAAGGCAATTGATGATTATTATGCTCAGTACGGTGCAAAATAAATAATGTGATTTGTGCAAATAAAGGAAAAACAGGAGGGTATTTGCATGGAAGAAAAGACCTATAAACTAATGAAAAGAACCGGAGGCGCAAACATTGCCCTCGGAGTAATCAGCTTGGTGGTGGGAGTGGCTACCGGCGTGTTACTGATTGTTTCCGGAGCTTCTTTGCTGAGCGGGAAAAAGAATATCATGTTCTAAGATGTCCTGAAAAAGGAAGCATTTTTTACGGAGAGATTGAAAATGTCATTTTTAGGGAATTATAAATTTACCAATAAAAAACATCCCGTCCAAGGCGGGATGTCGGTGATGGCAGGAATCATCGGATTGGTATGCCTTGCCTTGACCGTTTACTATACCTACAAGGAGTATGTAACGGCACCGGCCAGGTATGGCCTTGTATGTTTTCTGACCGTTATTTTGGCAATGGCCGGTATTGTTTTGGGATTGACTGCATACAGGAAGAAGGAAGCTTATTTCTTCTTCCCGTTGTTGGGAATCCTTTTAAACAGTCTGGTCCTGTTTTTTAATGGTTATATTATTTATGCAGGAGTGATGGGCGTATGAGTGAAGCGATGCTTTGGGAACGAATGGAACTGACAAAAGAACGAATCGAAACCATGCTAGCGTCGAAGGAATGGGAAAAAGAGATTCCGACCGAAAACTGGGGTGCTTATTTTCAAAAAGGCGCACAACTTTTGTCACTGATTTTTCACGTCTATGACAGAATAAAAAAAGAAGAGTCCGAGGAAATATTGCCGCAGCAGTGGAAAGAATGGAACGAAAAGCTCTACAAAGATATTGTGGGAGAACATTATGAACACAGTTTTACCAATCCTGTTTTTGCAGTGAAATGCTTTGGTGAAACAACCGGTCCGTTTTTGGCCGCTTTGGCAGCAGAGCTTCGAAGCGCTGTCCCGAAAGCCTACGAAAAAGATTTGTTTCAGATTGTCATTCGGGCGGAACTTTTTTTGGAAATCTATACGGCGGTGTCCGATTATTTTCAGGAATATAAGGAGGCTCCGGGGGCGGATTTATTAAAGGAGATTCTGTACTGGTATGTCAGCGACTATTACGAACCTCAGATGCAGGCAAAAGTAGCAGGAATGGTAGATAGCAATTTGAATTTTGCTACAGATCTGATCTTGAGCGCAGATTTGGATTCGCCGGAGTATTTGTACCGTTTCGGAGAATACATTACGGAAAATGAAATTCGGATGTCGTCCTTTTTGGCATCCCTTCCAGAGGAAACCATTGACACTATTGCAGATACTTATACGGAAGGATATCGGATTGGGTTTGTGAATACCGGAAAGGATTTAAGCCGAAAGGAAACCGTCAACATTCGTTATCCTCTGGGATTTGAAAGGGTGGTCAGACAGGCCATTCGTAATTTTGAAATTATGGGATTAAAGACGGTGATTTACCGTGCCGAGAGCAGTCTGTTCGGAAGACAGGGGGCTGCCAAAAACGGCTTTTTCGGAGCAAATCCCAACAAACAATATGATTACGACCACAAAGAAGATGAAGCGCTTCTTTTGGACGGACAACTGGTAACAAGGAAGCTGGAATGTCTGGAAACGGCCTTTGCCGAATATGAGAAAAAAGCCGGTTTGCATGCAGGTCCGGCAGTGATTGAGGTGTTTGGAGAAAAGCCTTTTGCGCCCAGAACCGGTCCGGAAATTATAAAATACAGTGACAAACAACAGCAGTTGAAGATTCGCCAGACATCTTCGTCGGCACAGATTACCAATCGTTATATTAAAGCAGAGGAAAGAAGCTTTACCATTATTGCGTTTCCGGTACCGGAAATTGGAGAGGATTTTGAGGAAATCTTCCGTCAGACCATCCGGATTAATACCTTGAATTACAAGACGTACCAGCAGATACAGCAAAAGTTGATTGATGCTTTGGATGAAGCTTCGTTCGTTCGCGTGAAAGGGCAGGGACAAAACGAAACGGACTTAACCATTTCGCTCACGGAATTAAAGGACGCTTCCACCCAGACCAAGTTTGAAAATTGCGTGGCGGATGTGAACATTCCGGTGGGAGAAGTATTTACCTCTCCGGTTTTGAAAGGCACGGAAGGGGTGCTTCATGTCAGCCGGGTGTATTTAAATGAGTTGGAATACCGGGACTTAAAGATTGTGGTTAAGGATGGCATGATTGTGAAATATACTTGCCAAAACTTTGATAAAGAAGAGGATAATCTTCGCTATATTAAGGAAAACGTGCTGTTCCACAGAGAGACTCTTCCCATGGGAGAGTTTGCCATCGGCACCAATACGCTTGCCTACGTGATGGGGAAAAAGTACGACATTGCAGGAAGGCTACCTATTTTGATTGCAGAAAAAACAGGTCCCCATTTTGCCTTTGGTGATACCTGCTATTCCCATGCAGAAGATATTAAAGTATATAATCCGGACGGAAAAGAGATTATTGCCAGAGACAATGAAATCTCGATTTTGCGAAAGACGGAGCCGGAGAAGGCCTATTTCCATTGCCATACGGACATTACCATTCCTTATGATGAATTGGGAAGCATCGTAGCGGTTTCGGAAGACGGAAGAGAAACGAAGATTATTTGGGACGGCAGATTTGTTTTGCCGGGCTGCGAGGAATTAAACAAGGCGTTTTCGGAGGAAAACGTGTGAGTATAACTTATAGATATTTGTGTGAAAAGAGGATACAAAATGAAAAAGAAATTAGTGCAACTAATGATTGTGGGAATGATGGCAACCCTTTTGGGATGTCAGGAGAATTCGAAAGAATCCGAAACTTCTTCCGAGGAGGAAAGAGAGGTTATCGATTTGGAAGAGGTGGAGGGAGAAGATTTCGAAGATACTACTGCGACGGAAGAGGAGGAAGAGGAAGCTTCGTCCCGGCAGGAAAGTGATTATTTGGATGTGACCTTTGCTTATGAAGGGGACAGTTATTATACCGATACGCTACTGACGATGTATCATTTCAATACGATTGTATTGGAAAACAGTGATTATCCGGAACTTTCCCAAGCGGTGGAACAGTGGAACGAAGCGTATCGCAGCGAAACCATGGCCTACCTGGAAGAAATGCAAACCATGGCAGAGGAAGAATACGAAGCCTACGGGCCGGATTCCTTTATAGGACCTTATACGCTGGAAGCGGATATGTTTTTGCGTAGGGCGGATTCTACGGCATTATCCGTAGTGCTTAGCGTTTATTCTTACGCCGGCGGAGCGCATGGGATGACGGCGTTTGACTGTGTCAATCTGGATTCCCTGACCGGAGAAGAGATTACGCTGGATGCGGTAGTTACGGATGTAAGCCGGCTCCCGGAATTCATTGCGGATGAGATGATGGCCGCTTATCCGCATATTACGTATCTTACGGAGACCTTGGAAGATACGATTCAGGAATATGTTACGCCTACTGACCCGGCTTATGCACCGGAGTTTGTATGGACCCTTGGCTATGACGGGATTACGTTCTATTTTGGCAGTTATGCCATCGGCAGCTATGCTGACGGCGTGCAACAGGTAACGCTTACCTACAGCGAATATCCGGAACTTTTTCAGCCGGAATATTTTGAAACGGCGGCAGAAAATTATGCGGTGGATGTCTTGGGATATTACAGTGATACCGACTTAAATCGGGACGGAGTGACCGATTATATTCAGGTAGTATCCAGATACGACGCAGAATACGGTCTGGGAGAATCCTATGAAGTAAGAGTAAACGATGCGGTATTTTCACAGTATTCTTATTACTACGAATTAGGAGTGCATTTGGCAGAGCATGCAGGGAAGAACTATTTGCTGGTGGAGCGAACCATGGAAAATGCATACCAGGTGGTGGACATCTATGAAATTACGTCGGATGCCGTTACCTTTGTGGCAGATGCAGAGGGCGGATTGGAGTGTTTTACCAACACGGAAGAATTTACCATGCTGCGGAGAGCGGATTTGCTTAGTACCTATCAGATGCTTACGGATTGCAAAATGTTGGAAGACGGAACGGTAAGTCATCGGAATCTTCGTCATGAAATTCTATGGGATATTACTTTGGTGACGATTTGTGAGCTTCCGGCAGAACTTGTTGACGAGGAGGGAAATTTACTGGGTGAGAACGTGGTTTTCCCTACCGGCACAGAATTTACCCTGAAAGTGACGGATGGAAATACTTTTGTGGAGGCGGTTACTTCCGATGGAAGACGTTGTATCTTATACACGGAGATAGGATTGGTGCAAACCGTAAACGGATATCCGGCAGAAGAGGTTTTTGAAATGATGTATTTTGCGGGCTAGGAAAGAATTTGGATAGAATGTAGGAAAAAAACTGCATTCTATCTTTTTTTCTGTAAAAAATTAAGGGCTAAAATCTTGGCTGGATGCTTGCATGACTATCATCTTTTTAGTAAAATAAATGTGTATGCGTGCGCGCATATTTAAATAAGAAGTTTATGTGATGACAAATCACAAAATCAGGAAAAGAAAAAATAAACAAACGGAGGACGAAGCAGTGGCACAGGTTGGAATTGTAATGGGAAGTGATTCGGACATGCCGGTAATGAGAAAAGCGGCAGAAATTTTGGAGGAACTGGGAATCTCCTTCGATATGCGGATTATTTCCGCCCACAGAGAACCGGATGAATTTTTTGAATATGCAAAAACAGCAGAGGAGCGGGGTTACAAGGTAATCATCGCAGGTGCAGGAATGGCAGCTCATTTGCCCGGCATGTGCGCAGCAATTTTCCCTATGCCGGTCATCGGAATCCCGATGCACACCACAAGCCTTGGCGGAAGAGATTCACTTTATTCCATCGTACAGATGCCTTCCGGTATTCCGGTGGCAACCGTAGCGATTAACGGCGGTGCCAATGCGGGGCTTTTGGCAGCAAAGATTTTGGCAACTTCCGATGAAGCACTTTTGGCAAAATTGAAAGATTACAGCAAAAATTTAAAAGAAGCGGTGCAGAAGAAGGACGATAAATTACAGGAAGTAGGATATCAGAACTACTAAGAAGCCTATTTTCACGAAAAAATACATAGTGAAATGCAAAATTAGGCAGACAAGAGGAATACACAAAAATAATATACAAGCATAAAGGAGATACAAAAATGGATTACAAGAAAGCCGGAGTTGATATTGAAGCAGGATACAAGTCAGTAGAACTCATGAAGAAATACGTAAAGGAAACCATGCGTCCCGAGGTATTGGGCGGCCTTGGCGGATTTTCCGGGGCATTTTCCCTGGCAGCAATTAAGGACATGGAAAAACCGACTTTGGTATCCGGTACCGATGGTGTAGGTACCAAGTTGAAATTGGCATTTATCATGGACCAGCATGATACCGTGGGAATTGACTGTGTGGCTATGTGTGTGAATGACATTGCCTGTGCAGGCGGTGAACCGTTGTTTTTCCTGGATTACATTGCTTGCGGAAAGAACTATCCCGAAAAGATTGCCACCATCGTAAAAGGTGTGGCAGAGGGATGTAAGCAGGCAGGGGCAGCCTTAATTGGCGGAGAAACAGCAGAAATGCCCGGTTTTTACCCCGAAGATGAATATGATTTGGCAGGATTTGCCGTTGGTGTGGTAGATGAGAAAAAACTGATTACCGGACAGAATATCAAAGCCGGTGATGTGTTAATCGGTATTGCATCTTCCGGTATTCACAGCAACGGATTTTCTTTGGTTCGTAAGGTGTTTAGCATGAGCAAGGAAAGCTTAAGCGTACACTGCGACGAACTTGGAAAGACCTTGGGAGAGGCTTTGATTGCTCCTACCAAGATTTATGTAAAAGCGTTAAAGAGCGTAAAAGACAGCGGCGTAATCATCAAAGGTTGCAGCCACATTACCGGCGGCGGTTTCTACGAAAACATTCCCCGTATGCTTCCGGATGGTATTCTTGCCAAAGTGGAGAAGAACAGTTATGAAGTTCCTGCTATCTTTAAGATGTTGCAGAGAACAGGAAGCATTGAAGAACAGATGATGTACAATACTTACAACATGGGTATCGGTATGGTGCTGGCTGTGGATAAGGCAGATGCAGACAAGACCATGAGCGCGTTGGCAGCAGCCGGTGAAAGCGCTTATATCATTGGTGAAGCGGTAAGCGGAGATAAAGGAGTTACATTATGCTAAGAGTTTTGGTGTGTGTATCCGGCGGCGGAACCAACCTTCAGGCGATTTTGGACGGCGTGGCAGCAGGGACAATCCGCAATACGGAGATTGTGCGGGTTATCAGCAATAACCCCGGAGCGTATGCTTTGGAGCGGGCAAAGAATGCCGGCGTGGAAGGCGTTTGCGTATCCCCCAAAGAGTATGAGAATCGGGAACTTTTTCACGAAGCTTTTTTAAAGGCCGTGGATGAAGTGTCTCCGGACTTAATTGTACTGGCCGGTTTCCTGGTGGTGATTCCGGAAATGCTGATTGCAAAATACAGAGGCCGGATTATTAATATTCATCCGTCACTCATTCCGTCTTTTTGCGGTACCGGCTATTACGGACTTAAGGTACACGAAGCGGCATTGGAACGCGGCGTAAAAGTAACCGGTGCAACCGTGCATTATGTAGATGAGGGAACGGATACCGGGCCCATCATTATGCAAAAGGCAGTGGAAGTAAAAGAGGGAGATACCCCGAAAGTATTACAGCAGCGTGTTATGGAAGAAGCAGAGTGGGTGATTCTTCCTGCGGCAATTGATGAGATTGCCATGAAAAAAGAAAAAGCATGAGGTGAGCTATGAAAGTACTTATTGTAGGAAGTGGCGGAAGAGAGCATGCAATTGCAACCAGTGTGGCAAAGAGCGCAAAGGCAAGTAAAATATACTGTGCACCGGGGAACGGAGGTATCAGTCAGATTGCGGAGTGCGTTCCCATCGGAGCCATGGAATTTGACAAGCTGGTAAGTTTTGCCAAAGAGAAAGAAGTGGATTTTGTAATTGTTGGTATGGACGATCCGTTGGTAGGCGGTTTGGTGGATGCCATGGAGGCAGAAGGGATTGCAACATTCGGTCCCAGAAAAAATGCTGCAATATTGGAAGGCAGCAAAGCCTTTAGCAAAGATTTGATGAAAAAATACAATATTCCTACCGCAGCGTATGAGAATTTTGACAATGCGGACGATGCAATTGCTTATTTGGAAAATGCGGAGTTTCCCATTGTATTAAAGGCAGACGGTTTGGCTCTCGGAAAGGGTGTTTTGATTTGTAATACCAAGGAAGAAGCGGTGGAAGGTGTAAAAAGCATTATGCTGGATAAACAGTTCGGCAGTGCAGGTAATCGAATGGTGATTGAAGAATTCATGACAGGAAGGGAGGTATCCGTACTTTCCTTTGTGGATGGAAAAACCATCAAAACCATGACCAGTGCCCAGGATCACAAGCGAGCATTGGATGGAGATCAGGGCCTTAACACCGGCGGAATGGGAACCTTTTCTCCCAGCCCTTTTTATACCGAAGAAGTGGATGCATTTTGTAAGAAATACATTTATCAGGCTACCGTGGATGCCATGGCGAAAGAGGGAAGAGAGTTTAAAGGTATCATTTTCTTTGGACTTATGCTGACAAAAAATGGTCCCAGAGTATTGGAATACAATGCACGTTTCGGAGATCCGGAGGCCCAGGTGGTATTGCCGAGAATGAAAAATGATATTTTGGAAGTAATGGAAGCCTGTGTAAACGGAACGTTGGACCAGATTGATTTACAGTTTGAAGATAATGCGGCAGTTTGTGTGGTACTGGCATCGGAAGGATATCCGGTGAAGTATGAAAAAGGCTTGGAAATTACCGGTCTTGAGAATTTTGAAGGAAAAGAAGATTACTATTGTTTCCATGCAGGAACGAAGCTTTCCGAAGGAAAATTTCTGACAAACGGCGGTAGAGTACTTGGAATTACCGCAAAAGGAGAAAATTTAAAGGAAGCAAGAAGAAAAGCATACGAAGCGACGGAATGGGTTTCTTTTGCAAACAAATTCAAACGAAATGATATCGGAAAAGCGATAGATGAAGTTTAAGTGAAACAGAAAGGCATGGAGAAAAAAGATGAAAAACATGAGACAAAGTAAAGCGTTAAGAGTTCTTATGGGTATGGCGCTTACCCTGGTATGTTTATTTTGTGCCAATGTAAATGCGTTGGCAACGGCAGAAACCGGTTCTACAATGTATGTGGATGGCGATAATGTAAATGTAAGAGCATCCGCATCTACTTCTGCTGAAAAAGTAACCACTTTAGGAGACGGACATGAAGTAACCATCACCGGTTCTGATACGGATGACAGCGGAGAAACCTGGTATCAGATCAGCTTTACCAAAGACGGTACCTCTTATACCGGTTATATCCGTCATGACTTTTTAACCAGTGAAGGCCCTGCAGGAAGTGAAACCTTTGTGGAAGAAGAAACCGATATTCCGGAAGAAGAGGAGACAGTACCGGAAGATACGCAGCAACCTCAGGACAGTGCTTCCACTGCAGTAGTAGGAAATATTATTCCTTCGGAAGGGGAAGGTCAGCCGGAGGTATTACCGGCAGATTTCAGAAGCGTATATGTAAGAGTAAACGGAATTGAAATCCCTGCCTGGGCAGATGTTACCAATGAGTATTATATTTTCTATGCAACTTCTCCGAACGGAAATGAAGGCTGGTATTTATATGATTCCTTGGACGGCAGTTATGTAAGATATCAGAGTTTTATGGCAGGAACAGCGGTTAGTGCTGATACGGAAGGCACCGTATCCGATAACGGAGGCGGAATGTCTGCCGGAATGATCGTTTTGATTGTATTGGTTGTTGTTTTGATTGGTGTATCCACCTTCCTTGGAATTAAATTAATCAATTCCGGCAATGATGATGATGACGACGATGATGATGATTATGATGATGACGACGAGGATGAGGTACCTGCAAGAAGAAGAACTTCTTTCTTTAGCAAAATCAGCCGTGCCATGTCAGATGATGAAGATTATGATGACGACGATGAGGATTATGACGAGGAAGAGGACGATGAGGACGAAGAGGACGATGTGCCTATTGTAAGAAGAACACAAAACGGTGCAGTGGTAAGATCGGCAGCATCTTCTGCAAGAACGATGTCATCAAACGGTCAGCCGGTGAGAAATCCTCAGGCAGGCGGACAGCCGGTAAGAAGAGTGGCACCGAACGGTCAGCCGGTGAGAAATCCTCAGGCAGGCGGACAGCCGGTAAGAAGAGTAGCACCGAATGGTCAGCCGGTGAGAAATCCTCAGGCAGGCGGACAGCCGGTAAGAAGAGTAGCACCGAATGGTCAGCCGGTGAGAAATCCTCAGGCAGGCGGACAGCCGGTAAGAAGAGTGGCACCAAGTGGACAGCCGGTGAGAAGAGCACCGCAGCAGCCTATGGAAAGTCAAAATTACGATACAGAGGAATAAATCCGTAAGATACAGCTATCATAGTAAAATATGATAGCTGTTTTTTATAAAGAGGCGGGAGAAGTATTGACAGAAAATTATCATTTGTTATACTATTGATATAACAAATGATAAAGGGGAGGCACACATGTTTATTGAAATAGATTTTAACAGTGAAGACGCTTTGTATATCCAATTGCGAAATCAGATTATTATGCAAATTGCATCCAACCGATTACGGGAAGGAGACAATCTTCCCTCCGTGCGTCAATTAGCAGATGAAATCGGTATCAATATGCACACCGTTAACAAAGCCTACTCTATCTTGCGCAGGGAAGGATTTGTTCAGGTGGACCGCCGAAAGGGCGCTGTGATTTGTGTGGATTTGGATAAAATAAAAGCAAAGAATGAAATGAAACAGGATTTGCTTATGATTCTTGCAAGAAGTCGTTGCAAACAAATCACAAAAGAGGAAGTGCATGCACTGATTGATGAAATATATGAGGAATATGGAGGATGTTAGGAATGTATCCGGATTTTACAGATAAGGCCAAGGTGGCTTTGGTACACGCAGAAAGAGTGGCAAAGCAGCTGAAGGCCGGATATATCGGAAGTGAACATATTTTGGTGGGCTTAATTCGGGAAAAAACCGGAGTTGCGGCCATGGTATTGAAAGAGAATCATGTGGAGGAAGGAAGGCTCTTAGAACTGATTTCGGAAGCCATTACTCCGCAGAACGGTTTGTTGTTAAAAGAGAGAAAGGATTATTCCGTAAGAGCACATAAGATATTGGAAGATAGTCGGAAGTATGCGTTGAAATACGGAATGAACAGCACCGGTACCGAGCATTTACTGATTGCACTCATACGGGAAACGGACAGTGTGGCAGTCCGTTTGCTGGCTGCAATGAGTATCAGTCCGCAGAAAATCTATATGGATTTGATGATGGCAATGGGATTGGAACAGATTGCCAAACAGGAAGAGATGGAGAATCGGGGAAACAAGAAAAAGAAAAAGGAACAGACGGCAACCCTCGATCAGTACAGCCGCGATTTAACTGCTTTGGCCCGAGACGGTAAATTAGATCCGGTAATCGGACGAAAAGAAGAAATTCAGAGAGTGATTCAGATTATCAGTCGCAGAACCAAGAACAATCCTTGCCTTGTGGGAGAACCGGGAGTAGGAAAAACAGCAATTGTGGAAGGCTTGGCGAACTGTATTGCCACAGGAGATGTGCCGGAAGTTTTAAAGAATAAACGATTGGTTACCTTGGATTTGTCCGGAATGGTTGCCGGCAGTAAGTACCGCGGAGAATTTGAGGAACGAATCAAAAAAGTCATGAAAGAAGTGACACAAAATGGTAACATTATTCTGTTTTTGGATGAGATTCATACCATTATCGGCGCCGGCGGTGCAGAGGGAGCGATTGATGCTTCTAATATTTTAAAACCTTCGTTGGCGCGAGGGGAGATTCAATTAATCGGTGCCACTACCATGACGGAATATCGTAAATATTTTGAAAAAGATGCTGCACTGGAGCGTCGTTTTCAGCCGGTGACCGTGGAGGAGCCTACCGCAGCGGAAGCCATCGAAATATTAGAAGGAATCGTCCATAAATACGAGGAGCATCACGGAATCAAGATTCAGGAAGAAGCCTTGCGGGCTGCAGTTACTTTGTCGGAACGTTATATCAGTGACCGAAATCTTCCGGACAAAGCCATTGATTTGATTGACGAAGCAGCGGCGGCTGCGAAATTAAAGGGCATGATTTTGCCTCCGAATTTGAAAGAATTAAAAGAAGAAATCAAGAAAAAAACAGAGCAGATTGAACGTTCCATTAAGATGGAAGCTTTCATGCAAGCCGGCGAATTGAAACGAGAGCAGGATAAACTTCGGAAAAAATTAGAACGGATGCAGGCAAATTATGAAAAGAAATTGGCAGAAAAGGAATATCTGGTAGATGAAAATGCCATTGCAGAAATTGTCAGCATTTGGACGAAGATTCCGGTGAAGAAATTGGCAGAAAAAGAGAGTGAACGTTTGTTAAAGCTGGAAGATTCTCTTCACAAGAGAGTCGTGGGTCAGGAAGAGGCAGTCAGCGCAGTTTCCAGAGCCATTCGAAGAGGAAGGGTTGGTTTGCAGGATCCGAATCGCCCCATTGGCTCGTTTTTGTTCTTAGGTCCTACCGGTGTTGGTAAGACAGAGTTATCCAAAGCATTGGCGGAGCTGGTTTTTGGCAGCGAAGACGCATTGATTCGTGTAGATATGTCGGAATATATGGAACAGCACTCCGTTTCCAAATTGATTGGTTCCCCGCCCGGATATGTGGGATTTGATGAGGGCGGACAGTTGTCGGAAAAAGTACGTCGAAATCCTTATTCCGTGATTTTGTTTGACGAGATTGAAAAAGCACATCCGGATGTATTTCACATTTTGTTGCAGGTATTTGACGACGGACACATTACGGATTCGAAGGGAAGAAAAGTCAGCTTTAAAAATACCATTTTGATTATGACATCCAATGCAGGAGCTCAGAAGATTATTGAGCCGAAAAACTTAGGTTTTGCAGCCCAAAGTGACGCAGAGCAGGACTATAAGCGGATGAAAAACGGTGTCATGGAAGAGGTAAAGCGTATCTTTAAACCGGAGTTTATTAATCGAATTGATGAGATGATAGTGTTCCATGCTTTGGGTAAATCCGAGATGAAAAAGATTGTTTCCATTCTGTGCAAGAATTTGAGTGTGCGGTGTAAGAAACAGATGGATTTGGGATTAACCGTGAGCGGAGCGACCAAGGATTTCCTTGTCGAAAAATATACGGATTTGAAAATGGGGGCAAGACCGCTGAAAAGAGCAATTCAGACCCAAGTAGAAGATGTGTTGGCAGAGGAGCTTTTGACCGGAAGAATTTTACCGGGGGATGATGTGGTAACGGCAGTTAAGAAAGAAAAAATCGTTTTCCAAAAGAAGAAAAAAAAGGACGAAACGAAGTAAAAATAATGTCGAATTACGGAAAAAGTATCGGCTTTTTTATGGTATAATTTGTCGAAATACGATATAATGTTTACAGAGGTACGATACGAGCATACAATGGAGGAAATATCATGGCAATAGTAAAAGAACTGCTTCGTTCCGAAGCAGACGGAAGTATCAGTTTTGGGGATTACACATTACAAAGCAAGTCAAAAGTGGAAGATTATGAACACGCAGGAGACTTATTTAAGGTAAAAACTTTTACGGAGATTACCAGGTTGGAAAAGAACGGAATTTTTGTTTATGAATCGGTTCCGGGTACTGCAGTGAATCATTTTGTGGAAACAGAGGACGGAATGGAGTTTACTGTGGAAGGTACGGAGGACGTTCAGATTACCTTAGGGCTTGCGGAAGATACCGAATATAAAGTTATGGTGAACGGAGAAGAGTCCGGAGTAATGAAAACCAATCTTGGTGGAAAGCTCATCATCAGCGTTGCATTAGCAGATGCCGGAGAGATTCCCGTAGTCATTAAAAAATAAGTATTAGAACAAGCTGTTGCACTTCTGTAATGGAACGGATTTGTGCAACAGCTTTTTTAACAAAACAGTAAAAGGTGTTGAAAATGGCAACTAAGAAAAAAATGAAAACAGCATTTTTTTGTAAGGAATGCGGGCAGGAATCGCCAAAATGGATGGGACAGTGTCCCGGGTGTCATGCTTGGAATACCATGGCAGAAGAGTTGGTGAGCAATTCTCCCATCGAAAAAAATAAAATGCGACAAAATGGCAATCGCGTTATGAAAATGTCGGAAATTTCTCTGACAACGCAGGAGCGTATTTCTACTGGCATGGAGGAATTAGACCGAGTGCTGGGGGGAGGAATTGTGCCTGGTTCCCTTACTTTGGTGGGTGGAGACCCCGGAATCGGAAAATCCACATTGTTATTACAAATGTGCAGATTGTTGGTAAATGACAAACATCCCGTTTTGTATATTTCAGGAGAAGAGTCGCCGAGACAGATTAAGATGCGTGCAGAGCGAATCGGAGATTTCGGAGAGGATATGATGCTTTTTTGTGAAACAAATCTTAGCATCATAGAAGAAAACATTCAGCAAAGAAAACCGGAAGTGGTGATTATTGATTCGATACAGACCATGTATCATGAAGATATCAGCGGTTCTCCCGGAAGTGTTGGACAGGTACGAGAGTCCACGGCAGTTCTTTTGCAAATTGCCAAGAGCCTTGGAATTTCTGTATTTATTGTGGGGCATGTGACGAAGGAAGGAATGGTAGCCGGCCCCAGAATGTTGGAGCATATGGTGGATACGGTGCTCTATTTTGAAGGGGATCGTCATGCTTCCTATCGAATTTTAAGAGGAGTAAAAAATCGTTTTGGTTCTACAAATGAAATCGGAGTCTTTGAGATGCAGGCGGAAGGCTTGGCGGAAGTGAAAAATCCGTCGGCCTATATGTTAAGCGGAAGACCGGAGAATGCCAGCGGTACGGTGGCGACCTGCTCGATGGAAGGCACCCGTCCCATTTTGCTGGAAGTCCAGGCTTTGGTAAGCCAGACCAATTTTGGTATTCCAAGACGGCAAGCCAGTGGTACGGACTACAACCGCGTGAATTTGTTGATGGCAGTATTGGAAAAAAGAGTGGGCGTGCCCTTGGGAAATTGTGATGCTTATGTTAATATTGCAGGCGGCATGCGCATTATGGAACCGGCGGTGGACCTTGGCATCGGCATGGCCATTGTATCCAGCTATTACAATATTGCGCTGGATCCGAACTGTGTTGTTATCGGGGAAATCGGTCTTAGCGGTGAAGTGAGAGCCGTAAGTATGATTGAACAACGAATTGCAGAGGCTGTCAAAATGGGATTTACCACCTGTATTTTTCCGAAAGTATGCCTGGATAGAGTGAAGAATATAAAAGGCTGTCAACTGGTTGCCGTGGAATCGGTAAAAGATGCAATCCAATATATTCGGAAATAATTGAAATATTTTGTGATATCTAGTATAATGAAAAACAGTTATAATTTTGATATAAGAGGTGGACAAGTATGACTTTGTTAGAACAGTGGAGAAGAAAAGCGTATGACACAAGTGCAGATAAAAATCAGTTGCAGGCAATGTGGGATGCTTACTTCCAGGAAGAAAAAGAAATTTATATTCAGTTATTAAAAAATCCGGATGAATTGGTATCCGGCTCTGTTAAGGAATTAGCAGAAAAATATGGCATCAGCCTTATGTCCATGGTAGCTTTTTTGGACGGAATCAATGATAGCTTGAAAATGCCCAACCCCATTGAGGAGATGGACGAAGATACCGTAGTTAACCTTGGTTTTGACAAAGAATTGTTGTATAAAAACATGGTAGCTGCAGGTGCAGAATGGTTGTATGAATTGGAAGAGTGGAATGCTATCTTTGATGAAGATAAGAAAAAAGCATTATACAAAGAGCAGAAAGCTTCTACCACGGTACAGAGAGAGGATAAGAAAGTATATCCCAACGATCCCTGGCCTTGCGGAAGTGGTAAGAAATACAAAAAGTGTTGCATGAAATAAGTAAAATACGAAAAGACGTCAGTATTACAAAGAGTACTGACGTCCTTTTTTTATGACGGATTGTAAAGATAAATCCTCGGATAATATTAAGATGTCTGCGTTGGTACCGGCGGATAAACTACCGATGAAACGCTCTTGGTGTAAGGCTTTGGCAGGGTTTGACGTAACAAAGAAAAGTGCATCTTCTAAGGGGATTCCGACGGATACTGCCTTTTGAAAACATTCCAAAAGGGTAGAAACACTTCCGGCCTTGGCACCATCTGGTAAAGTAGCCAATTTACCATGTACGTCCACCGTTTGTCCACCCAAATCGTAGGTGCCGTCGCCTAATCCGGTGGCCCGCATGCTATCACTGATTAAAATGATTTTTTCTTTCCCTAAGATTTTGTAAGCGGAAAGAATTCGCTCCGGAGAGTTGTGGTAACCATCTGTAATTAGTTCGGCATAAGCACCTTCTGTATTTTTGACGGCGGTTATCATAGCATCCGGGTGCGCCATAGCGTTGTATAAATGAGTAATGCGACGGGCACCGGCCTGAAAGGCAAACGAAATGTCTGATGCATTTGCCATTGTGTGTCCTAAGGAAAGTGACATGGCAGGAAAACGTTTGCGGCATTGTTCGATCATGGAAATTGCACCAGGAAGCTCCGGCGCCAGAGAAAGAATGCGAATGTCGGAAAGTAAGTGCTGCGGGATGCTTTCCAAAAAAGAAATTTCAGGGAGACGAAGGAATTCTTCGTTTTGCGCTCCCTTTTTTTCTTTGGAGAAAAAAGGTCCCTCCAAATATATGCCAAGTAAATCCGCAAGCGGTGTATCATCGCCCGGTGAAGGAACCACCGGAAAATTATGAGACGATAAATTGGTCTTGGGGACACCGCCCCTTGGAATGATATCGCCTGGTGAAAAATTTTCGGACATCACATTTGAAGGAAAGTCGTGGGCCGCCTGAAGGCAAAGAATGATTTGCTCTAGGGGAAGGGTCATGGTGGCAGGACAAAACGAAGTGACGCCGTTTTGCAAAAGAAAAGCAGCGATTTTTGGTAGGCCTGTCCCATCTGAAAAATCATGTCCGGCACAGCCGTGTAAATGAGTATCGATAAATCCAGGCACGATATAGGAATCCGGACAAAACAAAACCAAGTCTCCGGTTTTGGAATATTCTGCTTTTTCTTTTTCGGTAACGAAAGAAAGAGGAAAAAAATTGGCTATTTTTTCCCCTTGCAATTCAAGTGTTCCGGTGTGAAATTTTCCGTCCGGTAAATAAATACGGTTACTTAAAATAAACATAAAGGCTCCTTGTTTAATCCGTAGGCGAAACTAGATGTTTGTTTCTTCTAGGAGAACGCCGATGTATTCTTTTCTTTTCCACAAACGATACAGCCCGTAGCATAAAAGGATAATTTGCACCCCATAATAAAGAAGGGAGGAGAGGATTAGCTGATAAAAGAATAAAATTTCCCGTACGGCTCCGCACAGAGCGGCCACCATGAAAAGAATATGGGTGATGTTGTTGATGGCATGATTGGAGGTACATTCACTTAATTTGGTAAAACATTTTAAAAATTGGTACATGGCAATATTTTTAAAAATGACGACAAGAAAATAGCAAAGGTAACCCAATCGGAAACGATAGTTCCCATTTGTCAAAAAGGGAAGTAATGTATTTAATACGGAAAAACAAAGCGCGGTCATAAGGAAAAACAAAGGCGTGTAAAAGTGACCGGAATTTGTTTTTCTTATAAATAAAAGGCAAAGCACAAGAAGGAGGAGGTAACCGATGAGGTCAGGAAAAAGGTCAGCCTCCAGGGAATGACCGATAACGGCATCAATTACCATGCTGACAGTATCCGGAGCTTCTGTAGGAAATGGCTGGAAAGTCGGATATTGGATAGGAGTGGATACCGGAATTCGAAGAGCCAGTAAGAGCAATCCGAAAAAGGAGAAAAGGAGTTCTTTGTTGGAAAAAATGATTTTTTTGTTATCTATGGAAGTGTTCATAATATTTTTATGTAACCTTTCTGCAAATGTTAATGTGAAGCAACTGCAATTTCAGGATTAACGTCAATGTGATACGAATGCAGTTTCAGGATTAACGTCAATGTGATACGAATGTAGTTACAGGATTAACGTTAAAGTGATGCTAATGCAATTTCTTGACTACGGTAAATGCAATACAAATGCAAATATGCATACGTATATTCTTGATTATTGTAATTGTGGCAATAGAAAACCGTGAAGATAATGAAATCACTATACTATATCATACAACATTTTAAAAAGAATGAATACTCCGGATTTTAAGAGAAGAACATTAAGATGAAGAACATTAAGATGAAG
>JAZNKK010000038.1:0-48774 GCA_045578545.1 Lachnospiraceae bacterium
CGGTCAAGACGCCGCCCTCTCACGGCGGAAACAGGGGTTCGATTCCCCTACGAGCTGCTACTGTATTATAGAATACAGCCCAACCCTGAAAGTATTGAAAATGTTATCGTTTTCAATGCTTTTTTTCTTTTTCTTAATATATGATATGATTGTCAATTGCCGCATAATCCGCAAAAAGCTTTTTGCACTCATTTCTTCCCAATTCTTCACACAACGCCTCTTTTCCCTTCTCTAACACTTCATAAAAGGCGGTGTCACGAAAACCGATTTCTTCTGAATCTTTGCAATTACACCCATAGTAAACCTTTTCTATTCCGGACCACAAAATCGCACCAAGACACATGGGGCAAGGCTCTGCCGTGGTATATATTTCACAGCCCTTCAAATCATAGGTCCCCATGCCTTCACAGGCATTGCGAATTGCCATTACTTCTCCGTGGGCTGTCGGGTCATTGTTTTTTAACACACAATTGTGCCCTCTCCCCATAATTTTACCATTTTTTACAATCACACTACCAAAAGGACCACCATGTCCGTTTTGAATCCCCTCGTAAGCCTCCTGCAACGCTTCTTTCATGTATTCCATTCCCATATCGCATCTCCTTTTCGCATTATTCTATCACATCGTTAATAACCAGTACGTCATTCTTTTTAATTTCCGTATCCCCTTTGGGAATAATTACATCTCCGCCACGTTTAATCATAATAATCAAATGATCTTTATTGGAGATTTCCTTCACCAGTTTATTTACTATTTCATCTTTTCCGGTAACCTCTTTTTCATAAAGATTCAGTCCGTCAATTTTACCACTGCTTTTCCCACTGAGAATCAAGACGTCATCACTTTGGATTTCCGTATCCCCATTTGGAATGATTCGATTATCGCCTCGAAGTAAAAGCACCAAAATGGAATCCGGCGGGAATACAATCTCCCGGATACATTTTTTATTCCAAGGATGCCCATCGGTAACCGTAAATTTAATAAATTGAACCGGGACTTCATCGCTATAATCCGTGAAGGTCTTCATAACGTCTTCGCTGTTATCGGTCATCTGCAATTTATTTGCAATCATCGGAAGCAAACTTCCCTGCACCAAAATAGAAAACAACACAATGAAAAATACCATGTGGAAAATATCATTCCCCAATGCATTTGTTTTCATAATTACCATGATGGCAAAAACAATGGATGCCGCCCCACGCATACCGGACCAGGACACCAGTATTTTTTGATTCAGCGGACAACGAAACGGCGACATAATCGCAAACACCGCCACCGGTCTTGCCACAAAGGTAAGGAATAACGCTACCAGCGCCGCAGTACCCGCCACCAGCGGAAGCTGCGAAGGGGTTGCCAAAAGCCCCAAAAGGAAGAATAACAACATCTGCATGAGAGCTGTAATTCCGTCAAAGAAATTCACCAGTGCCGCTTTATTTCCAATTCTTTGATTTCCAAGCAAAATCCCCGTAATATAAACGCTTAAGTAGCCATTTCCTCCGATAGTCGCCGGAAGGGCATAGGCTAACATTGCAACAGCCACAATAAAAATGGCGTCAAATCCTGCGGAAAATTTAAAGTGACGCATAAATTTAACCGTTACTTTTGCAATCACAAAACCGCAAAGTAAGCCAAAGAAAATTTGTGCAAATACCATCCAAACAAAATTTCCTCCACCCTCTTGGTTTAAAAGGGTAATCATAATAATCGTCAGCATATAAGAAAAAGGGTCATTACTACCGCTTTCCACTTCCAATAAGGACGCCGTACCGTATTTCAAATTTAGGTGTTTCGAACGCAATACAGAGAACACGGAAGCTGCGTCCGTAGAACTGATTACTGCTCCAATCAAAAAGCTTTCCAACAAATCAATATGTAACACCAAATAGCAAAAGCCACCGGTCAACGCTGCGGTAACAATGGTTCCCAGAGAAGATAGCAAAATCGCCTTTACCGCAACCGGCTTAGCTTCGCTCCATTTAGTTCCGAAACCACCGTAAAACATGATAAATAGCAAAGCAAACGAGCATACGTATTCCGAAATCTGATAGTTATCAAAAGCCACTTTCATAATGCCGTCGCTACCAAATAACATTCCCAAAATAATAAATGCAAGTAACACCGGTATTCCCAATTTACCGGAAATTCGGTTAAACAGAACGCAAAGTAAAATGATTAGGGCCAGCGCAAGTATAATTGTGTTCATTTCCTTCCTCCATTTACATTGTTGCTATATTTATAATAAAGGTTTTGAAATAAGATAGCAAGTTTTCCATTTTGTCCGAACACAAAAATATCTGCCAAGAGCACTTACTTACCGTGCATGCTTGGCAGATGTTTCCTGATAATTTGTATTTTATTTGTACGGGAAATAATTACGAATTAATTTTGCATCCGTTACCCTTTTGTATCCTACTTCAATTATAATTTTTCCGGACTTAAAATCCGCGTAAGGAATCTTAGTTTTTAACTCCGGCTTTCCGTCTTTTGCCAATAAACTGCCATAATCACAGACATAGACTAACGCACCGCCAAAGGTTTCTTCATGGTAAAACACCTGACAAGACGCCGGATATTGCAATACTTTTCCCTGCACCGGTTTCTCTTCCTTCTTTTCCGCTACCGGCTCCGGCTCCTTCGCACGATACGAGGACTCGCTGTAAGACTTCGAAGAAGAGCCGCCTTCCGATCCGCCAAATACAAATATCCACAAGAAAAAAAGAAGAACTCCTCCAATCAGTATAATCCAAAACAACGGAATAATATTTTCCAACGCAGCCAAAATAAGCGGAAGTACTCCCCCACATAACAGTAACGCATTGATCCCCGCTTTTAAAACCTGACTGGTCTCTTCCACCAAAATACTAATTACTGCCACCAGCAAGGTGATAAATACAATCACGGCTAGGATTTTAACCAATAATCCAACTACCCATTCGTTAAGATTTTTATGAACCAGCGTCAATATTCCGTATCCGACTGCGGAAAGAAGAACTACAATCAGCGATGCAAACACTCGTCTTTTCCCTTTTCCTCCTCCATATACAAAAAACGATAGCAAAACCATAACAAGCTGAATCAAAAATAAAACCACGATTGGTATTACAATCACTTTATGATACATCATAGGTATGGTCCCCATGGTAACCGCTTCAAAAACCTCCCCGGAAAGCATTGTATAATACTGCTCCGGATAGGTCCCTGACATGATAAATTTAACATACGCCACCACAAAGCCAACAACAGAAATCATCACCATAATTTTAGGAATCAATGCTCCGATTCCTCTCAGTGGCTCGTGTTTCAAATCATAAAATACATCTTCCAAATCATCTTTTAAATCTCTAAACCAACCCATTTTATTACTTTTTCCCTTCTGTTTCATCAAAAACTTCTTTGTAATATTCGTTCCAGCTCCAAATCAGTTCATATTCTTTTTCTCTCGGAAGGCAGGTACACTCTTCCATCTCCAAGAATATGGCAGAATATTCCACTTCATTTACCGTATCACGATACCGATGTAACACCGCATTCCCCTTCAGTGGCGCCGAAAAAATTTCATGATCCGTTTCATAATGGAACCCGTTCTCTTTTGCAGATATTTCTCCGATTTTATGTATGGCATCCATATCCACATGATTTCCCACTAAAATATCCAAAGGAATCTTAAATATTTCTTTTATCCTTAGTAAATCATCCAGGGAAGTTTTATTGATTCCTTTTTCCCATTTCTGAACCGTACTTTCCGACACATCCAACATTTTCGCCAAAGCGGCCTGACTTAATCCTCTGCTTTTTCTAAGTGCTGATAAATTGCTTGGAAAATTACTCTTCATTTTTTCTCCTCCGTTCTTTACCATTATAAACGACATTTTCTTTGATATCACACGATTTAAAATCGGGTTTGGAGGATTTTATGCATACCCCAAAGAAAACAACGAAAAACTCCGTCGCAAAACCTTTTTGCAACGGAGTATTGCCCTTCCTGTTATCTTACCACATATCCCCAAATAGTCACCGTAAATTCATGTATTTCCCCGCTTTCGGTTTCTGCCTGCAGGATATAATCTTCTTCTCCCATCTCGCCTACGGTCATAGAAACAAGTTCCTGGCTGATTCGGCTTTCAATCTGCTGTTCCAACATATAATTGTAAGCATAATAATTGATATTAAACGGATTATTCTGCCACGTATCCGTAGCCTGAATTAAGTCCATATCTTCAAAGGGAATGTTTTCCAATTCTTGTATGTTCATATCAAACACATCCATAAAAGGAAGTTCCGTTTCGGAAATATCAATGGGATAAATCCCCATCATTTCGCCATCCAGGCAGACGCAGGCTCCGACTTCGTGCGCTCCTACCCGGGCCTCTTCGTCCTCTTCTTCCTCTTCTTCCGGACGCTCTTCCATTTCCTCTTCCAACATCCGATAAAATGCTTCTTCCTGCGCATTACTTAAGCTACAGGTTTCCGAATAACCGTCCCCGCAATTAAAATAGTAGGACGCGAAATACAAATCCCCTCTATATTGGTAAATGATAAAAGATCCTTTTAAGGAATCCGATCCTGACGAATACGTGTAAAATTCAAACTCGTCTTCGATATCTGCCTCTTCCTCTTCTTCCTCCGCTTCTTCCTCTTCCGATTCTTCTTCATCACGTTCCCGTGCATCCTCGTCCGATTCCTCTACCCGGTCTCTTACTTCTGAAAACGCGCACCCGGTGAGACCAAAGCTCATCAGAAAAATAAAAATAACCGTAAGTAAAAAATTCTTTTTCATAATACAATCTCCTTTGTTTCATATTTTTCATGCTGATAGGTAGGATACGTATGAGACATAAAAGTTTTATGGAAAATATTTCCCCTTCGCCGCCCTCGCTTTGCAACCGACAACCGGTAGTAAAAATACACAATTCTCTTACGCGTGTAACATTACGGAGCTTGCCTTGTAAAAATGGGGATTTGAACCCCGTATGCGCCCGACATACGCCATGAGTGCAATTCATTCTCAATTGCAAGAGATATTGCCCGCCTTGCAAAGCTACCAACTTTATTTTGTCAGATTAAATCCGTGGTCCAATTCAGCTGCTGGATTGTTTCGTCCGTGATTCGCAATTCTTTCGACAGCGCATCCACTTCTTTCTGAATTTCTGCCACATCAATGGTACTGATAATTTTAATTTCCGTTTTGGAATAGCGGTTCACCTTCGCACTGGAGCAATCCAAAAAGCTTCTCATCAGAGAAATCTTTTGCTTAATACAATCTCTCCTGGCAATATAATCCGTCAATGTTTTGCCTTCCCATTCTGTCACGTTATTCGTGTGGTTAATTCTGGCAATCAGTTGCTCTAAAAGTGCAAAATCCCGATTCAATTCTTCCAGCAAAGCCGCAGGGTCTTCCGAAGGTTTCTCCCCTTCCTGCACCTTGGCATTGTTGTTTAATCTCGTCCCAAGTTCCGCAATTCTTCTCTGTAAATCAGCTCTCTCCGAGAGCGCTGTCGCAAGTTTCATAGTTTTTCTTTCCTTTCTGTAATAAAAATTCATAGGAAGCTATTTCCATTGTACTATTCTTTGGGTAAATTCACCTATAAAATGGGCACTTGAAGGTTTTTTGGGCAAAAGAAATTTATACACTTCCTACATATTAGAACTATAGTTTAATCTTATCTGCATATTCCTTCAATATACAATTAACCACCTCTTCGTTTTCATAGAACACGCTATCACATTTGTTCAAGATTTCTTCCGCCTGCTTATCTTCTTTTTCTTCCAATATCAAATAAGCATTGTATGCTTTTTTAAGATTTTCATTAAGTTTTGGAGATAAAACCTTTCCTAAAGCTATTATCTCGTTTTGTAAATCACCCGTGTTTTCGATGTTAGTAAAATATTGACAATGTCCACCATTGTCTACTTCACCTTGATAAGTCATCAATTCTGCATATGGTGAATCCACCTGTCCTTCCACCCACATCTCCCACATTTTACTCCACTTTCTTTGTTCTTCAGTTACCCCCGTATTCTTTGTCCCAAACAAATTAAGCAATCCCATCAAAATTCCTCCATCAAATAAAGCATGCTTTCCTACGATCATTCTAATACATCCAAATTTTCACTACTTCTTTAACCCCAAAACATTGGTAATACTAAATCATTCTCAAAAGTTGTACCAGTTCATGTGGTTCTTCTTCGCCCAATGCGGTTTGTCTAATATCAAAACGCTTAAAACCATAATTTTCATAAAAGGAAAGCAACTTCGCTTTATTTTCTGTTTCCACAAATACCACCATACCTCCAGCCTGGTATTGCAAAAGTTGTGTTTGCCTGATAGCTGCTTCTAAAAGTTCCTGGCCTGATATGCGTCCTTTTACTCTATCATTGAAATTTTTTCCAAGTTGAGCGATTAGATACGATGCAAGGTTATACGTTTGTTCATTCTCATCAATTACACTAAATCGCGCAAGTTTTCTCTTAACGGTATTACTAAATGGTTCGGATTTTACAACAAGCGGTTTGATAGTAATAGAAAAATACCCCAACAGCTCTGCATCTTCCAATGATAATACCAAATATGTAACTGCCTGATGTTTTTTAGTAAAGTCAATTGACTGCTCTTTTAAAAATCGCTCAACATCCGGATTTAAAGGACAAGAAAACTCGGAAAGGATTTGTATTAAACTTTCCCCTCCGAGCCTTTTATCCTCATTTTCTAAATACTCACGGATATTCAGCACAATAAAATTATTTGCCGGTTTCATCCGCTTTCTTCCTTCTCTCCATGAATTTTAAAATATTATCTGTCCCCTGCAAGTAGGTTACATTGATTGGCACTCGAGGTGTTCTGTCGTTGGCAGATGCTTCAATAGCATCAGCAAACATCTCCACCTGTTTCTGACCGGATATGATAAAATTCTTAGTGATACTTGAAGTTGCCATATTAACACCTCCTTTTTTCAGTATGGCTCATATTGATTTTTTCATACTTTCCTAACTTTATTTTATTACCCTATACCCGGTTTTGCAACCGGTATTTTTTGAATTTTATATTAAAATTCCTATTTGCAATTTATATGATAGTTCTTGCCCTGGTTCTTTTCAGTTTCCATATTTTATATCATTCCCCTTTTTTACCGATAGAATGACTGCTGCAATCATCATCGGAATCATACTGATGATACCGATATATGCCGGCCCCAGTATTGCCATATGGGAATATTCCGGCTTTACCAGATACGCAAAGATGGTAAATGCATTTACTGCACCATGCATCAGGGACGGCAACCAGATGGTTTCTGTCTTTTCATATACGTAGTCACACAAAATACCCATCATAACCGTACTGATACAAAATACGATTGGGCCAAGCACCGGTGCGCCGATATAGTCTTTCCCATACTCATAACCGGCCAAAATCATAAGCGGCCAGTGCCACGCTCCCCAGATTGTACCACCTACAACACGCCCCTTGGTTACGCCAAATTTTTCCTTCAAATACGGGTAAAGTGCGCCTCGCCAACCCACCTCTTCGCCTAATGCGACGAACATATTGATAAACGGTGCAATTGTCACTGCCTGAACGGTGGTAATCAGCAGATACATGGGGATTGTCAATCCCTGTGCCTCAAACTGCTCCAGAGCTCCCGCCGCTTCCAAAATACCTCTTATTGTCAAGAATTCCGAGTCAAATGTATCCGGGAAAATCACAAAGAACAAAACACCACCCAGGATACTTAGAAGCGCAGGCATCCATAGCGCAAAGAACACATAGCGAAATTTTCCTTTCAAATGGGGAATCCATCCCATACTTTTTAGCGGAATTCTTGCCACGAGCACACCAAGGAACGGCATAAACATGGTAACCACCACAATAACGGCAAACATCGTCTGATTTCCATTGTTGCCGAAAACACTTGCTATTACTTGCAAAATGAGGGCCGAGACAAATGTCACTGCCATGTAAATCAAAAATTGTTTCTTACTTATATATACTGCTTCCATCACACATTTACCTTCCTTTCACGATTAAATTTGATTCGTTGAATGTACTTATTTTCCCGTTTTGCTTAACAGTTCATTATAAATTTCATGGGTTTGCTCTTCGTCCGTTCCGTTGATTACAAGAATTCTGCCCTTCACCGACAAAACCACGCAGGAATCACATCCGATATAAGAATATCTGGTATAATTTCCAAATTCCTCATTTTCAAATTCGCCCATCAAAAGCTGAAAACTTCCGTAGCCGAATGTTCTGCCTGCAGATGCATTCGGATCGTCCCACTCCCGATACTCTATGGTATCAATATCGGCATAGGAGATCGTCGCATCTGCCCAATAATTTGCATCTATCGTAAAGGATGTTTCCTCAAACACGACTTCAAATTTCCCGATAAACAGAAGCAGCATTGCAAGCACAAGAATGAAAACGCCTATGATTACCGATATTTTTGTAGTTTTTTTCTCCGAAGGATTCATCACGATATCCTCCTTGGTAACGGTTCCTTCTTTTAACTGTCTTCGGTAATAAACGTAGGAATATAGCATTGGCGCAAATGCCATAAATAGCAACATCAAGATAAATATATTTCCCAGTTTCTGCATATCAACAAATAACGTAACCAGAAGAAACAGCCCGCCAATTACCCAAAGTCGTCCGGTAAACCGGTGGGTTTTGTTCCAGTTCTCTTCGTTTCTTAAGGCCCATACCACTTTTACCCCAATCGTGCTGTTTGGCTTACACTTAGGCATATAATTTCCAAATACCAAGAACATAAGCACCAGTATTATTCGGACAATGATATCAATGTCAAAATCGAACCCTAGCGCCGCCCCGTACATAGCCCCATTTATCAAAAGTGAGGTAACCGGAAGAATCCAAAATACCATCCCCAAAACTTTGTTACTTTGTTCTTTATTTCTTTTATCCAGCATGGTAACCACGATACACAACAGGTGCGCCAGAAACAAGATAAGCGTCGGAACAAATATGGCAAATGCCTTACTGCTAACCCCATCTGCCTCCCCCTTCGCATTCCAATGCGTTATTATACTCTCCGGCAGGGCGTCCCACATCAGCAATCCCGTCACAATGGGCAACAAAATGATACTCGACGATACAATCAGCTGCCATTTATATTTCTTAATCATTCCCGTCCTCTCCTTTCAAATCTGTAATCCACAACATAATTTCTTCCAAAACAGAAGCATTTAGTTCATAAAAAATAAATTTGCCTTCACGGGTATCCCGAATCAAATCTGCCTCCTTTAGTACGGACAAATGCCTCGAAATACTGGCTCCCGTAACCGGAAATTTTTCCACAATCTCTCCAGCCGACATCTTGCCATCCTTTAAAATATTTAATATCTCGCGACGGATCGGATCCGCAAGTGCTTTTAATGTATTTTGTAATCCCAATGGTTCACCTCCTCATTTAACATTTAACCTATATGTTAAATGTTATTATATATATCATATTCCATTCTGTCAATACAAAAAACAAAAAAGCCTATCAGGGAAATTTTCCCCGGTAGGCTTTTGCATCTTATTCTCCTTGCGGAACATTTTCATTTAAACTCTTATTACGATAATTCAAATTTGTACGAAGCGTATATCCCTGCTCTTCCCAAAAATCATTTGCTGCGTCATTGTCTTTAAAAACCAAGCCAAATACTTTCGTGATACCCTCTTCGCGTAGCGCCTCTTCTGCCCTTTGAACCAGCATCCGGGCGATTCCTTGCCGGCGACAATCGGGATGAACGCACATGTGATGGATGATTGCCCGTCTTCCGTCATGCCCTGTGAGAATTACCCCCACTACCTTGCTTTCATTCTTTGTCTTATCCTCTGTGTATGCCAAAAAACAAGTGGTCGGATTACGCTTCAAGTATCTTTCAATTCCTTCTTTGCTGTCATCCACCGGATTCATTGCACGTCTCGATTGTTCCGTGCTATTCCAAAGCTCATAGATTTTGTCATAATCCTCAATTACAACCGGTCTGATTTTGATACTCATATCGATTTCCTCCACTAAAATATTTGCAACTACTTTTGGTATTTTATCGTTTCTTGTATACCAATAATTCCGGATTCTTTCCATCCGCTTCATAGGAACATATCATAATAAAATCCATATTGGCAAGAATCCCAAAGCACAGTCCTTCTACGATTTCCGATTCCAGTTGATTGCCAAGATAAGTGGTCTTGTCATCTAAAAATTTAACCTTCGCACCATTTGGCAGCGGATATTCGAGATTTACATATTGGCCAACCAAAGCATTCAATTTTTCAACTTTCGGCATTCCTGCAATGGATAACTCATTAATCTCACGAATCAACTGTTGTTTAAATTCCTCGAACTGTCCGCCATCGCTAAGTTCTTCATATCGTTTCCAATAATCCAGCTTGGGAAGCAATTGTTTCATGTATTGTCTGGCCTGTTCTTCCGTAAAGTTCTCACTGACCATATGCCCGACACAAACATTAATTAAGTCATCCATATCGCTGTATGTGTATGTACCGTCTGCATAACACCACTTACAATAATCCTCGTTGGGGCTGCCGTCGGCATCTTTTCCAAGAATAGCATCATCTTTTAACGGCATCCCGCAGCACTGGCAAATCAGCTCCCGCGGCGAGCCCAAGAGCGTGTTAATCGAAACATCAAATAACTTTGATAACAATTTTAAAGTTTCCGTATTCGGTATCGTTTCCCCATTTTCCCACCGTGACACGGCTTGACGGGTTACAAATACTTTCTCCGCAAGTTCATCCTGGGATAAACCGGCTTTATTTCTAAGTTCTAATATAATTTCCTTTGTTTCCATATCATTTCACCTCCAACGATATTATAAAACCAAAGCAAACGCTTTCCAAGCAACCAGCAGTTGCCATATTCTTTGCCTTCATACTATATTCCTCCGTAAAATGCAAAAAGTGCCGTATTTACAGCACTTTTCAAGTGGACCTGGCGGGATTTGAACCCGCGTCCGAAACATTCGCCATTGCCCTTCTACTATCATAGTCTGTGGATTAACATTCCCTCTGCCGCCCCGTCATAGACACCGTAACGGTTTTAGTAGCTTCATAAATCTGCCGCCTGCGCAAAGCTTTGCAAGCGCGTTTCCTACAAGACCGATGCCCTGGCCCTAGTGTGTAGGTGCACTAGGCAGGACAGCTGCCCTTAGGCAGCGTATGCTAAATTTTCTTCAGCGTTTATTTTTAATTTGTGATTTAACGCATCACCTGCGGATAGCTTCTTCAACTTAAAATGCCCCGTCGAAACCTGTCAAGCCCATATATGGTTAAGGCAAGGTCCGTAGGTTTCCCTACAGATTCTTTACCTTAAACTCTCTTTCCACTTCTCGCCGCATATCTTTCTTGGCGATATCCTGACGTTTGTCATAGTTTTTCTTACCCTTTGCCAAACCGATTTCAATCTTGGCTTTGCCGTCTTTAAAATAAACCTGCAAAGGCATAATGGTGTAGCCCTTTTCCGAGCTGTCCCCGATGAGTTTATTGATTTCGCTTTTATGCAAAAGCAGTTTTCTGGTACGAAGCGGGTCACGATTGAAAATATTTCCCTTTTCATAAGGGCTGATATTCATTCCTACCACATAAACCTCACCTTTTTCAATGCGAATATAGGATTCCTTGATGCTGCACTTTCCCTGGCGAAGCGACTTTACCTCCGTACCAACCAATGCCATGCCGGCTTCGTACTTATCTTCAATAAAGTAGTCATGATATGCTTTTTTGTTGTTGGCAACCAGCTTTATGCCTTCTTTCTTCATTTCAACCCTCATCCAATCAACCATTATCTAATAACAGTATATTCAAATTCTAAAAATTAATCAACCGGAAGTACAAAATCAATGGTCTTTGCCGCAATGTCCACTGAATTCACCTGAACAGAAATTTTTTCGCCCAAACGATACTTTTTCCCGGTGGCTTCTCCGATGAGAGAGTACGTTTTTTCATCATAGTAGAAGTAATCTCCGTTCAACTTGGAAATGTGTACCAAGCCTTCTACCGTATTCGGCAATTCCACATACATTCCCCACGCCGTCACACCGGAAATCATTCCCTCGTATATTTCGCCGATATAATTTTCCATATATTCGGCTTTCTTTAACTTATTGGTCTCTCTTTCCGCTTCTTCCGCCCTGCGTTCTCTCTTCGAACACTGCTTTGCTACCGTATCCAATTTTCCCTCGTAATGGGCAATCCGCTCGGATTTTAATCTTCCTCGAATTTCATCCTTCAATATCCGATGAATCTGCAAATCCGGATACCTACGAATCGGAGACGTAAAATGACAATATTCCTTCACCGCAAGACCAAAATGCCCTAAGCATTCCGTGGCATAACGAGCCTGCTTCATGCTTCGAAGCGTCAGACGGGTAATAAAATTCTCCTCCTGTCGTCCGCTGATTCCCACCAACAATTTCTGAATTTCCTTCGGGTGAATTTCTTCTTTGTCTCCCTTAAAAGTATATCCGAAATTTTGAATCAAAGACACCAGACTTTGAATTTTCTCCATATCCGGAGTTTCATGAATACGATACAAAAAGGGCATATCCTGCCAAAACATGTGTCCTGCCACCGTTTCATTGGCAATCAACATGAAATCTTCGATAATTTTGGTGGCAACATTATGCTCATACGGTTTTACTTCCAGTGGCTTTCCGTCCTTATCCAGCAAAATCTTGGTTTCCGGTAAGTCAAAGTCAATGGACCCTCTTGCCTTTCTCTTTTCCCGCAAAATGTCTGCCAGTTCTTTCATGGTTTCAAACATGGGAACCAGTTCCTTATAACGTATTCTTTCTTCCGAATTTTCATCTTCCAAAATATTTTTCACACCGTTATAACTCATTCGTTCATTCACATGAATAACCGATTCTACGATACGATAATCCACCACTTCCCCCTTGAAATTAATCTCCATAATGCAGCTCATGGCAAGTCGGTCTTCCCCTGCATTCAAAGAACAAATCCCATTGGACAGGCGATGTGGCAACATCGGAATCACCCGGTCCACCAAATATACACTAGTTCCCCGTTCATACGCCTCTCGGTCCATCGCGGAGTTTTCCTGTACATAATTTGCCACGTCCGCAATATGAACGCCCAGCGTATAGCCGTCTTCTCTTTTTTCTATACTGACGGCATCATCTAAGTCTTTTGCGTCTTCTCCGTCTATGGTCACCATGGTCCAGTCTCTCAAATCTTCTCTTCCTTCATGGTCCGCATCCGATACCGTAAGTCCGATGCGATTTGCCTGGTTCATGACTTTTTCCGGAAATTCCATCGGAAGCTCATAACCTCGGATAATGGACATAATATCCACCCCCGGGTCATTGATATGACCAAGTATTTCAACTACCTTTCCTTCCGGCTTTTTCCCTTTCTTTCCATAATCCGTAAGTTCCACAACCACCTTGTGTCCATCCATCGCCCCTTTGGAACGTTCCACCGGAACAAAAATATCCTCCGCAATCTTTCCGTTATCCGGCAACACAAATCCATAATTTTTGCTCATCTGATACGTTCCCACCAGTGTTTTCACGGAATGTTCCAATATTTGCAGAATTTTACCTTCCTGACGCTTTCCCTTTGGTCTTCCCAAAAGTTCTACCTGTACAAGGTCCTGATGAAACGCATTATTAATATATTCTTCCGGAATAAAAATATCTTCTGTCATTCCTTCGATTTCCACAAAGCCAAATCCGCGACTGTTGGACACAAAAGTACCGGTCAAGATATCCTTTTCTTTTCTTGCCGCTTTCTTTTTCTCTGCCAACGTATATTTTCCGCGCTTACTGATTTCAATTTTATTTTCCGCCAATAATTCATTTAAAACTTCCTTTAACGCTTCCCTCTCGGAAGGAGCTACCTGTAAAAATATGGCAAGCTCCTTTTCTTTCATGGGAACATAAAGTTCATCCTTCAGAAGGTCACAAATCACTTTTTTTCTTTTTTCTTTCCTATCCTTTTCCATATTTTCACATCCTTTCCAAACCTTTATTCTCATCCGATATAATATAAATCATTCCCCATTACGGCAAAAGAAAAACGCCCTTCACGGAAGGGCGCTTACAAAATCAAACTAAAATCTTGTAATATTTAAAACTGCGGCCAATACAATAAATGCAATCGCCAAATATTTGGTAATCGTAACAAGCTTCCCTTCCATGGAACGGCTCTTGTTCTTTCCCCAATATGTTTCAGCAGCTCCTGCAATAGAGCCAAGGCCTGCAGACTTTCCTTCCTGCATCAATACTAATGTGGTTAATGCGATACATACTAAAATAAAAATGATTGTTAATACAGTTCTCATTGTATTTCCTCCTAAACTACCAAACAAAGATAAGTCTATCACACTACGAAAATAAAGGCAACCCTTTTTTTAGTACTGTTCCATTTCCGTCAAACGCTCTAATATACGGTGAAAGAATGCCAGTTTTTCTCCGCCTTCCACTTTTTTGCCGGAAGAATAAAACGTCACACTTCCCTTTTGTCCCTCTGCTAAATTCATTCGCTTTGCCGTGGCGGACAAATTTCGTACCGTTCCAAAGCTTCCGTCAATCAGCTCACAATCCGGACCAAAATACTCCCGAAGCACATCCTTAAACAAATTAAAATGCGTACAACCAAGTACTACTTCCGAATAATCAGAAGGACAAATTTCCTGAAACTTTTCCTTCAGATATTGTTTCACTTCTTTGGAATTAAATTCCTCCCTTTGGGCAAATTCAACCAGCTGCGGTGTTGCCATCACATCTACCCTATGTTCTTCATCCACCCGGTGAAGCAAATCCTTTAATTTCTTTTCCTTTACCGTCATCGGAGTCGCAATCACCAAAACTCTTTTGTGATTACTGTGTTCCAATGCCGGTTTTACCGCCGGTTCTATCCCCAAAATCGGAACTTTAACGTTTTTCCGAAGTTCTTCTGCCGCCACGCTGGTTGCCGTATTGCAGGCAAGAACAACAATTTCACATCCTTGCTTTACCAAAAACTCCACGGCATTCGTTGTATAAGCCAAAATCTCTTCCCTGGTCTTTGTCCCATACGGAACATGTTCCTCATCTGCATAAAATATGTAATCTTCCTTCGGTAACTCGATAAGTGCGCGGTGAAGTACCGTCAATCCTCCGATTCCCGAATCAAATATCCCTATTTTCACTGATATCCTCTGCTCTTTTCTATCCTAATCCGATCCTGACAACATCGTAATCTAAGGTCGATTCTATCCGAAATATCGACTTAAGATAATTTTTAATTCGTCCAGATCCATTGGTTTTTCAATATAATCATTCATTCCGCTTCGCTCATATTTAATTAGTTCTTCCGGATGTGTTTCCACCGTCATAGCCACAATGGGCAATTTGTCCATTCCCTTAACTTTTAGCTCGCGAATCCTCTTGGTCGCAGTGATTCCATCCATCTGAGGCATAACAATATCCATAAGAACCAAATCATAATACCCTGCTCCGCGGCTTAGAATCTTTAAAAGTGCTTCTTCCCCGTCTTTTGCTTCCTCTGGTTCAATTCCCACTTCTTTCAAAACAAGCGTTGCCATCATACGATTAATTTCATTATCTTCTACAAGCAAAACTTTTTTATTTTGGTACATACTTCGTCCCCCCTCGTTACATCCTTTCTCTCCGCTTTTGTTAACCGATATAAGTCTTCTTTTTCCTGCTCAGAAATTTCCCTGTATTCCCCCGGTTTCAAATCCTTTAGTAAAATATTCACTACACGATGGCGTTTTAATCTTACCACTTCCAAACCGACCGCTTTCCACATTCTTCTGATTTGACGATTCAGTCCCTGCGTCAAAATCATTTTCACCCGATTTTGCCCCAAAGGAATAATCTCACATTTTCTAGTGCTGCATCCTAAATCTTCTAAGTAGATTCCCTCTTTTAATTTGTTGATCTTTTCCTGATCGGGTTCCTTATTCAGCCACACCTCGTACTCTTTTTCGTGAAAATGACCGCCTTTCATCATCCGATGAATCAAATCGCCATCATTGGTCAAAAGCAAAAGTCCTTCCGAATCCTTATCAAGACGTCCGGCATAATTTAACCGCACCGGATAATCGATTACGTCCGCAAGTGTGGTTTTTGCATGGGCATCCTTTTGGGTAACTACCACGCCAATCGGCTTATAATACGCCAAAACCACCTTTTTTTCTTCCGGGGTTACGATATTTCCATTCACCGATACCTTATCGGTTGACGCCACTTTACTGCCGTTTTGCGCTGTTTCCCCGTTAATTTTCACTTTTCCGTCCGCAATCAGGATATCCGCCTCTCGTCTGGAACAGATACCGCATTGCGCCAAATATTTATTGATACGTATCGGTTCCACACCATACCTCCGCTATTGTTTTCTTACTTCTTCTTTGTAATGGAATCGTATTCCGGGAAGCAATCAAAGGTCGCAAAATAGTCCTGCGGTTTTTCTGCTCTACGAATTAATTTTACCGTTCCGTCTTCCTGTAATAAAAGCTCGGCTGATTTTAATTTTCCGTTATAATTATATCCCATGGCATATCCGTGCGCACCGGTATCATGAATGGCCAAATAATCTCCCTTATCAATTTTGGGTAAATTTCGGTCAATGGCAAATTTGTCATTGTTTTCACAAAGAGAACCGGTGACATCATAGGTGTAATCGCAAGGAGCATCCTCTTTTCCAAGTACCGTTATGTGATGATAAGCACCGTACATGGCAGGACGCATCAAATTAACCGCACAGGCATCTACTCCGATATACTCTTTGTGTGTATGTTTTTCATGAATTGCTTTGGTAATTAACATTCCGTAAGGTGCCATCATGAAACGACCAAGTTCGGTGTAAATTGCCACATCGCCAAGACCTGCCGGCACCAAAACTTCCTCATAAACTTCTTTTACTTTAGCTCCGATTACCCGGATATCGTTAGGCTCCTGGTCCGGTTTGTAGGGCACGCCGATTCCGCCGGATAAGTTAATAAAATCAATGGAAATGCCCAATTTTTCTTTGATTTCCACCACCGTTTCAAACAAAGTTTTTGCCAAAGTAGGATAATAGTCATTGGTTACCGTATTGCTGGCAAGAAAAGCATGCATACCAAAATGTTCCACACCTTTCTCTTTCATCACCTGATATCCTTTTAACATCTGTTCTTTGGTAAAACCGTATTTTGCATCTCCCGGATTATCCATAATACTATTGCTGATTTTGAAAAATCCGCCGGGATTAAATCGAATACTCAATGTTTTGGGAAGTTCACCCAAGGTTTGTTCCAAAAATTCAATATGTGTATAATCATCCAGGTTGATGATTGCCCCCAGCTTTGCCGCATATTCAAAATCTTCCTTCGGAGTATCGTTCGAGGAAAACATAATATTTTCTCCTACAATCCCCATGGCTTCCGAAAGCATCAATTCCGTATAAGAAGAACAGTCACAACCGCAACCGTATTCCTTTAAAATCTTAATCAAAAAAGGGTTCGGGGTTGCTTTTACCGCAAAATATTCTTTGTACCCTTTATTCCAGGAAAAGGCTTCCTTTAATGCCTTTACATTTTCCCGGATTCCCTTTTCATCATAAATGTGAAAAGGTGTGGGATATTCTTTTACAATTTCCTCAACGAAGGTCTTGGATACGAATGGTATTTTTTTCATAGTTTTCATCCTCCGGATATATTTCTCTAATAAAGTATTCTTCTATCATTTTTCTGGGGTTTTCCCCTAAAGATGCTACGCCTTCCGTTTGTAAAAAGCCTCCGGCCATAAAGCTGTGTCCGCCGCCGTTTCCGTTTCCGATGCCTTCCAAAATCTTCTTGATAATCTTCCCGGCATCTAAATGTTCCAACTCGCTTCTTACCGAAAACTTGTATCCGTTTGCTCTCTGGGAGTACACCATACTAAATTCCACCACATCAAGTGCAAGGATAAAGTCGGAAATAATGGCAATCAGGGAATCGGGACAATCAAAGGGAATACTGGCAAACCCAAGGTTTTTATAAATGCTGATATTGTTAATGGCCGAAGCGTATGCCTTCAAATCCAGAAGTTCCAGCGTATTTAACGTCAGCATCTTCAATATCTCATGATCCACATAGGGGAACAGATGGTAATAAACCTCCACATCCAGTTCGCTGACACCTCGGCTGAAGTCTGCCGTATCCATCTTGATACCGTACAACAGAATCGTTGCAAGCTTGGTGGAAGGAGTGACGTTCATTTCAATCAAATAGCTGGCAACAATGGTAGCTGCCGCTCCCACCATACGAATATCCTCATACAAATAGTCGCACGCAATCACCGTGGGATGATGGTCAATGCAAGCCACCTCCTCGCAAGGCAAATCCGTACAGTTTTTATTGTATTTTTGCGCATCTATAAGGATAATGGCATCCTCCTTAGACAGATCCGTTATTTCCTTGGCATTATACATTTCAATGCCAAAATATTCCATCATACGAAGACCGGACATCTTTGACAAGGTACCGTCATATACCAAAGTACTCTTTACCCCTTTTATCTTTAGCAACTCCTGAAGTCCGTAAGCCGATGCAATGGCATCCGGATCCGGAAAGTTATGGGTCTGTATAAATACCCTTCTGTCTCCTAAAGTTTGAATTAATTGTTCAATATGCGTCATTGTCTACTCCACACGGTTTTATTCTAAATATTTTCTATCTGCCAGTCGATAACATCGTATCCGTTCTTTTCCAAAAAATCATTGGTCTTACTAAAATGCCGGCTTCCAAAGAAACCGCGATAAGCTGACAAGGGGCTCGGATGCGGTGCTTCCAAAATAAGATGTTTCGGATTGGTCAACATCGCTTTTTTCTTTTGTGCCGGCGCTCCCCAGAGTAAAAATACGATAGGTCTGTCCTGTTCATTCAAAAGAGAAATAATGGCATCCGTAAATCTTTCCCACCCGATTCCTCTGTGGGAATTGGCTTCATGGGCTCTTACCGTAAGTACCGTATTTAAAAGAAGTACGCCCTGTTTTGCCCATTTAACCAAATATCCGTTGTTTGGAATGTACGTACCGATGTCGTCCTGCATTTCTTTATATATATTGACCAAAGAAGGGGGAATGTCTATTCCCGGTTGCACCGAAAAACATAGCCCGTGCGCCTGCCCCACATTATGATACGGATCCTGCCCCAAAATAACCACTTTCACCTCACTTAACGGAGTGTAATGAAGGGCATTAAATAAATCACCGGCCTTCGGAAAAATCTGTCTGGTGTTATATTCTTCCCGCACCTTGAAATATAATTCTTTGTAATATTCCTTTTGGAATTCCGGCGCTAACGCTTCCTTCCAATCATTCTCTATCGCGGCCATATTCTCACTACTTTCTAACCGAAATGTTGTTTTCTTCCAAATAGTCCTTTACTTCCATGATTTCTAATTCTTTAAAATGGAATAAGGATGCTGCCAATGCGGCCTGCGCACCGCCTACGGTTAACGCCTCCAAAAAGTGCTGCTTGGTTCCTGCCCCGCCGGAAGCAATCACAGGAATGGAAACACTGTCTGAGATGGCTTTTGTCAGTTCCAAATCGTACCCTGCCTTTGTTCCGTCACAATCCATACTGGTCAGCAAGATTTCTCCTGCGCCCAAGCTTTCTGCCTTTTTGGCCCATTCCACGGCATCTATTCCCATATCCACTCTTCCACCGTTTTTATAGATATTCCAGCCGGTGCCGTCTGCTCTCTTTTTCGCATCAATTGCCACCACCACACATTGACTGCCGAATTTTTGAGCCGCTTCCCGAATCAAATCCGGATTCATAATGGCTGCGGAATTCACAGAAACCTTATCGGCTCCTTCCCGTAATATTTTCTTAAAATCATCTACACTTCGAATTCCTCCGCCTACGGTAAAAGGAATAAATACTTCCTTTGCCACACGGCGCACCATTTCTACCACAGTTTCTCTTTCATCGCTGGAAGCCGTAATGTCAAGAAACACCAATTCATCTGCGCCGGCCTTATCATAAGCCTTTGCAATTTCAACCGGGTCACCTGCATCCACCAGATTTACAAAATTAACGCCTTTTACCACTCGACCGGCATTCACGTCCAGACAAGGGATAATTCTCTTTGTATGCATTGCTATATCCTCTCTTTATCACCATTTCTACAATTCAATAAAATTTTTCAGAATTTGTATGCCCACATCGGAACTCTTCTCCGGATGAAATTGACAAGCAAAAATATTATCCTTCTCCACAGAAGCATGAATATCAACGCCGTATTCCGTGGTAGCCGTCACAATCTTTACATCCTTCGCCTGCAGATAGTAGGAATGAACAAAATACACATAGCTGTTTTCTTTTATCCCGCGAAAAAGTCTTCCCTGATTTTGTAAGTGCAAAGAATTCCATCCCATATGAGGAATCTTTAGTCCTTCCTTCACCGGAATCTTCACAATTTTTCCTTCCAAAAGTCCAAGTCCTTTGACCCCGGGTGTCTCTTCGCTTTCCTCAAATAAAAGCTGAAGCCCCAGACAAATTCCCAGAAAAGGGGTTTTCTTTGCAACAATTTTTTGGATTACCGTTTCTAAATCATAATGCCGAATCTTTTCCATGGCATCGCCGAAAGCACCCACGCCGGGCAAAATCACTTTGTCTGCACGTAAGAGTACCTCCGCATCTCTGGTAATCACGGCTTCCTGTCCGAGAAATTCCATTGCCTTTTCTACACTTTTTATATTTCCGGCATCATAATCTATTATTGCAATCATCACGTTCTCCCATATATTTAAAATTGATTACTGTCTAGAATGACTTCTACATTCTCTGTATTACTTTCGTCATTATTTTCGTAATTTACACTCTCGGAATCGCCATTTTCAGAATTTTCATCTTCGAAATTCTCATCTGCATTCTCGGAATTGTCATTCCCTCCGCCACCGTTTAGATATTCCTCTTCCTCCGGCAACAAATCCGGCATTTCCTCGCCAAGGTTATCCTCTTGGTTTATATTAGACATAGCGTTGTCCGCTGAATCATTCCATTCAATGCCGTACTCATCTGCCAAAATTTCGCTCCGGGGGATAAAATCCGTTCCGTTCAAAACAGACTGTAGCTTATCCGTATAATCTAAGTCGCTATAAGAAATTATTTCCATTGCCTCCGGCTCTAAAATACCATAATCCGCTTCCAAGGCTCCTAAAATCTGTTCTCTGGTCGCATTTAACTGAGGCAATACTCCGTATTCCTCTGCTCGTTCCTTTAATTCTTCATAGCGTAAAAGCCCCTGAAGCAAAACATTTAATGCCTCTTCCCGCATATTCATGTTGGCATAGTTAACATAGGAATCCCACTTACGTTGTAATAACACAATCAGCTTAGATTTTTCATAGATTAACTGATCGCTTTCGTTCAAATCCTTACCGTACAATGCAAAATAAGCGCCCTGATAATCTTCCTGATAATAACAGTCTCTTGCTTCCTGCATTAGCAGTAAAGTCGGCACATACATGGTAATCAAAAGCAGTGCAATCAAAATAGAAAAAGACAACACAAACGTATAGGCCACATGCTTCTTCGGAATCGACTTGCCTTCTTCCTTTTCCTGAATGACCACCTTTTCTTTTTTCGGCTTTGCAGCCTTTTTCTTCTTTTTCTCTTTTTCGCTCTTCTCTTTTTTGCCCTTTTTCTCTTTCTTTTTGTTTACCGGAATTTCTTCTTCATCCAGTTCACTTAAAATCTCCAAATTTTCGTCGCTAAGCTTTGTACTCTTTTGTTCCGGCACCACAGTCTCCGGTTCCGGTACTTCTTCCGTTAATGCCTGGAACAATCTTGCAAAAAAGCCCGGCTTTTTATCTTTGTTTTTGTCTTTCTTTTTTTCTTTTTTATTTTTAGATTCTTCTACTTCGCCAAAATCAATACTCAAGTCCGCCTGCTCTTCTTGATGGGCAGCTGCATTGTTTTCCTCTTTTGCTCCTTCTTCCTGCATGCCAAAAAGATCCGTAATAGATGCGGTTTCCACATCAGGCATCGGTTCTGCCGTACCATTTGCAGTATCTCCATTTACACTTGCCGACACTGCATCTCTTGTTTCTGCATCATCGGTCTTTGCAGAATCCATTTCTTCTGCACTATCTTCTTTGTTTTTCTTTTTTCCAAACGGAAGAAAATCAAACAAACCCTTTTTCTCTTTCTGTTTTCGTTTGGACTTCTTTTTGTTATTCTGGCTGTCCTCGTCTACTGATTCATCCAAAAATGCGGTAACGTCTTCTTCTGCGTCTTCAGCTTTCTTATCGCCTACGTACTCATTCTGATCCGATTTTTGTAAAAGTTCGCTAATATCGGTAAGACCATCATCCTCTTCTCCAAAAGCAGACAACAAATCAAAAATATCCTGATTTTCGGAAATTTGGCTTGTTTCTTCCTTTGCCGCTTCTTCTCCGGTCCGTTTTGCTGCCTCTAACTGTGCGATGATACTTTCTTCCGAAAAATCTTCCTCGCCGGCATCCTCTTGCAAAAGGGAAAACAGTTCGTCTGTCTTTTCCCCTATCTGTTCTTCCTCTTTGTCTGCATCCAATTCATCAAAAAGCGCCGCAATCTCTTCCGGTGACATAACATTATTATCGGCAACATTTCCCACTGATTCTGTCACCGCAGGTTCCGTTACTTCCGGTTCTTCATTTTCCACTGCAGGTATTTTGTCCTGCTCCGAAAACTCTGCTGGCTCTGCCATTGCTGCCTTCATTATCTCTTCAACATCATCTGCCACCGCGTTTTCCATTATCATGTTATCGGCATCTGCATTACTTTCCTTGTCCGGCGCAATAACCTCAGGTTTACTTTTTTCTGTTACCTCGATGTCCTCCGGTTTACTTTCTTCCTCTGTTGCCTCGATGTCCTCCGGTTTACTTTCTCCCTCTGTTGCCTCGATGTCCTCCGGTTTAACTTCCTCAACAATCGATATCGCAGCCTGATTCATATCTGTCTTATCCGGCTCCTGAATAAAATCCACCGGTGTTACATCTTCCGTATTTTGTGCAATTACCTTATCCAACATCGCTTCTAAATCAAACTGAGGCGTCGATTCCTCCAACTCATTTTCTTCATTCCATTCCGTTTCTTCTTTGCCCGCATTTTCGAAATACTCTTCCGGTAATGGCTGATTCAAATAATCATCGCCAAATTTGGCACGCATTTCTTCATCAAAGCTTTCCCCAAGCTGATTCTCTTCCTTTTCCGCATCCAGCATATCAAATAACGCCGCAATTTCTTCCGGCGACATTTTATCACTTTCATAAGTTTTCTCGGTTTCCTCCGCCGAAGGCAACTCCGGCTCTGCCGATATTTCTTTTTCTTCTGTGCTATTTTGCTGTAATGCACTTGCCAACAGGCTATCCAAATAATCTTCGCTGGAACTCATGGTTTCACCCATTTCCTTTCCTATCCACCATTATTTTATCCATTGCACATAATAATCCATGCTCATTGTACCATAAAGCCGCCTTTGAAACAATTCTATTTGCAGAATCTTCCATCCGTTTTGCTTTTGGAAGAAAAATCCCTTATTCCCCTTTCTCTATATTCGCCGCTTCCTCCAAAAACTCCAATGCATTTTTCGGAACACTGATTCCTCTTTCTTTATTTTCACTGGTATGCTGATATAAAGTCTCATGAACACGATAAAAAACAGATTTTTGATTATAAAATGCCAATTTGTCAAACGCGAAACGAATCACCGAAGGAAACTTCATTCCCACTCCCAATTCCAAAATACATAACTTTCGGTTTACCGTTGACTGAAGCCATTTTTTATACTCACCGAATTTATCCAGATATCCTTCTTCCAGATAATTCTCCGCATACAAATTATTCCACACCAAACGTTTTTGACAGGAAGGACAACGAAGTGCCTCTTCTCCGTCCCATTCTCCGGCCATCACTTTTTGGCTTAAGTCCGCTTCCTGCTCCGTTGCCGGATAAAGCATGGGCATACAAGCATTTTCACATTGTAACACAGATAATCCGCCACAAGGAGTTACCACCGGTTCTTCTTTAGAAAAAGTACGATAAATCACATCATCCATGGTTAGGGAAATAATATAATAATCTTTCCCCTCCAGCCACTCTTTTATCGTCTGATAAGCCTTATCCTGCCGAAACTCTCCTGTATTCTGCAAAATTGCTCTGCGGATATAGCTCTCTCTCCATGCATTATCACCATCCGTATCCCAAGCAAGTCCATTTTTTTCTTTATACACAGCAAAATCCACATCCAGCTCTGCCCCGATTCCGATGAGCACTTTATCTGCTTCCTGAATACTTTTCTTTATCTCTTCCAAATAATTCATACTATCCTCGATTTCTCCAAAAGAAAAAGCCGTGAATCCCGGCTTTCTCTGGTTTTTAATATGTAAGAGCCTTACCTTACCCGGCCCGTATCACTCGTACGTTTTCCTTATTCTTATCGATTTAATACACGATCGATTTCTGTAACAAGTCTTCCGATTTCCGGTTTGGAAAGCTGTGCATCCGCACCTAACATCTCTCCTTTTTTTCTCATCTCATCATTGACCAAAGAAGAGAAAATAATAACCGGGATATCTGCCAAATCCGGACTGTCTTTAATCAGCTTGGTTAATCGGTGTCCATCCATAATCGGCATCTCTATATCCGTAATGACACACTGAACGTGATCCTTTACATTGCCGTTTTCTCTGCATTTTTCAATAAAGTCCCATGCTTCCTTACCGTTCACGGTATGGGTAAGATTGCTGTATCCGGCTTTTGTCAAAGATTCCACAATCAATTTATTCAAAAGAGCGGAATCCTCTGCAATCAAAATAGGAATATCACAACGTTCTCTCACGCCAAGCGCTTCCACTTCTGCAATCTTTAATCCGGTCTCCGGACTGATATCCGTTACAATCTTCTCAAAATCCAAGATGATGATTAACTTGCCGTCAATCTTCACAATACCGGTGGCAATACCGTCTTCGGAATTCGAAATCGTAGCATCCGGTTTAATGATATCGGCCCAGGATACTCTGTGAATACCTGCTACACTTTCTACGTGAAAAGCAATATCTAAACGATTAAAATTGGTAATGATAAACAAACCGTTTGGATCTGATTCTCCACGCTGCATACAATTCTTTAAATCAATTGCGGTAATCATCACTTCACGGGGCATAAAGATACCTTCCACACTGGGGTGCGCATTCGGCACCGGTGTCACCGGCTGATAAGGAATAATCTCACGAATCTTCGCAACATTAATTCCGTATGAATTACCGGCTACCATAAACTCCAGAATTTCTAACTCATTTGTCCCATTTTCCAATAAAATTTTAGAATCCATAAGTCACCTCACAAGATAAGAATAAATACCTAAGTAATATTATATATGTTTCAGGCTAAAAAGTCTATCAAAATTCGTTATTTTGCACCAAAGTCGTTTCTGTTCTTGCCCCATTATATTTTATAATCAAATCCACACGGTTCAAATTTTCCGCATCCTCCGCCGACAACTCAATCATCGCTACATTCGTAATCGTTTCGCCGGCAGGAATGACTCCGTGATACAGCAAAAAGTCATTGGTTAAAAGCGTTGTCAAAGCAGATTTGCTCCTGCTTTCTCCCACTTCAAAAACAAACCGCACATCTCTGGACATCATATCCAGCTCATAGTCCTGACCGCTGACATTTTCCAAAGTAAATTCGAACACCACCAGTCGGTTGTTTCCGGTAGCCATGGTTACTCCCTGCCAGTCATTGGCCTCTGCATCTGCCGGATAACTGTCACAGACAATCATATTAGAAAAATTGATTTCCAATTCGGGAATCTCTAAGAAATCGTCAATGTCAGAAGAAAGAACTTCTTCTCCTTCCGACTCTCCGTCGCCGCCTTCCCCTTCTTCACCGGTTTCCGCCTCATCTTCGTTTTCTGCTTCCTCCAAGGCTTTCTGCGCTTCTATCTGTGCCAAAATCTCAGCCCTTTGACGAAGCCGCTGGGCCTCTTCCTCTATTTCTTCTTCACTAAGGACGGAACTTTGATATCCGGCATGATATTCCAATAAAAGCTCGGCAGCATACTCCTCTACCATCTGCATTTCCTCTTCTTCCAGCTCCGGAATCGCGTCGGTACATCCGGTCAGAAGCAAAGGTAACATTCCCATCACGAGAATTCCCGCTCTTTTCCAAAACACTGTCTTTTCCTCCTGAACATGTTTCCTGTTAAACATATATCCTCATTCTACCATTGCACTTATTTTGGTGCAACTGCTATTTCTTGCATGTATTGCAACTATTTTGTTTCCAATTCAAACCAAAATTCCACACCATCATCAAAATTGGTTACTCCGTACTTTTGTTGCATGGATTCCATCATCGCCTTTACAATGGAAAGCCCGACACCACTTCCGCCGTAAGCTCTGGTTCTGGCTTTATCCACCTTATAAAACTTATCCCATATCCGCTCCATATTTTCCGGTTCGATTTGCGTTCCGGTATTAAATACGCCGATTCTCACCGCCATATCCTTCTTTTCGATTTTTACATGGATTTCTTTTTTGCCTTCCACATATTGCAACGCATTATTGAAATAATTCCGAAAGACATCTTCCACCATGTATTCATCCGCCCAGACGTAGATCGGCTCTTTTTCCGAAAAGAAAACTTCGATTCCGTTTTGCTTGGTCAAAATCTCTGCCGACTGAATAAAGTTGCGAATCAAGGGAACCACATCAAAACGCTCCATTTCCGGAATATCTCCGCCAAATTCCAACTGATTCAGCGTCATCAGTTTTTTTACCAACTGATTCATTTTCATTGTCTCATCCATGATGACTTCCAGATAAAAATCCCTACTTTCCGGATCATCACTGACATTTTCTTTTAACCCTTCCGCATATCCCTGGATAAGAGCAATGGGGGTCTTTAATTCATGAGAAACATTAGACAAAAATTCTTTTCTCATATTATCCACGCGGGTCTTATTTTCCACATCCTTTTCCAGCTCTAAATTGGCCTTTTTCAACCGTTTGATGGTTTCTTCCAGTTTCTCGGACATCTGGTTGAAATTCTTCCCTAAAACGTCAATTTCGCTGTACGTTTCTCCCGGATGCTTTTCCTGGTATCTTGCTTCAAAATTCAAATTGGCCATCTTTTCCGACAATTTGGTAAGTTCCGCAATGGGTTCCGTAATCCGTTTGGTAATCAAAATCATTATAATACCGGCTACAATGAACGCTCCGATTCCCACCCTTAAAAGAAAGACATTTGCCAGATTTACACTGTCACGGATTCCTTCCAAAGCCGTACGCAGGAGAAAAAAGTTTCCGTTTTCCAGATTTCCCCACATAATGAGATATTCCATCTGATCTGCATCATCATAAATATTACTGATTACGTACGCATCTTCCTTTTCCATAATTTCCGTATCTTCTTCCATTCTGGCAAAGATAATATCTCTGAGCTGCTGATTAAATTCCTCGGAATCGCTGATGGAGGTTTTGACGATATTTGCACTGGGGTCGGCTATAATAAAGCTGATATTGTATATTTCGCATAACCTCAGCAATTCATTATCCGAACTGTCATCATATAGTTCCCCCTCTTGGCTTAAACGGTTAATGGCATGATACGTTTCCGTCAAATCCTGCTTTTTGCTCTCAACATAATAAAACTCCAAAAAGAACACGTTAATAAACCAGCACGCAAAAATCGGGCCGGAAATCATAAGCAAAAATGAAATTAAAAGCTGTTTTTTTATGGAATGTTTCATGTCTTTTATTATATCCTATTTTTTTACAAAATAAAAGCCATTGCAGGAGAGGATACGCGCTCATGTTCCATACATTGACGCACCCTCACTGCAATGACTTTCCCTCATTCTTTCCAGGTAATAAAGTGATAACTGTCCAAAATCTGAAAATACTTTGCCAGTCTCGGATACACGGGTTCCGCCGCTTCTCCGAATTCTTCTTTTACCAACTCACCCAGCTCTATGATATTTTTTTTACCATCAATCCACGTCCACACAAAGCTTCCCAAATCATCCAAATGAATGTAACTGATTTCGGGTTTATGAAATAACTTTTGTGCCAAACGATTCATGGCACCTTTGTTTTCAATCATAAGCATTATCTTCCCGTCTTCTTCCGGTTTCCATCTAAGCTTAGCCGCCGGCATAGGAACGCGAAGTAAATAGTTTTCAGAAACCTTCTTTTTATTCGTTTTCATTTTTTTTACCCGCTTTGTTCCATAACGAGAACTTCAGCATAAGAAGTATAATTACTCCAAGCGTTATAATACAGCTTGCATTGGAAACGATAGGCGAAAAGTTCTCTGTAAACCGAGTTAAATCCATAGTTCCGGCAACTCCGGTAATGGCGAAAACTGCCAAAGCGATTCCCATCAAACCTTCTCCTGCAATCATACCGGAGCAGAACAGGATACCATCGTTAATGATGCGCTTCTTCTCTGTCTCTTCTTTTTTCATTTTTTCAAATGCAAGGCGCACCAAACCACCAATCATGATGCAGGCATTCAAATTCACGGGCAAATATACACCAATCGCAAAAGGAAGAACCGGAATACCGATAATTTCCACACAGATTGCAATCATCGCACCAAAGAAAATCAAATTCCAAGGAAGATTTCCGTCCATAACGCCTTCGATAACCATTCTCATAAGAGTCGCCTGAGGTGCAGAAAGTTCTCCTCCTTCGGAGGCAAATCCCCATGCCTGGTCCAAAAGCTGTAAGGTAAAACCGATTGCAATGGCCGAAGCAACCACACCGATAATTTCACCAATCTGCTGTTTTTTCGGTGTCGCACCAAGTAAATAACCGGTCTTCAAATCCTGAGAAGTATCTCCGGAAATTGCTGCGATAATACAGATAATAGAACCGATTGCAATGGCACTCTTCATTCCTTCCGGACCTACCGTACCGGTGGTTTTCAAAAGGAAGGTGGTAACCAAAAGAGTGGCAATCGCCATACCGGATACCGGATTATTACTGCTACCAACAAGACCTACCATACGGGAAGATACCGTAGCAAAGAAAAATCCGAATACAACTACGATAACCGCTCCAAGAAGTGATACCGGAACTGCCGGCACCAACCATACCAGCAAGGTAAGTACCACGATACCACCGATAATCACCTTCATGTTCAAATCCTGCGCTGTACGTGCTGTGCTGACTTCCGCTTTGTTTTTCATACTCTTTATCGTATCTGCAAAGGTTTTGATAATCAGCGGCAAGGATTTAATCAAGCTGATAATACCGCCGGCTGCCAAAGCACCTGCACCAATATAGCGGACATAGCTATCCCAAACGCCTTCCGTTCCGTGTTCTGCATAAAGCTGACTCAATGTCATGCTTTCGTCAGAGAATACAACTAAATCAGGCGCAAAAATTACAAACATAGGTACCAAAACCATCCAGCTAAGCAAACCACCGGCAAACATATAGGAAGCAATTCTGGGCCCGCAAATATAACCAACACTAAGGAGTGCCGGATAAATCTGTGTCCCAATTTCTCCGCCGTATGATTTAAACTTAAGTGCTACTGCACCGGGTACCGCTTTTATGCCGTCAATGATAAATTTAAATGCTGCTGCAATTCCCATTCCGGCAAATACTGTTGTGGCATTGGTTCCGCCTTCTTCTCCGGCAAGGAGAACTTCTGCACATGCCGTTCCTTCCGGATACGGAAGCACACCGTGTTCCCTTACAATCAACGCATTACGAAGGGGCACCATAAAGAATACCCCCAAAAGGCCGCCCAAAAGTGCGATAATTGTGATTTCCAATAACCCGGGCTTCTCCATCACACCTTCTGCCGCCCAGATATAAAGTGCAGGCAACGTAAAAATTGCACCTGCCGCAACAGATTCCCCGGCAGAACCGGTTGTCTGTACAAAGTTACTTTCCAAAATGGAATTTTTGTGAAGAAGTTTACGGATCACACCCATGGCAATCACTGCCGCAGGAATGGATGCCGAAACCGTCATACCTACTCTGAGTCCCAAATAGGCATTCGCCGCACCAAAAACAACCGACAAAATGATACCCATAATCACAGATGTCGCTGTAATTTCCGGTGTTACTTTCTCCGCCGGAACATACGGCTGAAATTCTTTTTGTTCGTTCATGAAATAACCCTCATCTTTCTTTTGCATTTTCCCTTTTAAACATACTCTTTATATGATACCCAATTTTTGAAAGAATCGCAAGTGAAACGCAACTTTTATACTTTTTAATTATTTTTTCAAAACATTAGCGGTGATGCTTAGGAACAATGATTTCGATTTCATGTTCCTCTTGGCACTGCTGACATTCATTCTTGACAATAGATTGCCGCAATCTATTGTATGATATGTCACTAACATAAAAAACCTTCCCTGTACCTTGGTCGGTCTGGGAAGGCTTTTGTTCCTATATCCGGTCAACCGCTCTGTGGCGTTCCATCTTAAAGAAAAAATGCATTTTAACAACACGCGGCTGTTCTCTCATCTTTTGCTTCTGCCAACTTTTTTTCTCTGCTCGCATCTATTCCTCAAATTTATACCCAAGCCCCCAGATGGTCTGGATTAAGTTGCCCTTATCTCCAAGCTTACTTCTTAGCTTCTTTACATGGGTATCAATGGTTCTGGCATCCCCAAAATAGTCGTAGTTCCACACATGATTTAAAATCTTCTCCCTAGACAGTGCAATCCCCTGGTTTTCCACAAAATAGGTCAGAAGTTCAAATTCTTTAAAACTAAGCTCTACCGGTTCTCCGTCTATTTTTACGGTATGGGCAGACTTGTCGATTACAATGCCGCCGGCCTCCAAAAGTTCTCCTTCCTGGGTCTGGGAAGTACGTCTGAGTATCGCCTCAATACGCGCCACCAATATTTTGGGACTAAACGGTTTGGAAATATATTCATCGACTCCCAGTTGGAATCCCAATAGCTCATCGCGTTCATCGCCTCTGGCTGTCAGCATGATAATGGGTACTTTGGAAGATTTTCTGATTTCTTTGCAAACCTCCCAGCCATCCATTCCCGGCATCATAACATCCAAAACAATGAGTGCAATATCCTTTATTCCGTAAAATGCTTCCATCGCTGCGTTTCCGTCTTCCGCCTCCAGCACTTCGTATCCGCTCTTTACCAGAAAGTCCTTTACCAGTTTTCTCATACGACTTTCATCGTCCACAACCAAAACCTTGTGTGTTCCCATTTGATAACCCTCTCTTCAAATCGTTTCCCATTTTTCTTTCCACTATTTTCATTGTGTCCTTTTTTCTTTTTTACAGTCCTTTGACTTCTCGAAAAATAGTTTAAAAATATTCACTCTCCTTAGTGTAACCTAAAAATATGGTAAAACTGTGAAAACAAAAAGGTTTTTATTTTGCTTCTCTTTCTTCCAGTTCTTCCTCCCATTCTCTAAGTTCCTGTTCCCACTCTACATACTCATCCTGTATTTTTTGGCGATAATTCAAAATATTAGGGCTATCGCTTAGACCTGCAATAATCAACATCCCCACCACAGCAGCCGCAAGAAAACCAATCACAATTTTATAGATAAGCAATTTTTCTTCTGCTTCTGCTTTTCGTCTTTCTTCTCTTCGTCGTCTTCGCTCCTCTTCCCCTTTTTCTTGTTTTTTTTCTTTGCCGAATTCTCCCGTAAAAGAGGATGCGGGAATCAGCGGAATCACACCATTAATATGCTTTTCGTTTTCGTATAAATAATTCTGCAAATGCACCAGATATAACATTCCTTCCGGTGTTTTAAATATTTCATTTTGCAGCATCTTAGAATAAAGTGCATACACCACCTGCGGCTTATTATAATCAATCTGTTGTTCGAGGCGCTTGATTCTTTCTTGCTCGGTGATGGCCCTGGTGGCTTCCTCTTTATCCTGATATGAAAAATTTCCGATCACATATTCTTCCTGATTTCGCTTTTCTTCCGTCATTCTTTTGTCCTTCCTTTCCGGACCATCCGGGCCTTTCTTTCGCCCCTTTTTCATGGCACATTTACATTTCTTTCACCCATAACATAAAATGAAACCTCACCGGATTGATGAGGTTTCACAAACAGATTCTTTTTAATTCAAAACCTTTTTCAATTCATCCATAAAGGTATTGATATCCTTAAATTCTCTATAAACAGAAGCAAATCTTACGTAAGCAACGGCTTCCAAATCTTTTAATTTTTCCATTACAATTTCACCGATAATGTAGCTGGGAATTTCTTTTTCTTCCCTTGTAAAAATTTCGGTTTCCACTTCATCCACCAATTTATTGATGGAATCTGCACTAATGGGTCGTTTGTGGCACGCTCTTAATACACCGGCCTCGATTTTTTTCCGATCATAGGTTTCCCGGTTATTATCTTTTTTAATGATAATAAGCGTAATGGTTTCCACCTTTTCATAGGTTGTAAATCGCTTATCACATTCATCACATACACGACGACGACGAATGGAATTGTTATCTTCCGCCGGTCTGGAATCGATAACTCTGGTATTTTCATGACCACAAAACGGACATTTCATATTTTCCCTCTTTCTGCGTTGCCAAAATCTCTGTGTTTGTGATGCAACGCAATACACAAACTTTATGTTCATTATAATTTTTTGTTGTCATTATGTCAACTACTTTATGGTAACTAAAATGCGAAAAATCATTGATTTTACTACGTTTTTTTATAAAAATATAGTTTACATATCATTATTCGTTTATATATTTACCAAAATAATATCCGGACCAATCTGACATATTTCCGAATAGGAAATCACATATTCCTGGTCCTGACAAAATCCGCTAAACCAATGCCAGCGTCCCGGCACAATGATTTTTTTGATGCAGCCGGTACAATGATCGATTTCCATGTCGCAAATATGTCCCAGTTTTCTGCAATCTTTCACGCTAATTACTTCCTTCGATTTCATTTCCGAATATAACATACGCTTACCCATCCTATTAACCGTTCCACTCTATTTTATGCTTCTCTAACTCAAAAAATGACGAAATTTATGGTGCAATCCTTCGTATAGTTTTTCTTTGTCGGCACATCCTAAAAAGGACGAAAACTATTGCAAGGTGGTAAATGATATGGCACTTCAAAAAGTAGAAATCTGCGGAGTCAACACAGCCAAGCTCCCCTTACTAAAGCCAAAGGAAAAAGAGGAACTTTTTGAAAAAATTAAAGCCGGTGATATGTCTGCCAGGGAAACTTTTATTCGCGGCAATTTACGTCTTGTTCTTAGTGTGATTAAACGGTTTTCTTCCAGCAACGAAAATGCAGACGATTTATTTCAAATCGGGTGCATCGGCTTAATCAAAGCCATTGATAACTTTGACAACACTTTAAATGTTAAATTTTCTACCTATGTGGTTCCTATGATTATCGGGGAAATTCGACGCTTTTTAAGGGACAACTCCTCCATTCGGGTCAGCCGCTCCATCAAAGACACCGCCTACAAAGCCATCTATGCCAAAGAATATCTTACCAAAAAAAATTCCATTGAACCCACCATTGCCGAAGTGGCTTTAGAAATCGGTTTATCCAAAGAAGATATTGTTTATGCATTAGATGCCATCCAAAGTCCCATGAGCCTTTATGAACCGGTTTATACAGAAGGCGGCGATACCTTATATGTTATGGACCAGATTTCTGACAAAAAGAACAAAGAGGAGTTCTGGGTAGAGGAACTGGCATTGTTAGATGCCATGAAGCATTTAAACGAGCGAGAAAAAGAAATCGTTTCCCTTCGTTTCTTTGACGGAAAAACCCAGATGGAAGTCGCTGAATATATCGGCATCTCCCAGGCGCAGGTTTCCCGTTTGGAAAAAAACGCTCTAAAAATCATGCGAAATTATCTTCACATTTCCGACTAACGTTTTTTCTTTCCAACCAAAAACCGACCGTCCAAATGCTAGATTTTACTCTAACCATTGGAGGCCGGTTTATCTTTTTTAACTATTTATAATTCTTAAAAAATCTGATGCAATCCTTTTCTTTTAATTAGTTTGCGGGGCAATCCTTAATAGAGAAGCTCATTCTGCCAAGCTTATCTTTTCCGAGGCAAATTACTTTTACTTCATCGCCAAGGGTAAGGATATCTTCTACGCGGTCAATTCTCTCTTTGGAAATCTTAGAAATGTGAACCATTCCTTCTTTTCCGGGAGCAAATTCAACGAATGCACCGAATTCTTTGATGCTGACAACTTTGCCTTTGAAAATCTGACCTTCTGCAAAATCAGTTGTGATGGTCTTAATCATTTCGATTGCCTTGTCCATCATTTCTGCATCGGTACCACATACGCTTACTGCGCCCTCATCGGTGATATCAATCTTAACACCGGTACGTGCAATAATTTCATTGATGGTCTTACCGCGCTGTCCAACCACATCACCAATCTTTTCAGGATCAATCTTAATCTGGATAATCTTGGGTGCGTATTTGCCAACTTCTTTACGAGGCTCTGCAATCGCAGGCTTCATACAGTTTTCCATGATGAACATTCTTGCTTCACGGCATCTTGCAATAGCACCTTCCACGATGGGTCTGGTAAGACCGTGAATCTTAATATCCATCTGGATTGCCGTAATACCGTCTTCGGTACCGGTTACCTTAAAGTCCATATCGCCAAAGAAGTCTTCCAAGCCCTGAATATCGGTCAAAAGAACGAAATCATCATCGGTATCGCCGGTTACCAGACCACAGGAAATACCTGCTACCATCTTCTTGATGGGAACACCTGCCGCCATAAGGGACATACAGGAAGAACAGGTAGAAGCCATGGAAGTAGAACCATTGGATTCAAAAGTTTCGGATACCGTACGGATTGCATACGGGAATTCTTCTTCGGAAGGAAGAACTGCAATCAATGCACGTTCAGCCAAAGCACCATGTCCGATTTCTCTTCGTCCCGGTCCGCGGCTTACTTTTGTTTCACCTACAGAGTATGCGGGGAAATTGTAATGATGCATATATCTCTTGCATTTTTCATTTTCATCCAGACCGTCAATCTTCTGCACTTCTGACAACGGTGCCAAAGTACATACGTTACAAATCTGGGTCTGTCCACGGGTAAACATTGCAGAACCGTGAACTCTGGGGATGATATCTACTTCTGCAGCAAGCTTTCTGATCTGTGTGATTTCACGACCGTCCGGACGCTTGTGATCCTTCAAAATCATCTTTCTTACTGTCTTCTTCTGATACTGGTAAACAGCCTCACCAAGAACAGCAAGCCATTCTTCCTTATCTGCAAAAGCTTCTTCCAATTTCTCGGTTACTTTACGGATATTTTCTTCACGAACCTGCTTAACGTCGGTAAATACTGCTTCTTCCATTTCAGCGGGTGTAACGATTTCTTTCATTGCTGCAAACATTTCCTCAGGGATTGCACAGCTGGTATATTCGTGTTTGGGTTTGCCAACTTCTGCTACAATGTTGTTAATCCAAGCAATGATTTCCTGATTGATATCATGTGCTTTGTAGATTGCTTCCAACATCTTTGCTTCCGGAACTTCGTTTGCGCCGGCTTCAATCATGATAACCTTTTCGGAAGTAGAAGCTACGGTAAGCTGTAAATCACCAACCTTCCACTGTTCCTGATTCGGGTTCACGATAAATTCTCCGTCTACAAGACCAATCTGTGTTGTTGCACAAGGTCCGCAGAAAGGAATATCGGAAATACAAGTTGCAATAGCAGAACCAAGCATTGCTACAAGCTCCGGACGACATTCCGGATCCACACTCATAACAAGGTTGTTCAAGGTTACGTCATTGCGGTAATCCTTCGGGAACAACGGACGCATGGGACGGTCAATAACGCGGCTGGTAAGAATCGCATTTTCAGATGCCTTACCTTCTCTCTTATTGAAACCTCCGGGAATTTTACCTACGGAATAAAGTTTTTCTTCGTACTCTACGGAAAGAGGGAAGAAATCGATACCGTCTCTGGGTTTTTCAGAAGCGGTTGCTGTGGATAATACGGTGGTTTCACCATAATGCATGAATGCTGCACCATTTGCCTGTGCAGAAACTCTTCCGATATCTACACTAAGTGTACGTCCACCAATTTCAATACTAAATGTCTTGTACATAGTTTTCTCCTTTTCCTTTTTTATATTAAGGCAGAAGATTCTCGAAAACACTGAAAAAATCATTTCTGCTTAAAATCACCTTTTCAGTGGTCTCGTGGATTCTTCTGCCTTGATGTTCTATTTTGTTTTTTACAATCATAAAAGCGGATAACAGGGCATAATGCCCCGCATCCGCTAATAAGAACTATTTTCTGATTCCAAGTTTTTCAATCAGCGCACGATATCTTTCAATATCAATTTTCTTTAAGTAATCAAGAAGACCACGTCTCTTACCGATCATCTTGTACATACCTCTTCTGGAGTGGTGATCGTTGGGATGATCTTTAAGGTGTGCTGTAAGTTCTTCAATTCTTGCTGTAAGAATTGCAACCTGAACTTCCGGTGAACCTGTGTCGCCTTCGCATCTTGCGTAGGTCTGAATCATGTTTTGTTTCTTTTCTGCTGAAATCATTTTGTTTCCTCCTAAATTATCTATTTGCCAAATCCAAGAGCAAAGTCGGAGTCGTCTCTTCTCCTAGAAATGGTACCTTATGATTGGCAATGCCAAATCACATACCATGAAAGTATAACACAAAAGATTTTTTCTGTAAACCCTTATTTCCTTTGAATTTCTCTTGTTGGAATTCTGTGCTTTTCATCTCTTCCTTTTAGTCATACAAAAGGCTGACCGCCTTATAGGGCGTACGGTAATACATACTGGAAATTCGGATACCGGTGCTGGGACTGCTGGCATGAATTACTTGTCCGTTACCAATATAGATTGCCACATGATTAATCACTCCGCCTTTGGTATAGAAAATTAAGTCTCCGGGACGTACTTCCGACAAACTTACCGTTGTTCCATACCCTGCCTGCGCTCTGGAGGAATGCGGCAATGTCACCCCATATCTTGCATAAATACTAAGAACAAATCCGGAACAATCCGCACCATTGGTAAGAGATACTCCTCCCCAAACGTAAGGATTTCCCACAAACTGTTTTGCATATTCGCAGAGTTCCACTCTGACGTCGGAAACACCTTCTCCATACAAAAGCTCTGTCATGGTAATCGCTGTATCCAAACGTTCCTCTACTTCCACATATTCTGCCGACACATAAGCTTCTTCTCCGTCCAAATCCACGCAGACCCAGCCATCCATCTCTTCTATAACCAGCAATTGTTCCCCTTCCGGAATCAATGTGATTACTTCACATTCCGTATTGGGTTGTTCCCGAACCTTTAAGGATTGTGTCGTTACTGTGGCCATTGGCGCAACGATTTCTCTCGCCCTTGCCAAAGCCATAGGACCGGTAAGCAAATAATCCATGCTGACGTATCCTTCAATTTCGCCGGATATAATATGCGCCCAGCCGTCACTGATTTCCAGAATTTCACATGCCGCATTATTGGACATCTTTCCGATTAGTCTGCCGTCCTCTCCCGGATAAGCCCGGACATTTAAATGATTCTCCACATTCGCAATGCCAAGATGAGTATAGCCCCAATAAGTAGCCGGTTCATTTTCCGTATCCACGGTATCCAATACCTCTTCCATCGCTTGTCTTGCTCCGGCAGATTCCAAAATCTCATTCTCAGACGTCGATGCCTCATCTCCGGTATTCTCACTACCTTCCCGATTCAAAACCAAAGCTTGTTGCGAAGGCGCATTTACGGAAAAATCATCCATCACAATCACTTCTTCTGCTTCGTTTTCTGACGGTGCCGGAGTCGAAGCAAAGGCGATAGAACCAAAGAACAACGTGGCTGTCATGGTAAACAAACTAATATATTTTAAGTACCTATATTTCATATAAAACCTTGCCCTTTCTGTTTATAGAGCTCTATATTTATTACATTTTTGTTACATTTTTGTTACGAACACATTATACCTTCCCCAGCCCCTATCGTCAACCCGAAAGGAGACGGGAATATTTTCCATAAAAAACCCCTTTGCCGGTTTTGGGCCGGTAAAGGGGAAGCTGTCTTTTTTTATTTTTTTCCTCCGTTCGCAATGTAAACAGAAATATTCAACGCATGATCCGCCACTCTTTCCAAACCGGAAACAACATCAGAAAACAACATTCCTGCCTCCGGACTGCATTCCTGTCTGGTAAGTCGGTCGATATGATGCTGCTGCAACTCATTTTCCATCTCATCTACCTGGTTTTCTAAAGAGTACAACTCTTCCGTAATCTCTCTGTTATCTCCATCCAGCATATGGCGGATGGCCTTTGCAATCATACGATTTACCAAATCTAACATCTGTGTTAATTCTGACTGTGCTTCCTTACTGAAAGAAACACCCAATTCCTTACGTCGAAGAGCCATATCTGCAATATTTTCCGCATGATCTCCGATTCGTTCAATATCATTTACCACATGGAACAATGCACCGATTCCCTGTAAATCGTCAAACGGCAAGGTAGATTGATTGATTTTCACTAAATATGACGTAATGGAACGATTCAGGAAATTTATATTCTTTTCCACTTCATATACTTCTTTAATGTCTTCCGCATCCATAGTAATCAGTGCATTCATGGCACGATTTAAGTTATCACTGGCAAGGGATGCCATTCGCTCCAACTCTTTCTTTCCGTCAAATACTGCGGTAGAAGGATTAAAAAGTACCGTATCTCCGATGTATTCCAACTGGAAAGAATCCCGATAACCTACTTTTTTGTCATCTCCCGGTACAATCAGGTAAGTTAATTTTACCAAATAATTAGAAAACGGAATTAGTACAATTACCTGTGATACTTTAAATAACGTATGTGCGTTTGCTACAAATCTTCCGTTATCCGCAGAAATGGAATGAATTGCCCCGGAAATCGGATCTATAAAGAAAAACAGTACAATGTACATAAGAATCGTACCGAAAACATTAAATAAAAGATGGATTAATGCTGCTCTCTTAGCATCTTTTTTTCCTGCCAAAGAAGCCAAAAGCGCCGTTCCGCAAGAGCCGATATTACATCCCAAAATAATATACAGACAGATATTCAAATCCACAAACAATTCCTGTTGTGCCATAAGAAGTACAATGGATACCGTAACGGAAGAGCTTTGAATAATGGCAGTAATCACAAGTCCCATCATAATTGCCGCCAAGGGACTGGTTAACGTCTGAAGAATTTCCTGAATCTGTCCGGATTCTTTCATGGTCTGCATCGCAGAAGACATCATGGAAATACCCATGAATAATACGCCGAAACCAATTACTACGTCACCTAATTTTTTTACCATCTGTTTTTTGGAAAACATAGATGCCATAACACCCAAAAGCAAAAAAACAGGAGCATATTTGGATAAATTAAAAGAAACCAGCTGTCCGGTAATGGTTGTTCCGATATTCGAACCCAAAATCACACCGGCTGCCTGATATAAATTCATAAGACCTGAGTTAACAAAACTAACCACCATTGCCGTGCAGGCTGATGAAGACTGCACAATACCGGTAAATACAATACCCACGATAAGTCCCATATATTTGTTGGTGGTAAACATCTCCAAAATGGAACGCAACTTTGCACCTGCGGCTTTTTCAATACCGTCACTCATCTGACTCATTCCCAAAAGAAAAAGTCCCAAACCACCCGATAATGCTAATACTTCTGATAAGCTCATTTCGTCATCCTCTTATTCTATACTCTTTCGTAGAATTCCTTCTTCTGCCAAAACACTTACATTTTATATAGGATTTTCATACTTTACAAGTAGCCTTTTTCATTTTCTCCACATATACACATAGAATTTGTATTTTCCAGTATTTTTTTAGCTATTAATCCCGAAGAAGTTCCTGCCGTTTTCTACATCTTCCCTGATTTTCTCCTGTAGCTTGGTCAAATCCGAAAATTTCTGCTCCGGCCGGCAAAACTTTAACAGGGAAATTTCCGCCTCTTTGTCATACAAATCTTTCTCTGTATCATAAAGAAAGGTTTCCAGATTTACCCGCCCCGTTTGATTTACCGTAGGCTTAGTTCCCAAATTGCTGATTCCAAAGAAACAATCACCGTCGATTTTTACCTTGGAATAATACACTCCAAACGGCGGTAAAATTTTATTTTCTCCGGGAAAAATATTGATGGTTGGCATACCGATTTTACTTCCTATCTTGGTTCCGTGCATGACTTTTCCGCAAAACTCATAGGGATGTCCCAACAAACATTCTACTTGTTCCATCTCCCCTTCTTCTACCAGCGTGCGAATCAAGGTAGAACTGACTTCTTTTTCTCCTACCATGATTTTTGCAATTTCTTTGCACCGGTATCCATATTCTTTTTCCATGCTTCTAAGCAAGGCAAAGTCGCCTTTTCCCCGATTCCCGTAGGACAAGTCACTTCCTGCCACAATGTATCCCGCCTGCATTTTTCCTACCAGGTATTCTGCTATGAATGTTTCCGGTTCCACTTTGGCCGACGCTTCATCCAGCGGATATTCCACTAAGTAATCCACTCCCAGTGCCTTTAAAATTTTTCTTTTTTCTTCCTTGTCTGTCAGGCATTTCCCGTCCGACAATCCGAAAAAGTCCGCCGGAGACGGGTCAAAGGTAAAAACCGCAGCTTTATACCCCTTTTTCTTCGCCTCTAAAATCTCCTGCAGCAATGCTCTGTGTCCGATATGTACACCGTCAAATTTTCCAATGGCCACTGCTGTGGAATCTGAAATAAAAAAATCCGTGGTATTGGATATCATTATCATAATTCTATTCTTTTAACTGTCTGATAAAGGGAAAATTATATCAGGCAGCCATTCCTTTCTTTCCGTTGAATAACGATAAAGCGCAAAGAATTTTCCTTCCGCATTATAAATCCGGTATTTCCCCTCCGCATTCTCTACCTTTTCCCAAAAAGCTTCTTCGGAAAGAGAATTACCGTTGTCAATTCGTTTTTTAAATGCTTCCTTTACATGTAGCGCCGGATATTTTGTAAGAACCGCTTCCACCGGAAGTATCTTTTCTTCCAATCGCCCTTCCTTCCATAACCTTTCGATTTCCGAAAATTTGATTGCCTCGGAAAGAACAAAATCACCACTGACCGTCCGTACAAGACCTTCCATTGACGCACCGCAACCAAGGAATTCTCCTATGTCTCTGCCAAGGCTTCGAATGTAAGTGCCTTTGCTGCATTTTACTCTGACCTTTATTCTCGGAAGGGAGATTTCCAAAACTTCCAACTCATAAATCGTCACTTCCCGCGCTTTCCGCTCCACCACTTTTCCTTCCCTTGCCAGCTCATACAAACGCTTTCCGTCTATTTTAATGGCTGAATACATGGGAGGAATCTGTCCATAGGACCCTACAAAACCTTCCAAGGCCTGTAATACTTGTTCCTCCGAAACCGTCACTTCTTTTTCTTCCAAAATCGTACCGGTCATATCCAAGGTATCCGTGGTCACCCCAAGCAAAAATACGGCTTCGTATTCCTTGATTTTGTCTGTTAAGATTTCACAAAGCTTTGTCCCATTACCGAAACAAACCGGAAGCACTCCCTCCGCTGCCGGGTCGAGTGTTCCGGTATGCCCTATTTTCTTTTGTTTCGTAATTCCGCGAAGTTTTGCCACCACATCAAAGGAGGTAAAACCTGCTTCCTTATATACATTAAGGATTCCATGAATCATGAAATTCTCTCCTACTATCCAATTTGTTTTTTTACTTCTGCCAGAATCTTTTCTTCAATGTCTTTCACATTTCCCGGTATATCCACACCGGCCGCTCTCATATGACCGCCTCCGCCAAAAAACGTTGCAACGGTTGCCACATTAACTTCATCCGAAGAAGAACGCATACTGACTTTAAACAAGCCCGGATTTTTTTCGTACAAAAACACAGCGCAGATAACTCCCTTGGTTACCCTAAGCTGATTCACCACTCCGTCAAAATCATTTTTCGTTGCACCAAACTCCTCCATCAATTGCCGGTCTGCACTTCCTACGATAACTTGTCCGTCAAAATAGAGGCGACTGTCTAAAACAATTCTTCCCTGAATACGATTTTGCAAATAAGTTTTCTCATAAAATGTTTCGTCTAAGAGCTTGGAAAAATCAAATCCGTATTCCATCAGTTTCGCTACAATTCGAAGCGTCTCCGGAGATGTGTTGGAAAATTTAAACACACCGGTATCATGCGCAATCCCCATATAAAGAAGTTCTGCAATCGTTGCGTCCATGTATTCCGGCAAAATACACTCATAAACCAATTCACTGGCTGCACTTGCGGTGGGTACAATAAAATTAACGTCACCGCACCCCGAAGCATTACTGATATGATGGTCAATATTGATGGTCTTCTTCGCTGTCTCAAAATATTTCTCAGCTTCGCCGATTCTGGAAGAAACCGTATCCAACAAGAGAAAGACATCAAAAATTTCCTCCCTCTCATACGAAGAAGAAATGACATCCACTCCCGGAATACCGCGAAAAGAAGAATCCGGGCTTTGCAAGAGCACAACGATATCTGCCTTAGGAAGACGCTTTTTTAAATAAAAGTACATCCCAAGACAGGCACCAATACAATCTCCGTCCGGATTAATATGTCCGCTGATTGCTATTTTTTTTGCTTCCTTTACTTCCTCATAAACATCAAATTTCATCTTCCGATTCTGTCCCTACTTCTTCCGATTTCAGACCTTTGTTTACCTCGTCAATAAGCTTTGCCATGTGATTGCCGTAAGCAATGGAGTTATCCACATAGAAACGCAGCTCCGGAGTATTACGAAGATTCAGCTTTTTCGCAAGCTGATTCTTCATATATCCTTCCGCTCTCTTTAAACCTTCCAAAGCCTCTGCTTCTCTTTCTTCATTACAAAGCATGCTTACCCAAACCTTGCAGGTTTTCAAGTCCGGCGCACATTCCACATCCACTACCGAAGTAAACTCCGGCACTCTGGGATCCTTGATTTCGCTACGAATAACTTCGGCAAGGACTTTTTGCACTTCTGCATTAATTCTGGTATTTTTTACGCTGTTCTTTCTCATTCTTATCTGGGTACCTCAACCATAATATAAGCTTCTACTACGTCCAATTCCTGCATCTGTTCAAATCCGTCAAATACAAGACCACATTCAAATCCTGCTTTTACCTCTTTTACATCATCTTTAAAACGCTTCAATGATGCAAGGCTACCTTCGTAAATCTGTTCGCCTTCACGGGTAATTCGGATCTTACATCCTCTCTGGAACATACCATCCAGCACAAAAGCACCGGCAATGTTTCCGATTGCGGAAGCCTTGAAAATCTGACGTACTTCTGCATGACCGATTACCTTTTCCTCGAATACCGGATCCAGCATACCCTTCATGGCAGCCTCCACATCTTCGATGGCCTGGTAAATTACCTTGTACAATCGTACATCTACGCCTTCCCGCTCTGCGGTCTGTTTCGCCATAGCATCAGGACGAACATTAAATCCGATAATGATTGCCTGAGAAGCACTTGCCAAAATAACGTCAGATTCGTTGATGGCACCTACGCCGCCGTGAATCACCTTAACCACAACTTCCTCATTGGAAAGCTTCAGCAAGGACTGTTTTACCGCTTCTACGCTACCTTGTACATCGGCCTTGATAATCAGGTTGAGCTCCTTCAAATTGCCTGCCTGAATTTTGGAGAACAAATCATCCAAGGACATCTTAGCCTTAGTATCTTCCAATAATTTTACTTTATTCTGGGCAATAAAGGTTTCTGCATAATTTTTAGCCAATTTATCATTGTCATGACAAATAAAGATTTCACCTGCGTTAGGAACATCATTAAGACCCAAAATTTCTACCGGTGTGGAAGGACCTGCTTCTTTCACACGTCTTCCCTTATCATCCACCATAGCTCTTACTTTACCGTGAGAAGCGCCTGCAGAAATAAAATCACCAACATGCAGGGTTCCCTTCTGAACCAATACGGTAGCAACCGGACCACGTCCCTTATCCAATTCCGCTTCAATGACAAGACCTCTCGCCTGACGGTTCGGATTGGCTTTTAATTCCAATACATCTGCGGAAAGAAGTACCATTTCCAACAGTTCTTCGATACCTTCTCCGGTTTTCGCAGATACATTTGCGAAAATAGTGGTACCGCCCCAGTCTTCGGAAATCAATTCATATTCCGTAAGTTCCTGTTTTACTCGGTCTACATTAGCACCGGGTTTATCAATCTTATTTACTGCAACTACGATTTCAATACCTGCCGCTTTCGCATGGTTAATTGCTTCTACGATCTGGGGCATAACACCGTCGTCCGCTGCAACCACCAGAATTGCGATATCGGTAGAATTTGCACCACGCATACGCATGGAAGTAAATGCTTCGTGTCCCGGGGTATCCAAAAAGGTCAGCTGCTTTCCGTTTACGTTTACGGTGTAAGCACCGATATGCTGGGTAATACCTCCGGCTTCACGGTCGGTAACGTGGGTTTTACGAATTGCATCCAAAAGGGAAGTTTTACCGTGGTCAACGTGACCCATAACACAGATAACAGGCGGTCTTTCTACCAAATTCTCCGGTGCTTCTTCCTCTTCTTTTAAAAGTTCGGCAATGACATCCACCTTTTCTTCTCGTTCGCACATAATCTCGTATTCCAGAGCAATTTCTTCTGCTTTTTCAAACGAAATTTCCTGGTTTACTGTTACGATTTCGCCCTGCATGAAGAGCTTCTTAACAATGGAAGAAGGCTGAATCTTCATCTTATCTGCCAAATCTTTGATGGTAATTTCATCCGGCAATACCAATACTTTGATATCGTCTTCCACCTTTTCTTCTTTCGCTTTTACAGGTTTAATGAAACGGCCGGCTTTGCTGTTTCTGCCTCTGCCCAATGTCATTTCATTATCTTCTTCATAAAGATGGTCTTTTTTACTCTTCTTATCTTTATCCTGTGTAAAGTTACGACGTTTTTCTTCGTCACGATGTTTTTCATCCGGAATTACTACATCCGAAGCAAATCCTTTTCCCTGCGGCTTTCCGGACGGTCTTTGGAAGGATTTTTGTCCATCGGCACCGGGCTTTCTAAAACGATTGTCACTTCCGCCGTCTCTTCTTGGTCCACCTTCTCCGGGACGTCCCTGACGTTGCATTCCGTCTCTTCCCTGTCCGTTGTTTCCGGATTTAAATCCGCCTTGGAAACCATTATTACGGTAACCGTTCTGTCCCTGACGATTTTCGCCGTTGTTTTGATTGGAACGGAATCCTCCGCCATTATTTCTGTAATCATTATTACGATTATGGTAATCGTTATTGCGATTGTTGTTTCCTGTTGCTGCATTGGCAACATCCGCACCTGCCTGGGAATCATTCTCCTGCTGCTTGCTTTCCTGCGCTTTTGCAGCCAATTCTGCCTGAAGCTGTTCTTCTCTTTCCGCCTGAAGTCTGCGGTTGGTAACCTCTGCTGCACGGTCAATCATATTTGCTCTCGGACGAATCGGGCCGGAAGGACGGGCAAAATTATTGCCTCCCTGATTTCCGTTGTTACGATTGTCCGCATAATTGCCGTTCCCCTGACGATAGGGATTACCGTTGTTCTTTCTGTCTCCGGAATAATTACGATTCTGCTGGGGACGGTTCTGATTATTTCCAACAATAATAATATTCTTTTTCTTTAAGCCGGGTTTCACAGCATTTCCTTCCTTCTTTTCCGGCGTAACCTCTTTACTGCTTTCTGCCTGAGGTTTTTCTGCCTTCTCCGGAGCTATCGCTGCTTTCTTTTCTTCTTTGGCTACCTCTGCCTTTGCTGTTTCTTCCTTTACGACTTCCTTTGCGCTGTCTTTCTTTTCTTCTTTCGCAGTGTTTTTTACGGAAGGCTCACTGTCTCCTGACGCACTGTTTTTCTTATATCCCAAAGCAGCCAATTCCTTACAGAGTAAAGATTCCTCTTCTTCGGAAATACCACTTTGCGCCTTCTTATTGACGATTCCGTTCTTTTCCAGTATTTCAATTACCTTACTGTTTTCTAAACCGTCAAATTCTTTTGTAAAACTACTGATTCTTTTTGCCATGCTTCTATTTTACCTCCCGTTATTCTTGGAATCCGCTACCAGTTTTTGAATGGATTTTGCAAATCCGGAATCATTCACTGCAATGGATGCTCGTATTTGTTTCCCTATGGCATGCCCCAATGCCTCTTTCCTTCCGACGATTACCAGTGGAACATGATAAAAATTACACATATCCTGAAAGTTCTTTTTGGTGTTGTCGGAAGCATCCTCCGCCACTATCACCAAAAATGCCTTTCCCTCCTTGACACTTTTTTCCGTCATAAACTCTCCGCTGGATATTCTTCCGCCATTCTGGGCAAGCCCCAGCAAAGATAAGATTTTGTTATTTTCCAACCGAAACATACTCCTTTTCCAAGGCATCATATACCGTATCCGGAATTGCCATTCCAAATGCTCGTTCCAAGCCCTTACTTTTTCTTGCTTTTCTAAGACATTCCTCATTCTTACAAAGATATGCACCCCTGCCGTTTTTTTTGCCGGAAATATCCAAGGAAATCTCGCCTTCTTTGGTTTTAATCACTCGCATCAGCTCGTTTTTACTTTTCATTTCTCCACAACCAATGCATTTTCTTTGGGGTACCGTCTTTGCCATGCTCTATGCCTTTCTATTCTTCCGATTCAAAATTTTCATCTGTTTCGAAGTTTTCGTCCATTTCAGAGGCTTCCTCATCGTATGCAAGTTCGTCCTCTTCATAATACTCATCGTAATCATCTTCACTCATGTAGTCTTCCACACGGAAACCATACGCATCTTTTGCCTGTGTTTCTGATTTAATATCAATCTTATAGTTGGTCAGTTTTGCTGCAAGTCTTGCATTCTGTCCTGCCTTACCGATGGCCAAACTAAGCTGGTTATCCGGTACTACTACATTTGCAGTCTTTTCATCCGGGTCAGCAAATACATTGATAATCTGTGCGGGAGAAAGGGCGTTACGAATTAAGTTACCGGGGTTATCATCCCAGCAGATAATATCTATTTTCTCGCCTCTAAGTTCTTTTACAATGGCATTTACTCTTGCTCCGTTAATACCTACACATGCACCAACCGGATCTACATTTTCATTATTGGAATAAACCGCCATCTTGGTACGGCTTCCCGCTTCACGGGCAATGCTCTTAATTTCAACGGTTCCATCTTTGATTTCCGTTACTTCTGATTCAAATAAACGTTTTACCAATTCCGGATGGGTACGGCTTACGGTAATCTTAGATCCCTTCGGTGTACTCTTTACTTCCAAAATGAATACTTTCAATCTCTGATTCGGCATATATTCTTCGCCGGCTACCATTTCGGATTCCATCAAAAGACCGTCTGCTTTTCCGAGATTTACACTCCAGTTCTTTCCGCTTCTTCTCTGAATCACACCGGTTACGATATCTCTTTCCTTGGTATGGAACTGGTTATATACCACATTTCTTTCTTCTTCACGAATTTTCTGTGTAATTACGTTCTTTGCATTCTGTGTTGCAATACGTCCAAATTCTTTGGAGTTTACTTCAATCTCCACCGTTTCACCAATCTCTACTTCCGGATTGATTTTGCGTGCTTCATCCAAAGAAATTTCAATTGCGGGATCCATAACATCATCTTCCAATTCCACTACTTCTTTGGTTGCAATCACATGAAATTCGCAGGTATCTTTGTCAATATCAACACGAATATTGTCTGCACTCTTAAAATGGTTTCTGCAGGCTGTTACCAGGGAATTGCTGATTGCCTCAAATAAGGCTTCCTTGCTGATTTCCTTTTCCCTTTCCAAAATATCCAATGCTTCCATTAACTCTTTGTTCATTTTTTCTTTCCTCCTGATTAAAAATCTAATGCAAGTCGAACCATAGCAATTTTGGTTCGCTCAAAAACAATTTCATTTTCTTCGCCTTCTTCTATGGTAAGATGTTGTTTATCGAAGGCTTTTAAGATTCCGGCAAATTCTTTTTGCCCGTCCAGAGCTTCAAAAAGTTTCACTTCCACTTCTTCCCCCAGACTCTTTTCCAAATGCCGGTCTTTCTTGAGCTGTCTTCCCAGCCCCGGACTGCTGACTTCCAAGATGTAGGCATCTTTGATAAAATCCGCTTCATCCAATTTATCGGATAAGTCACGACTCACCTTTTCGCAATCTTCAATGGTTACTCCGCCTTCCTTATCAATGTAGGCTCTAAGATACCAGTCGCTTCCTTCCTTTACATATTCCACATCATAGATTTCCACCTGATGCTTTTGTACAATGTCTTTTAATAATTCTTCCGTTTTTTCTTCGTATTCTTTTTTACCCGCCATTCTAACTCCTTTCTTTCCTGATATTAAGTATTTGCCGTAATATTTTTATGCAAACTAATTTTTAATAAAGAATTACACGAATGATTTTTCAATAAAGAAGAGTAGGTTTTCACCTACTCCTTCCAAAAATTTCTATTACCATAAGTTACGTTAACACTTTTTACAGGAAAATGCAAGCATTTTCTTTAATAATACGTTTTTTCCTTTTCCTCCGACGGAAACCATACATCATACAAACGGTAATATGCAATCACAAGGGCAAATGCCAAAGGCTCAAATATCGGTAACAGAAAATAATCCGTAACAAGCTGCAGCAATAACACAGCTTGCAGCACCCAAGGCAGCATTTCCGCTGAGCAACTCACCTTTTCCGGTTGACAAGATAACTATTCCAAGAAAAGAACAAAGCATGGCAACGCCTTTAAGCACAGTCAT
>JAZNKK010000039.1:0-14395 GCA_045578545.1 Lachnospiraceae bacterium
ACTGTGGAGGCAGGCCGCCCCGACACCATCACGCGCGGCAAGCTGGAAACGCTCAAGCGGCTGCGGGTGGACCGCATCAGCATCAACCCGCAGACCATGAACGATGAAACGCTGCGCGCCATTGGCCGCGACCACACGGCACAACAGGCGGTGGAAGCGTTCCTGCTGGCCAGGGAAATGGGATTTGAAGATATGGTAGAGGTAGCGCTCGGCGCAGACTATGTAGCGTACGAAGAAGCCAAAGAATGGGGCGAGGCATATAAGGAAGGAAAGAAGATGACCACTTCCTGTTGTCCTGCGTTTGTGCACATGATCCGGAGACACTTCCCGACGTTGGCGGATTCCATTTCCACCACGATTTCTCCCATGGCTGCAACGGCCCGTATGGTAAAATCCTGGGATAAGGATTCGGTTTGTATTTTCATCGGCCCTTGTATTGCGAAAAAGAGTGAGGCAGGTCAGTCACAGCACATTCCGGGAGATAATGCGGATTTGGTACTTACCTTTGAAGAATTATCTGCGATGTTTGAAGCAAAGGGCGTAGAATTAAAACCGGTGGATTATGCGTTGCAACAGGGAAGCTTGTACGGAAAGAATTTTGCCAAGAGTGGCGGTGTAACCGCAGCGGTAAAACAGGCATTAAAAGAGCAGGGAGTAGCGGAGGATGTGAAGGTATTTACCTGCAACGGTGCAGCAGAATGTAAGAAAGCTTTGATGCTGATGAGAGCGGGAAAGCTTCCGGAGGACTTCTTGGAAGGAATGATTTGTAACGGCGGTTGTGTAAACGGCCCCGGTGTAGTAAAAACATTAGCTCAGGCCAATGCGGATCGTACCAAATCGTTGGCACAGGCAGACCAGCGCAGCATTTCAGAAAGTATTGAAAAGCAGGGCGATGTGCAGTTTGCTATGCATCGAAATGCGGAAAACGAGGGATAAAGTCGAATGGATGTATCGGTTCGCCTAAGGGAAATTGATGAAGACAATTGGATGGATATTGTTTTTTTGACTACGGAGGAGGACGAGATGCCAAGACTCTGTGAATCCTATGTTCCGTCCAATGCGTTGTCTATTTTGCAGGCATTGTATGAGGGTACCTGGACGGTGCGAGCCGTGTATTGCGGTAAGTGTCCGGTGGGATTTGGCATGTACGGATTCAATCCGGAACACGATTGTTACGAGATTCTTCGGCTGATGATTGATAAAAAACATCAGGGAAAAGGATTCGGACAAATCGCACTGAAAATTATGATTGAGGAGATCTTGGAGACGGAAGAGTGCAGAGAAATCTATCTTTCCGTTAATCCGGAAAATACAAAAGCGAAAAGGCTTTACGAAAAATTCGGATTTGTATTCACCGGAGAGATGGTTGGGAACGAAGAGTTATATTGTTTGACCGTGGAAGACGAGTAGAAAGGAAGAAGAGTATGTTGAAAGCAGTCATCATTTTTGTGGCTCTCTTTATTATATTCCGCATCCTTATGTCGGAGAGTATGCGACAGGATGAGGAAAAGGGAAGAGAAGCCACCTTGGCGATGAAGGAAAAAATCACAAAAGCAGTTACCGGTGTTGCAGTAGGAATTTTTCTTTGCATCACAGTATTTAATTCATTTTATACCATTGCGGAGCAGGAAGCGGCAGTGGTGACTACCTTTGGGGTGCCCAGAGCGGTAACTGAGACGGGACTTCATTTCCGCATTCCGTTTATTCAGGATGTGACTAAGGTAAATACCACTATCAATGGATTAACCATGGGGTATTATGTGGATGAGATGGGACAGGAGAATTCGGTAGAAAATGAGTCTTTAATGATTACCTCTGACTATAATTTTGTGAATGTGGATTTCTATGTGGAGTACAGAGTGGTAGATCCTGTGAAATATCTGTATGCATCTCAGGATCCGGTGGGTATTTTGAAAAACATTACCCAGAGCTGGATTCGTGATACTGTGGGAAGCTATGATGTAGACTCCGTGCTTACCACAGGAAAGGGAGAAATTCAGGCTATCATTAAAGAACGGATTATTGCTGAATTGGAAGCGATGGATATCGGTATCCAGTTGGTTAACATTACCATTCAGGATGCAGAACCCCCTACCGATGCTGTTATGATTGCATTTAAGGCAGTGGAAACGGCAAAGCAGGGAATGGAAACTACCATTAACGAAGCAAATCAGTACATGAATGAGCAGATTCCTTTGGCGCAGGCAGAGGTGGATCGTATTTTGCAGGAAGCAGAAGTTATCCGCACCCAGCGTGTGAACCAAGGTTTGGAAGAAGTGGCAATGTTTAATGCCATGTACGAAGAATATGTGGAAAATCCTACGGTAACAAGACTTCGTATGTTCTATGAAACCATGGAAAGTATTTTACCGGGTATGAAAATTGTGATTAACAATGCAGACGGAAGCGTGGAAACCATTTATCCCCTCGATACGTTTGCTAATTTCGGAACTTCCACCTTCGGAACCGGAAACAATACCATAACCATTACCGGTGGGGAAAGTGAGGATGCTGCAGATGAAGAGTAAGATGAAGGGAAAAGTAATTGGCAGTGTTGTTGCACTTTTTATCATTGGTGTGTTGTTAAACAGTTTCTCTTATGCCGGAGAAAATGAGTATCATTTGATTTTAAGATTCGGAAAAGTGGATAGAGTCATTTCGGAAGCGGGATACTATTTTCTGACTCCTTTTGTGGATACCGTAACGGTATTACCGAAAGAAATTATGTTGTATGACATTCCGCCTTCGGATGTTATTACTTCCGATAAGAAGACCATGATTGTAGATGAATTCGTGCTTTGGCGGATTACCGATGCAAGACGATTTGCCCAGACATTGAATTCTTCCATTTCCAATGCGGAATATCGAATCAACACCATTGTCTATAACGCGACGAAGAATGTAATTTCTTCCACATTACAGGAAGATGTAATCAGCGGAAGGGATGGCTGGCTGGCAGAGTCTATTATGCTTGCCATCGGAACCGGAACGGAGCAGTACGGCATGGAAATTATAGCCGTGGAAACCAAGCGTTTGGATTTGCCGGATGATAACATGGAAGCAGTATATGAACGTATGATTTCAGAAAGAGAAACCATTGCAGCGGAATATCGGGCAGAAGGTGAGTCACAGGCTCAGATGATTATTAACGAAACCGATCGTACGGTGCAGGTAAGTATTTCCAATGCTGAGGCGGAAGCAGCGGTGATTATTGCAGAAGGGGAAGCGGAATACATGAGTATTTTGGCAGAAGCATACAATACACCGGAAAAACAGGAATTTTATGCATTTATCCGTGCACTTGAGGCAGCAGAAGCTTCGCTTACCGGAGAAACGACATTGATTTTGGATGCGGATTCACCGATTGCACAGATATTTATGGGGTATTAGGAAACAGTAAAAAAATACAGGGTTAAGCAGAAAGGCATGGTTTTTTATGCAGGATATATCATTTAACGACATGGAACTCTCCGCCATCGGGGAAATTTCAAATATCAGTTTGGGGAATGCGGCAACTTCGCTTGGAATTTTGTTGCACAACAATGTGGAAATCTCTACGCCCATGATAGAGATTAAGCACAAAGGGGAAATTGTTCAAACGCATAAAGAGAATGCGGTAATCATCAGGGTAAACTATATCAAAGGAATTCAAGGATACAGTATTTTGTTTCTGAAGGAAGAAGATGTAAAGATTATTACGGATTTGATGATGGGAAGCGACGGTTACGGTATGTTTTACGAACAGGAATTGTCAGAGCTTCATATCAGTGCTGCTTCGGAAGCAATGAATCAGATGATGGGGTCCGCTGCTACGGCAATGAGTACCATGATGGATCGGGTAGTGGATATTTCCATTCCGGAAACCGCACATATGAGTGCAGGAGAGTATGTGGCCTACGAGTTCCCGAATGACGATCGCTTTTTACAGATTAATTTCAGGGTAAAATTAGGAGACGTAGTGGTAACCGACATGGTGCAGATGTATCCCTATGTGTTGGGAAAAGCCATTGCAGATCTGTTTATTTTAAATCGTGATGATATTTTGCGAAAGCACAATGCACAGTAAAACAATATTATATTGCCGGGAGTTGAAAAAATGAGTCAAGAATGTACACACAACTGTAGCAGTTGCGGAAAAGATTGTAAGGACAGAACGGCAGAGTCTCTGTTGGTCCAGCCGCATTCCAGAGCCAGAGTAAAGCATGTGATTGCGGTACTGAGCGGAAAAGGCGGGGTTGGCAAATCCATGGTGACCGGATTACTGGCAAAGCGATTTGCGGACAGCGGATATAAAACCGGTATTTTGGATGCGGATATTACAGGACCTTCCATTCCCAAAATGTTCGGACTTAAAGAAAAAGCTAGGAATGATTACGACGGAGTCTATCCGGTAAAAACAAAAAATGGTATTTCTGTAATGAGTATCAATTTATTACTGGAGAAGGAAACGGACCCGGTGATTTGGAGAGGACCGGTAATTGCCAATTCGGTAACACAGTTCTGGTCCGAGGTTATCTGGGAAGACATTGATTATTTGTTTGTGGATATGCCGCCGGGAACCGGAGATGTACCTTTGACGGTATTTCAGTCCTTGCCGGTGGATGGGATTGTAGTGGTAACTTCCCCGCAGGAATTGGTGGGGATGATTGTGGAAAAAGCAGTAGGAATGGCAAATATCTGTGATGTGCCGATTCTGGGACTGGTAGAAAATATGTCCTATTTTGAATGCCCCGACTGTAAGAAACGCCATTACATTTATGGAAAAAGTGATATCGAGACCATTGCGGAAAATCATGAAATTGATGTAGTGATTCAGCTTCCTTTGGATGCAAAAATGGCAAAAGCCTGCGATGAAGGGAAGGCGGAGGAACTGGATGCTGCAAGCATGGATTCTTTGATGGAAAAGATAAAAGCAATTTCGAAATAAAAAATAGTAAAAAAGAAACTCAAGAATGGAGGAAGAAAAAATGAAAAATGTAGAAGTAACAATCAGAGCAACCGACGTGAAAGGAATTAAGTTTCAAAATTCTTTTGCAAACAAACCCGGAGAACCCCTTCGTATCAAGATTAAAACAAGTGCAGGCGTTCAGTTTAACCCGGAAACCCCTACCATGGGATTTGTAATTATAAAATTTGAAGCAAACGATGAAAACAACAATCTTGCTTTGGAATTGGAAACGATTACTACGCTTTCTGTCAGCACCTATGTAGATAATTTGGAAGATGTAATTAAAAAGAATTACATGAACAGCATCATGTTATCCGTAAACGAAAAAGTGCGTTCTGTTGCATCTGTAGTGGGATTGAATCTTACGGTACCTGCAATCAAGTTTAACTACAATGCAGGAGAAGGCAGCATTGATTCGGAGATTATGGATAACGTATAATACGGAGATATAACATGTTGTATCAAATATGTAACGGCAAGGTGGCCTATGGTGCCAATGTCGTTTTAAAGGATATCAATTTTGAAATCCGCAATACAGAAAAAATTGCTATAGTGGGCCGAAATGGATGCGGGAAAAGCACATTGCTGAAACTGATTTTAGGTGAGGTGGACTTGCTGAAACAAAGCAGTGAAGAGGATGTGTTTATTGCAAAATCCGGCAATCCGGTGATTGGCTGTTTAAAACAGATGACATTCGATGACGATGCCATCTGTTTGTCTGATGAGATAAAAAAAGTATTTCGCCCCATACTGGAGATGAAATCCAGAATGGAAGAGTTGTTGGTGATGTTGGAAAATTCTTCCGAGGAAAAACTGGTGGAAGAATACGCTGCCTTGGAACAACGCTTTACGTATCTTGGAGGTTACCGTTACGAAAAGGATTATGAGATGATTCTTCGTCGTTTCGGTTTTACTGCGGAAGAGGAGAAGAAGAAATTATCGGAGTTTTCCGGTGGGCAGAGAACAAAAATTGCTTTTATTAAGCTATTGTTATCCAAACCGGACATTTTATTATTGGACGAGCCTACCAACCATTTGGATATTTCCACCATTACCTGGCTGGAAGGATATCTGAAAGAGTATCCCCGAGCAGTAGTGATTGTGTCGCATGACCGAATGTTTTTGGACCGTGTTGCGGAAGTGGTTTATGAAATTGAACACGGAAAGACGAAACGTTATGTAGGAAATTATTCCACCTTTGTTAAACAAAAAAAGGCAGATTGGGAGAAACAGGAGAAAGATTATCTGGCCCAGCAAAAGGAAATCGAACGATTAAATCAGATTGTGGATCGCTTTAAAAATAAACCAACGAAAGTTGCCATGACCCGTTCGAAATTAAAAGCCATTGAACACATGGATAAAATAGAACGGCCGGAAAATTATGACGACCAGGCATTTCAAACCAGGCTGGTACCCGAAAAGGAAAGCGGCAATGATGTTTTAAGTATTGACCATCTGGGAATTGGCTATGAACGTGAACTGGCAAAGGTAACCATGGAGCTCAAAAAAGGGCAAAAAGTCGGCATTATCGGTGGCAATGGTCTTGGAAAATCGACGCTTTTAAAAACGTTGATGGGAAATCTTCCGAAGAAAAGCGGTAAATTTAAATTTGGCTATAACGTAGAAATTGGATATTTCGACCAGCAGATGGCACAGTATTCCAGTGAAAAAGAAGTTATTGATGAATTGTGGGATGTCTTTCCTACTTTGACACAAACGGAAGTCAGAAATATTCTCGGTGGCTTTTTGTTTCGGGGAGATGACGTATTTAAGAAAGTATCCATGCTTTCCGGCGGAGAAAAAGTTAGACTTGCGCTGGCAAAATTATTTCAGACAAGGCCCAATATGTTGATTTTGGATGAACCTACCAACCACATGGATATAGTGGGAAAAGAAGCTTTGGAGGAAATGCTTTCCGGTTATGAAGGAACGGTATTGTTTGTATCTCATGACCGATATTTTGTAAAACAGATTGCCGATGCGTTATTGGTATTTCAGGACGGAACACCTTTTTATTTCCCGTATGGTTACGAGGAATACGAAGAAAAATACGGCACACCGGTGAATGAAGTGAATGTTGAGCAGGCGCTTCGTATGAATGCTTCTTCTCCATCGGAGGTACCAAAGGAAAAGAAGGCAGCGGAGAACAAAAATTATTACAACCCGGGTAAGGAAAAGGCCAAAAGAGAACGCAGACTGGTTCGTTTAGAGGAACTGGTGGAAGAATGCGGAAAGAAGGTCGCGGCTTTGGAGGAAGAACTGTCCAAGCCTGAGTATGCAACCAATTATGTGAAATTAGGAGAAATACAGGAGCAGATTCGGGTGGAAAAGGAAAAGGAAGAAGCCTACCTGGAAGAGTGGGAAGAACTGTCCGAACTGGCGGAGGAAGAAGGCTAAGGTTGGATGCCTGAGAAAGAAGAAAGCGAAAAGTTGGAAGACCGGAAAATGAAAGCGAAAGCCTGGAAGACCGGAAAAGAAAAAAGAGAAAGCTTGGAACAATGCGAAAACAGTAAGGCTCTTCAAAGTACAGAAATTTTCTGATAACGGACAACAAAATAACCGTAAAAAAGGATGTTGCGAATGCAACATCCTTTTTGGTTATATACCGTAGGTAAATCCGGATTAGAATAAATTTCCGCCATTTAACATTCTCTGGAGACCGTCACGGTCATTGGTGTAATTGAAAGCAGTAGTACGATCAATCATACCGTTGCTGAGAAGTCTCTTCAAATCGCTATTTAAGGTGTGCATACCCATAGCGCCGTTTGCCTGAATGGTACTGGGAATCTGATTGGTCTTGTTTTCACGAATCAAGTTACCGATGGCAGGGTTCATAACCATGGTCTCAGTTGCAACGACACGTCCGTTTCCGTCCTGTAAAGGAAGAAGCTGCTGGGAAACAACACCGTAAAGAATGTTGGTAAGCTGAACTCTCAGCTGATCACGACCTTCCATAGGACAACCATCAATGATACGATCTACGGTCTGAGCAGCACTGGTGGTATGTAAGGTAGAGAATACCAAGTGTCCGGTTTCCGCAGCGGTAATCGCAGCAGAAATGGTTTCGTAGTCTCGCATTTCACCTACCAGGATGATGTCCGGATCTTCTCGAAGAGAAGAACGAAGTGCGGTTGCATAATCGGAAACGTCCTTTCCTAATTCACGCTGGTGAATCATTGCAAGCTTGTGGTTGTAAATGTATTCAATGGGGTCTTCGATGGTCATGATGTGGCAAGGACGATTTTTGTTGATGTAATCAATCATAGATGCCAAAGTAGTTGTCTTACCGCTTCCGGTAGGTCCGGTAATCAATACGAGACCACGAGGAAGTTTACAGAATCCTTCGATAACATCAGGAAGCTTTAATGTATAGAAATCAGGAATCGTTTCATTTAAGATACGAATGCTGGCAGCTAAGTTGTTACGCTGATGATAGATATTAACACGCATACGAACTTTTCCGTTCATACTGTAACGGGCAAAGTCCAAATCTTTTCCTCCCTCTGCCAATGCACGCTGTTCATCGGTCATAATTTCGTAAAGCATTGCTTTTGCTTCTTCCATTGTGGGTTCCGGATTGATAATCTGCAAGGTTCCGAAACGACGAACCGCCAAATGAGTACCCACCGTAATATGAATATCAGAACATTCGTTGGTAATGGCGTATTCCAATAACTGATCAAATGTCATAGAGTTGTTCCTCCCTTTACCTAAATATAGTATTTTGCTACAATTATGGCATAATTTTAGCACGTTTTTCTGTTAAATACAATCAGAAATACGAACGGGATGAAAAAAATTACTTGCCAGAATGAAAAAAACATGATACTATATCAAACGTCGAGTAAATACTTGATGAAATAGGGGCGTAGTTAAACGGTCTAACATCGGTCTCCAAAACCGTCGAAGAGGGTTCGACTCCTTCCGCCCCTGCTTATCCTATCATAAGGAAAAGAGAGAAAAGACGCATTTTTGACACATGCGTCTTTTTTTTGTATAATCAAAAGAAATACCATCGAAGGGAACAGGCAAGGTGGAAAAAACTTCCGACTCACAAAAAATGTTATACGGTATCGGAATTTCATTGGCATTGATTCTGATTGGTGCGGCTATGGTTTTGTTTTCGGCAAGCCAGGGGGAAGTGTTGGCCGGGGTAAAGTTAGAATGCATGGGTGCCGGTTTTTTTGTTGTGTTTTTAAGCCTGTTTTCTATCTATAATTGTCGATTAAAAATTCCTAAAATTATCAAATATTTTATGGGAGGATATCTGGTCATTAATTTCCTGATGATTCTGTTTTCCTCCCGTTTTCCCATCTATTTTCGTGAAATTACCTATTTGCAGGACGGATTCTATTCTAGGATTGCATATGAACCGGGCATCGGAAAAATCATCGATGTTTTAATGACTACCATATTTGCCATGCTGGCTTTCCATATCAGCTATCGCTCGTATCATTCCAGAAACAAAAAGAAAAACAAAGGAAATCTTTGGATTGCATTAGCCAATTTATATCCGGTTTTGGGAAGCCTGTTAACCCTTGTGTTTCGGGAAAGCGGATATAATTTTCAAGCTGCGGTTATTTTGGTGACGGCACTTGTCGTTTTCGGAATTTTAAATAAGTATCGGTTGTTTGATTCCATGCAGATGGTGAAGGATGATATTCTGGCAACCATCGAGGACGGCTTTGTGGTGGTGGATGTTAATCACAGCCTTTTGTTTTCCAATGAAAGGGCAAAGGCATTTTTCCCGGAGTTAAAATACGAGGCAACACAGGAACAGGTGATTGAAAAACTGCTAAAAAGCGACAAGATGATTTTGATTATCGCGAATAAGAGATGCCAGGTTGCCACGGTTCCTTTTTACGACCAAAAAACCCATAAGGGTACTACCATCTGGATTAAAGACATTACGGAAGAGTATCAGTCAACCCAAAATCTGATTGCCCTTAAGGAAGAGGCGGAAAAAGCCAACAATGCCAAATCGGTGTTCCTTGCCAATATGAGTCATGAAATTCGTACACCGATGAATGCCATTGTGGGTATGACGGAGCTGATTTTACAAGACAATATTAATAGCAATGTAGAAGAGAATGCGACAAACATTAAAAGTGCCAGCAATACGCTGTTGTCAATTATTAACGGTATCCTGGATTTCTCCAAAATTGAAACGGGAAATTTGGAAATGGAAGACGTAGACTACAATTTGGGGCTGGTAGTGAAAGATATTTGCAATATGATTCAGCTTCGATTGGTGGATAAAAACGTAGAGCTGATTGTACACATGCAGGAGGATATCCCCAAGAAGTTAAGAGGCGATGAGACCCATGTGCGACAAATTTTTACCAATATTTTGACCAATGCCGCAAAATATACCAAACGCGGTTATATTCGAATGAACATTGAATGGAAAGAAACGGACGGAAAAGCCATGATTCAGGTATCCATTGAGGATACGGGCTGCGGTATCAAAGAGGAAAGCATTGCCACGTTGTTTGACAGTTTTCAGCGTGCGGATATGATTAAGAACCGAACCGTGGAAGGTACCGGTCTTGGTCTTGCCATCTGTAAACGTTTGATTGAGGGAATGGGTGGTAGTATCAGCGTAAAAAGTTCCTATGGTGTAGGCAGCGTGTTTACGTTCCATTTCCCCCAACAGATTATTAACTACGAACCGGTGGGAAATTATGATTATTTAGAGCTTCGAGACAGCGGTGATGCCGGTAAGAAATCCATCATTGCACCCTTAGCGAAAATCTTAGTGGTGGATGATAATATTACCAATATCAAAGTGGCCCGTGGTATTTTAACCATGTATCAGGTGCGGGTTGATACGGCCATGAGCGGAAAAGAATGTCTGGAAAAAATGGAAAAACAGAACTACCACATGGTTTTTATGGATCATATGATGCCGGATATGGACGGAATTGAAACCACGAAACTGATTCGTCTTCACAATAATCCGGAAGTAAGAAATATGGTGGTGGTGGCGGTGACAGCCAATGCCATTGCAGGAACCAGGGAAATGTTTTTGCAAAGTGGTTTTCAGGAATATATCTCCAAGCCCATCAGTATGGCCAGCGTGGAAAATGTGTTAAAGAAATTTTTGCCGCCGGAAATCATTCACTACATAGAAAAAGAGGAAGAATACACGAATTATTCGGATGTGGAAATTAACCTTCCTTATGTAGATGTGGAACTGGGAATGCAAAATTACGGAAATGACAAAGGGAAATATTTGCAGATTTTGAAGTTTATCCATGATGACGGTCCGGGACATTTGCAAAGAATTGAAGACTACCTTGTCAGCGGTCACTTTAGGGAATATGTATTTGAAGTGCATGCATTGAAAGGGCTGATGGCAGGAATCGGAGCAACCCAGCTGGCGGAATTTGCCCGCATCCAGGAGTATGCCGGAAGAGACGGTAACACGGAGGTTATCAACCGGGAAGCTCATTTTATGATTGAACAATATAAGAGTATGCTGGAAAACATAAAAGTTGTGTTAAACGAAAGCGGAATGCTTCGGGAAGAGATTATTCAGATTCGTGATAAGGAGCTTACTTGGGAAGAATTTTGTAATATGCTCCATTCCCTGCAGGGAAGCCTAGACCTTTTAGAGCAGGGCGAAGCAGCCAGAAAAACCGATAACTTACTGACGTATCCTTTGGATGCCGGTATTCGAAAGCAATTGATTGAAATCAAACATGCCATCAATGAATTTGAATATGAGGAAGCCACGGAACTAATCAGACAATTATTGTAGGAAGAAAGGAAGGGTGTTTTTATGGAAGAGAACAGAACCGGAATTGCGGAGATTATTGAAAAATATAAGGGTGATGTGGAAAGTATGCTTCCCTATATGCTCTGGATGGAAAAAAAGAACGGACAGGAAATTTCTACCAGTTACCAGCCGGACAATGCATCGGAAAATACGATGAAATTTCCGGTCTATGATTCCAACTTTTTGAATTTTATCAAGGTAGCAAAGAATACAAAATTTATGAATAAAAATTATATGTATTCCTATACCCGTAAACACATGAAAACGCCGGAGGACGAATTGAAAGTCATTGCCAAGGCCCAGATTACGGATATGGAAGTGTTGGGAGATATTTTATCCAAGTATGTTTTAAAAGGAATGACCCGTTCCGTTGTGTGGTCGGAGGGAATCCGTTACGGTATTTTTTACAAAGTGGTTATGAAAATGAAGGAATTGATTGAGTTTTGGACCGTACCGATGTAATGGAGACAGATTTCACAATGCAAATGGCTGAGCGGAGGAAATGATGGGAGAGAAATCAAAAGAGAAGAAAAAATATATTTTGGAAAAAGCAAGAGATGTATTTGCGCAAAAGGGTTATAAAAACGTTACCATGAAGGATGTGGTGGAGGCCTGTGACATCAGCAGAGGCGGTCTGTATTTGTATTTTGACGGTGTAGAGAACTTGTTTTTGGAAGTGCTTCACTCCGAAACCGGGAAAGGAAGCGGAGATTTACAAAAGGCCCTCAGCGGAGCCGGAAACAATACCGATGTCCTCAGTCTGTTTTTAAAGGAGCAAAAGAAAGAAATTCTGCGGGAGAAGAACAGTTTATCTGTGGCAATATACGAATACAGCTTCTCGAAAGGAAAGGGAAACCGGGAAAATAAAATTTATTCCCAGTACGAACAGGGACGGATTTTTTTGGAACGTCTGCTTTCTGCAGGAGTTAGTGCGGGAGAATTTTGCGTAACGGATGCGACAGAAGCGGCAAAGCATATTTTGTATCTTTTGGAGGGGATGAAAATATTATCTCAAAATGTGACCATCCGGGAGGAGGAAGTGGATGCGGAACTGGTTCGGATATTGAAAGAACTTCTGCCGGTGTAAAGGAATATTTCGGAAAAAGAAAAGATTTTGAAATTCCTTCCTTTACTAATTGAATTACATCGGAAAGTTAAGTATAATGTAGCTTGGGCCGTGAGCTGTAATCACGGCATACAATATGAAAAAAATGAGGAGACACAAAATTATCATGAGTGACCTTAGTGGTGTAAAACGAATTTACGTAGAAAAGAAGAAAGAATTTGCAGTAAAAGCGGTGGAGCTGAAAGAGGAACTTTTGGGTTACCTTGGCATTGCAGGCTTAGAAGACGTCAGAGTATTCATTCGCTATGACGTGGAAAATATTTCGGAGGAAGTATTTGAAAAAGCTTGCCTTACCGTATTTTCAGAACCGCCTGTAGATATTTTAATGAAAGAAAGTATTGACGTGCCGGAAAACGGAAGAATATTCAGCGTGGAGTATTTGCCGGGACAGTATGACCAGAGAGCAGACTCTGCAGTACAGTGTATTCAGTTTTTGAAAGAGGACGAACAGCCGATTATCAAAACAGCAACCACGTATTTAATAACAGGAAATATTTCAGACGAAGAATTTGCTGCCATCAAGCAGCACTGCATAAACCCGGTGGATTCCAGAGAAACCGACATGGTCAAACCGGAAACCTTAGTGACCAATTATGAAGAACCGGCAGATGTGATTGTATTTGACGGATTTATTTCCATGGATGAGGCGCAGTTGAAGGAATTGTATGAATCCTTAAATTTAGCCATGACATTCCAGGATTTCCTTCATATTAAAAACTATTTTACAGCGGAAGAAAAAAGAGACCCTTCCATGACGGAAATCCGTGTGCTGGATACTTACTGGTCTGACCACTGCCGTCATACCACGTTCTCCACAGAGCTTAAAAACGTGGAATTTGAAGAAGGATATTACCGTACTCCCATCGAAACGACTTATCAAAGCTATCTGGATACCAGAAGCGAATTGTATGCAGGAAGAGATGACAAGTACGTGTGCCTTATGGACATTGCACTGATGGCAATGCGTAAATTAAAGAAAGACGGTAAGCTTACCGACTTGGAAGAATCGGAAGAAATCAATGCTTGTTCCATCGTTGTTCCGGTAGAAATCAACCCCGGTGACGGTACCGACTCTTACACTGAAGAATGGCTGGTAAGTTTTAAAAACGAAACCCACAACCATCCGACGGAAATCGAACCCTTTGGTGGTGCGGCTACCTGCCTTGGCGGAGCAATCCGTGATCCCCTGTCGGGTCGTTCCTATGTATATCAGGCTATGCGTGTAACCGGTGCGGCAGATCCTACCGTTCCCGTGGCAGATACCTTAAAGGGTAAACTTTCCCAGAAGAAACTGGTTCGCGGTGCAGCCAGCGGTTATTCATCATATGGTAACCAGATTGGTCTTGCGACAGGATTTGTAAAAGAAATTTATCATCCTGACTATGTGGCAAAAAGAATGGAAATTGGTGCAGTTATGGGCGCAGCACCAAGAAGTAACGTTATCAGGGAAACATCTGACCCGGGAGACATCATCATTTTATTAGGTGGTCGTACAGGTCGTGATGGCTGTGGTGGTGCAACAGGTTCATCCAAAGTGCAC
>JAZNKK010000040.1:0-2912 GCA_045578545.1 Lachnospiraceae bacterium
GCAATTTGTCACGGTGCTACCGGTAAGGGTAACGATCAGGTTCGTTTCGAGCTTGGTATCAAGGCACTTGCTCCGGAATTAAAGATTATCGCTCCGTGGAGATGCAACGACACCTGGAAGATGTCCTCCCGTGAAGAAGAAATCGAATACTGCCGCGCTCACGGCATCGAGCTTCCGTTCGACGCAAGCCACAGCTACAGCCGTGACCGTAACCTTTGGCATATCAGCCATGAGGGTCTTGAGCTTGAGGATCCGGCAAATGCACCGAACTACGATCATCTCTTAGTTCTTGGCGTTTCCCCGGAAAAGGCTCCGGAAGAGGGCGAGACCATCTCCCTTACCTTCGAGGCAGGTGCTCCGGTTGCATTAAACGGCAAGAAGATGAAGGCTTCCGATATTATCCGCGAGTTAAACAAGCTTGGCGGTAAGCACGGCGTAGGTATCGTTGATATCGTTGAGAACCGTGTTGTAGGCATGAAGTCCCGCGGTGTTTACGAGACTCCGGGCGGAACCATTCTTATGGCAGCTCACGAGCAGCTTGAGGAATTAATCCTTGACCGTGACACCTTAGCATACAAGAAGGGCGTTGCTGATAAGTACGCAGACGTAGTTTACGAAGGAAAGTGGTTCACTCCGCTTCGTGAGGCTCTTCAGGCATTCATCGAGTCCACCCAGAAGTACGTAACCGGCGAAGTTAAGGTTAAGCTTTACAAGGGCAACATCATCAAGCAGGGAACGACCTCTCCGTATTCCTTATACAACGAGAGCATCGCATCCTTCACCACCGGTGATTTATATGACCACCACGACGCAGAAGGCTTCATCAACCTGTTCGGACTTTCCTTAAAGGTTCGCGCAATGAAGATGCAGAGCTTAGAGAAGTAATATAAGAGAAAACGAAGGGGGCTACACATTTACAGGATGCGCAGCCCCCTTCTCACACGTTGTAAACCAAAGCAGTAAATAAAACAGCCACACATATTTTTGCGAACGCAACGCAGTCCTTCGGACAAAGGCAAAAAATATATGTGGCTGTTTGTTATTTTTCTCTTTTTACTTTCCTTACTCTTCTTTCGAAGCTTCTTCCTTTGCTGCCTGCTCGGCCAGCTTTCTTCGGCGCTCTTCTCTTGCCTGCTCTTGGGCAAGACGTTCCTTTGCTTTCTTTTCTCTGATTCTCGCACGATCCTTCGGGTCTGCAAATAATGCCACGCACACGCACACCGCGATAGAAAATACAAGACAAATAAAGAAAATGAACAAATGCTGCGGCGGTACCGATGCGATTCCGGTGGTCGGTCCTTCCTGCTCCTGCTCGGTAAGTTCGCCCTCTGCTGCCTCCGTAGCCGGTGCCGTCTCCTCCATTCCGTAGACAGTCTTTGCTTCGCTAAAGGCTAACGGTCCTACAATACCCACTGCTACGCAAAAAAGCAATGCCAGCACGCTTAAAAATTTACTATACTTCTTTACTTTCATTTTCATTCCTATTTCCTTTGTTACTTATTACTCTGCCAGCTTATTGAGCGAATCCTGCATCAAAGCATACGAAACAATTGAAAGTCCGAAAAAGCTAAGCAGTAAATATAAAATATTGCTGTTACTGCTAACAATACCTCTCCGGTTCTTTGCCTCATCCAGCTTTTCCCCCTGCTTAAATAACCAGATAAAATGATAAATGCCGCAAGTCACCAGCGTCAGCAAAAATGCCGTCACACCGGTTGTGCCCGGCTCACCGTGTACCGCATTGGTCTCATCAGTCATACAAATCATCCAGTAGATACTGTAAATACCACAGGTTACAAAAGTTAAAATAATACACGTTACAAGATTTCTCTGTCGAATCATTATGATTCCTCCTCATAGGTTATTTTTACTTATACTACCATACTTCCCGGCGTTTTTCAACAATTTGCCGCATTTCTAATCGTATTTTAACCTATCCTATGTTTTTTTCTTCTAGGAATGACAGAAAAAACCAAGCCACCAAATGCAAGGCCTCTCACCCAGCCCTTTTCTAAACTACTAGGGAATACACAAATCAATACAACTGTCAATACCAGCATTAAACCAAATACCGCCACTATATATCTTATGTATCCAATTCTTTCGATTATTCTCTGCTTTATATGAAACTTTTTTTCACATAAAAACTCAAGAATAATGACTGTCAAAAAAAAGATAATCGTTTGTTCCAGACCAGGCATTTTCCCCTCCCGTCATTCATAACACTGTTTTCTCACGCCTTCGGTTTATACAAAAATCAGAACAAAAAATACAATCAAAAACAATATTGCAAGAAATAGAAAGCCGTATGCTTCTTTCTTGTCGTCCTTTTTGCACTGAATAAATTTCAAAAAGAATAGAATGCAGAATAAAAACTCAGAAACGATATTCGCCTTCTCCCAAACCTTGAAACTAAATAATATATGAAATACAGTTGCTAACAAAAGCAACGCACCAATAGCAATCTTTAATCTTTTCTCTTTCATCATCGGTCTCCTTAGAGTTTCATCGTTTATCTTCCCACAAGCAAATTCAGCTTTCGCAGTGACCAGCACATGATATTTTCTTCCCCTGTTATTATCTTAGCCTCGCATGCCATGCCGGCCTTAAGCGCTACCTTCACTTCATTTTCGTCTGCAAAACGTTCTAAGTCCATCGTTGCCTCTGCCAAATAATAGGCTCTGCCGCTTCCAGAATCCACCCGGATATCCTTTGCAATTTTGGTCAGTGTTCCGTAAACATAGCCGTACTCCGTATTAGGGTATGAATAAACATTAAACTTTACCTGCATTCCCGGTTCCAAGCGTCCCACATCCACATTGTCCACATAAATCAGACATTTATAACCGCTCTCTTCCACCGGCAAAATGCTACACACCTCAACGCCGGCATTCAACCAGGTTCCTTCCACC
>JAZNKK010000041.1:0-3833 GCA_045578545.1 Lachnospiraceae bacterium
CAGCACACCACAGTTTTTGAAAAACTCTGCTGTCATCTTTCCGCCCTCTGCCAACATTTCCACGTTTTTTACATACCAGCTTGCCGGAAGAAAGACTGCGATTTTCTTTACGTAATCCGGAAGAAACTCATATGGCACAAAAACACCGCAAAGAAAGGCCATCCCCATGCTAATAAGGTTGCTGGCACCGTTTAAGGCGTCCTTTCCTTTCACAAGAATCCCCATCACAACACTGATGGCAAGACTGATTAACAGGAACAGAAAACTGTTAATCATATTTCCGAAATAGCCCTCCACCGTCACATACTTCGTATAAAATACTGCCTCGATTCCCATGATGATTCCCCACAAGGCTGCCGCTATCATGGAAATTCCCGCAATAATTCGTAAATTCTGCATTCTTGTGCTCTCTTTTCCGCAGTCCAACCGCATTTTGACATCCTTCCGGTAAAAAGCCTGTATCATCGGTCCCACGATTATAATCAGTACCGCCGGTAAACCATAGGCAATATACGAGTTAAAGAAATAGGCCGGATTGTTCATATTGGATTTCTTCTCTCCCACAAATTCGGTAACCGTCTCCATTTCCGCGATTTTATTTACCTTTTCACAGGCCTCCTCTATTGTTGCTCCGGTTGCAAGTGCTGCTCTTACATATCCGAAAAACATCTCGATCTTTTCATCCAGAAACGCTGTGTTTAACTGCGTATTCTGCTTTTCAATGCCCGGATTGTTCTCTCCTGCAAGAAAACGTGCTTCAAAGCCGTTTTCGATATATAGCACATAATCTACCATGTTGCTGAACAAAAGGTCCGGAATTTTCTTCTCATCATAGTCCTCCGACACCTCATTTTCTTTTCCCAGATATGTAAGCAGCGCCTTTGATAACACGGAACCGTCCTCATCCTTTACCACGATGGTTTGCTCCGACGCCTGAAACATTTTCTCCTGCTCCTTCCCCGCTATAACGGAAAAAGCAATGGTCATCGCGATAAAAATGAAAAAGTAGATAGAAGCTGACGGTAATGCCTTTTTTGCAACCTTAAATACTGCCTTCATATGCCTTTCCCTTCCTTTCCTCTCTCTTTTGCTGTACATACAACACCACAAAGCATCCGGCAATCAGGCAAACACACCAAACCGCAATGCCTATCATACATTTTGCATAGCCCTCTTTATTTCCCATAATGCAAAGCTGATGCATACAGTTAGCAATCAGTGTCGCCGGATTTATCCGGTTGACAATCGGCATCGTCTGTTCCAAAACAAAGCGCATATTTCCAACCATTAAACCACTAAGGAAACAGCTGAACATGATACAGCTCATCATAACGGAATCCTGTACCCTCTCGTTTTTAGTCACACAGCCGATGAAGTAGCCGATGACAACTCCGAACAGACTGAACAACGCCCCCGCCAGAAACAGCCAGACACTAATACGACCGAAGTTAATCCGTAACACAAGCAGGTAATAGGCAATAATCAGTAAAAACTGCAAATATTGAATAGCAAATGCCGCTGCCACATCCGCCAAAATCATCTTTCCTCTGCCAAGCGGCGAAGCCACACGCCTTGCGGAAAGTGCGGAGGTGCTTGCCCTAAGCTCCTGAGCATTCATTAAACCGTACATAGCCCCGTAAAGGCTTGCCATTGCAATCAGTGCCTGAAAATACTGTATCATAGGGTCCGTACTTGCTCCTTCAAACTCCCTTACGGAAAGCACCTGTACCTCCTCGGAAAGTGCCGCTGCCACCTGCGCTACCGTTCCGGTAGCCATAGCCTCTAAAATAAGCTCCCTGCTCTGAAGATAACCATCAAGCACCGTCTTTACCACGGTTGTGGATAAACCGTTTTCCGAGAGCAAAAGCGTCGGCATTTCTCCGTTTAATATCACCGCTTCTACCTTATCCTGCAAAAGTAAGACTTCCGCCTCTTCTCTGTTTGCCACCTCTGTCAGCGCGAAAAACTTTTCTTCCCCATTTGTCATTTCCGTAAGAAACTCCGTAAGTGTTTTATCCTCCGTATTCTGCACCACGGCTACGGAAATCGTCTCAAAGCCCGTGTCCTTCTCCGTGATGGAACCAAAAGCAAGGAAGAAAAAAGTTGCCAGTCCGATCGGGAAAATAATGGACCAGAAAAACAAGCTTTTGTTTCGAAGCAAACGCTTCAACCGATACCAAAAATAGACCATTTTTCTTCCTCCTTATCTTGCATCGTCTCGTAATTCTTTTCCCGTGATTTCCAAGAATACATCATTTAATGTCGGCTGCTCCGTGTATACTCTGCCGAAGGAAGCTTCCTTCTTACTGAGAAACTCCAGCACATGTAATACATTGTGTTTTCCGCCGCTGCACTTAATACTTACCAATTCCGCCTCACAGCCTACGGAAAACACATGGGGCAGCTGCTTTAAGCCTGCCAATATTTCATCATTTACTGACGGAATTTCCACAAAAATCGTTTCTCCGGTCTGAAGCATACTCTTTAATTCTTCCTTTGTTCCGGTGGCAATGGTCTGTCCCTTATCAATAATGGCAATTTTAGAACAAATCTGCTCCACCTCCTCCATATAGTGGGAGGTATAAATTATGGTAGCGCCTTGCTGATTCAAGGTTTTGATTCCCTCTAAAATCTTATTTCTGCTTTGCGGATCGACAGCCACCGTCGGTTCGTCAAAAATAATCAATTCCGGCTTATGTGCAATGCCGCAGGCAATGTTCAGTCGGCGCAGCAGACCTCCGGAAAGCTTTTTCGGATAAAACTTTGTAAACTCCTCCAGGCCCACAAAGGCAATGGCCTCTGCCACCAGCTTCTTTCTCTTGTCCTTTTCTTTTATGTATAAACTGCAGAAGTAGTCAATGTTTTCATACACCGTAAGTTCCTCAAACACGCCTACATTCTGGAATACCACACCGATGCGGCCCTTCACACCATAATTATCCGCCCGCATCTTCTCTCCGAAGATGGTAATCTCGCCTTTGTCATATCTTGTTAAGGATAACAGGCAATTGATGGCGGTAGACTTTCCGCTTCCGTTCGGTCCCAAAAGTCCGAAGATTTCTCCCTTTTCTATGGTCAAATTGAGATGGTCCACTGCCACCAGTTCCGCATAACGTTTTACCAGATTTTCGATTTTTACTACCGGCTCCATTTTTATTTCCTCCTTGTGGTTTGCTTCTCTTTATTTCATTGTCCTCATTATACCAATGCATTTTTGCACTTTCCAGTGTCGTTTGTAAGCTTCTTTTGTGACATTTGTCACTTCTGTTTTTACTTTTCTTTCTTTCCTGTTTGTGGTACACTATTGTTTAGAAGAGATTTTTGCGAAAGGAGATTTGACAAATGACAACGATTTTGGATAAGAGTATTTTATTACTTTGCTCCCTTTTTCTGTCCCTTTGCTTTTCTCCAATCGACAGCCGTTTTCAGGTTTTGATGCTGCTTGGAGTCCTGATTGCCCTAACCTTGGATGAGTTTTTCGGCACTCTTACCTATACACGTATTGTGTTCTTTTCCGGACTGCTTCTTTGTATTTTCCTGCCGGAGCTTCTTTTTTTCCTTCCGGCGTTCTCTTATCCGTTGTTTTACAGAAAAAGAACTTTTTTGTCCTTTCTTGCCCTGCCGGTGCTTCTCATGTCAAAAGCGCTGCTTACAGAGCCTTTGGTTCTTTGTCTGCTTCTTTTGGTTACGGCGCTTTCCTTCCTTTTGGGAGACCACACCCACCGTATCACCACCCTTTCCAACGCCTTTATTAATATGCAGGATACGGACCGTGAGAAACAGCTTTCCTTACAACGACAAACCAACGCCTTACGGGAGGCCCAAGAGGCCAA
>JAZNKK010000042.1:0-36457 GCA_045578545.1 Lachnospiraceae bacterium
GTCGTGGATATTTTATGGAGACTTATAATAAAAAAGAGATGGAAGCAAAGGAATTTAAAATAGATTTTGTTCAAGACAATCAAAGTATGAGTCGTAGGGGTGTTTTACGAGGATTACATTATCAAAAAAATTTCCCTCAAACAAAGTTAGTTCGTGTAATAAAAGGAACTGTTTTTGATGTCGCTGTTGATTTAAGAAAAGGTTCTAAAACATTTGGTAAATGGTTTGGAGTAGAATTGTCTGCAGAAGATAAGAAGCAGTTTCTTATTCCCAAGGGATTTGCCCACGGATTTTTGGTACTTTCCGATTATGCGGAATTTTGCTATAAATGCACCGATTTTTATCATCCCAATGACGAAGGCGGTTTGTCTTACAAAGACGAGAGTATTGGTATTCAGTGGCCGATTCCGGAGGGAATGGAACTTACGATTTCCGAAAAGGATCAAAACTGGGGTAGCTTTGAAGAATATAACAGCAAGAAAAACGGTTAAAAGGTAGGACGTATTGTGAAACGAATGATTTCGAAACCGGTGGGAATTACCATTGCTATTTTGACAGCGTTACTGGGAAGTCTGATTTTGATTTTCCACACGAATCCTTTGGCAGACCCCACGGAAGAATTGGTGAAAAAAAGCATAGCAGTTTTGATTATTATAGTTGCAGTGGTTGTATTTGTGGTTTTGTATGATAAAATCACGATTTTGCCGGTGGAGCTGTATCAAAACCGGAAATTGATTTGGAAACTGGCAAAAAACGATTTCAAAACCAGATATGCCGGTTCTTATATGGGTGTGATTTGGGCAATGGTTCAGCCGGTGGTAACCATTGCGCTGTACTATTTTGTGTTTGAAGTGGTGTTTAATAACCGCTCCCAGCTTCTTGCCAGCGGAATTGAAGCTCCTTATGTATTGTGGCTTACCGCAGGCTTGGTTCCCTGGTTTTATTTTTCAGAAGCCATTATGCAGGGGACGCAGGCTTTGCTGGAGTACAATTATCTGGTTAAAAAAGTGGTGTTTAAAATCAGTGTATTACCGATTATTAAAATTATCGCAGCCACGTTCATTCATTTATTTTTTACCGTGGTCATGTTAATCATGTATTTTTGCTACGGCTATACCCCGGATTGGTATTTGCTGCAGCTCCCTTATTACAGTTTATGCATGTTTATCTTTGTGTTGGCACTTAGTTATACCACCTGTGCCATTGTGGTATTTTTCCGTGATTTGTCGCAAATTATTAATATTCTGTTACAGGTAGGAATGTGGGCGACACCGATTTTGTGGGATATTTCCTTGCTTGCGCAGTGGCAGGGATACGAAATTATTTTCAAAATCAATCCGGTATACTATGTGGTAAACGGATTTCGAAGTGCTTTGTTTGAGAAGACATGGTTTTGGCAGGATTTTTATTCCACCATGTACTTCTGGATTGTAACGGCGGTATTTTTTGGTATCGGTGCTTTGATTTTTAAACGTCTGAAGGTGCATTTTGCAGACGTAATGTAAGAAACGGAAGTAGGAAAAGGGAATGGATGAGACAAAAGCAATTCAAGTAGAACATTTGAGCAAATTATATAAATTATATGAAAAACCCTCTGATCGTGTCCGGGAAGCCCTTCATTTGACAAGAAAGAAAAGACACACCCAGCATTATGCTCTGCAGGATGTTTCTTTGGAGGTAAAAAAGGGAGAAACGGTTGGAATTATCGGAACCAACGGCTCCGGAAAATCCACGATTTTAAAGATTATTACCGGTGTATTAAACCCAAGGGAAGGGGAAGTGAAGGTCAACGGAAGAATTTCCGCCCTGCTGGAATTGGGAGCCGGTTTTAACATGGAATATACCGGGTTGGAAAACATTTATCTAAACGGTACCATGATTGGATTTTCGGAGAAGGAAATCGATGCACGTTTGCAGGATATTTTGGATTTTGCGGACATCGGAGATTTTATTCATCAGCCGGTGAAGACCTACTCTTCCGGTATGTTTGTTCGTTTGGCCTTTGCCGTAGCCATCAACATTGAACCGGAAATTTTAATCGTAGATGAGGCCCTTAGCGTGGGTGACGTATTTTTTCAGGCAAAGTGTTATCACAAATTTGACGAATTTAAGGAAATGGGGAAAACCATTTTGTTTGTCAGTCATGACTTATCCAGCATTGCAAAATACTGTGACAGAGTGATTTTGTTAAATAAGGGGACAAAGCTGGGCGAAGGTACGCCGAAGGAAATGATTGACATTTATAAGCAGGTTCTGGTGGGACAGTACGAGGAAAATACTGCGGAGGAAGAAAATCTTCTGGAAGATGAGGATTTGCAGCATGCGGCGAAGGAATCCTTAGAGAGTGGGAAAAATCCGGAGCTTTTGGAATATGGCTCCAAAAAAGCAACCATTTCAGAATGTTATATTACCGATGAGTACGGCAAGCGTTCCAATGCTATTATTAAAGGCACTGAGTTTTCCATTCACATGAAAGTGGAGTTTTCGGAAGATGTGGAGGCACCCATATTTGCGTTTACCTTTAAAAACAGCAAGGGAACGGAAATTACAGGAACCAATACCATGTTTGAAAAAGCCTTTTTGGACGGTTGTAAGAAGGGGCAGAAGAAGGAAATCGTATTTACGCAAAAGATGGATTTACAGGGCGGAGAGTATTTGCTCTCCTTTGGCGTTACCGGTTATGAAGGCGACAGTTTCACGGTATATCACCGGCTCTATGATGCCATTAATGTTACGGTAATTTCCGAGAAAAATACGGTAGGGTATTATGATATGAACTCCGTTGTTACGGTTACGGACGGAAAGGAATAGGCATGCAGGAAAAAGTAGGAAAGGTAGTCTTGGATTTATCCCATTATCCCGGGGAGGATTTTTATTGCGACGGAGATGTGGAAGACCGATTACTGGAAATTGTGAAAGAATACAAAAAGGAAGACTGGCCCGAAGTGATAGAAAAAGAAAAAAGCTGGCCGGTGTTGTATCATTTATCTTCTCTTCGGACGAATGTGGTATCTTGGATTCCCATGAAGGAAGGCAGTAAAGTACTGGAAATCGGCTCCGGTTGCGGTGCAATTACCGGTGCCTTGGCGGACAAAAAGGTCCGTCTTACTTGCGTGGATTTATCCAAAAAACGAAGCTTAATTAATGCCTATCGCAATCAGGAAAAGGAAAATATCACCATAGCAGTAGGAAATTTTCAGGATATCGAACCGGATTTGGATAATGATTTTGACTACATTTATCTAATCGGCGTGTTTGAGTACGCCATGGCATACATTGGCGGAGAAAATCCCTATACGGAATTTTTAAATATTGTGAAGAAACATCTTGCTCCTGGCGGAAAAATCGTGATTGCCATCGAAAATCAGCTGGGGCTGAAGTATTTTGCCGGATGCAGAGAGGATCACCTGGGAGATTACTTTTCCGGATTGGAGGATTATCCGAAGGGCGGCGTGGTGCGAACCTTTGCCAGAAACCGGTTGGAGCAAATTTGCAAAGAATGCGAAATTCCGGAGTATCATTTTTACTATCCCTATCCGGATTATAAGTTTATGACCACGCTTTTTTCCGATGAAAGATTACCCAGAGTGGGAGAACTAACGAATAATCTGCGCAATTTTGACAGGGATCGTTTGCTGCTCTTTGATGAAACCAAAGTGTTTGATTCCATCATCAGAGAAGGGGTATTTCCCTATTTCTCCAATTCTTATCTTCTGCTGATCGGAGAAGGTGAGGAGGTTGTTTATTCCAAATATTCCAATGACAGAGACGGTGCATTTTCCATTCGCACCGATATGAAAAAAAGTGCAGACGGTACCCGGCGGGTTGAAAAAATTGCTGCCGGGAAGGAAGCAGGAGCACACCTTGCTACCATTTACCGAAGCGGAGAACGTTTAAGCAAACGATTTGAAGGAAGCGGGCTGAAAGTGTGTCCGGTACAAAAGGAAGGGGAAAACTTGGTATTTCCTTATTTGGAAGGCGAAACCCTGGAAGAAATGCTGGATAAGGAGCTGCAAAAAGAAGGCGGCGGAAACTTTTGCTTATTGTTAAAACAATATCGGGAAGTGGTGTCTTACAGGGAAGATGCCGGAGTAACGGATTATGATTTGATTTTTCCGAATTTGCTGATTGATTCGCAGGGAACCTGGCAGCTTATTGATTATGAGTGGACCTATGAAACTGTGATTTTGGCAGAAAAGATTGCGAAACGGGCATTGTATTGCTATTTCCTTGGAAGCGGGCGTAAAGAGGCAGTTACAGAAAAAATAGGACTGCAAAAGGTGCTGGATGCTTTGGGGATTACCGACTGGGAGGAAGATGCTTTACGGGAAGAAGAAACCAAGTTTCAGATGAAGGTGACGGGAAATCATCTTTCTTTGAGCCAGATGCGGGATGAAATTCATCAGGAAGTGTTACCGATTATGGATGCGGTAACCATATACCAAAATAAGGAAGCTAAGGAAAAAGCCCAGATTTATGTTGACAAAGGAGAGGGATTTTCGGAAGAGCATTCCTATTTTGTGATGCCGGAGCGCTTGGATGAAAATGTGTATCGACTTCGTTTAAAAGTAGATAACGAAGTAAAAAAACTGCGTTTTGATCCCGGTATGGACCCTTGCGTCATCACCATAAAGGAGATGACATATCAGGGAGAGAATGTGAACCAAAAACAATTGCTTCATAACGGCAGCCCGGTAGGGGAGAACACCTTTGTTTTTCCTCATAGGGATCCGAATTTCACCTGGGAAATGGAAAAAGCAAAAGAAGCGGTGGTCTTGGAAATTACCTATGAAATGGTAAGGGTATCCGAGACTATGGCAAAAGCGATGGGCGAGAAGAAAGAAAGGCTGTTTTATCGTGGGAAATTTCTTAAAAGATAAGATTCAGAAAAAAATACATGATAAATATGAGCGTCAGTATAGGCAGCAACTGCTGGTGGAACGGGATTCCTATGCCACTTATATCAAAGAAAATGAGTCAGAGGAAATGCAAAAGATGTTGCCGGTTTTGCAAAGGGTGCAAAAGGAAGAAGAGGTTCTTTTTCTCCCTACGGAGCTTTTCAAGGAGGAAACACTTCGGGAACTGCTTTTGGAAACAAATCAGGATGTAAACTATGTTGTGTTTTTATCCGGGAAAGGCTTTTATTCCAAAGAAGCGGCAAAAAAAGTCAGAAGTGCTTTTGCAGATAATCCCGGGGAGTGCATTTTGTATGCCAATGAGGATGAAATCGAGGAAAGCGGAAAGCGGTTCCATCCCTGGTTTAAGCCGGGATGGTCTCCCCATACGTTATGGTCCTTTTTTTACTTTGGCAATTTCTTTGCCGTAAGAAAGGAAACGTTACTTGACTATGGGGAATTAAAAGGCAGCGATTATCGGGAACGGATTTACCGGATGATGTTGGAACTTACCAAAGATGGCTCCGCTTTTTTGTTAAATGAAGTGCTGTATCATAACAGAGCAGAAGATTCCTTTGGCGATTTTGGCTGGGAAGAAAAATACAATGCCTTAAAAACGGAGGTATTACAGCAGGAATCGCTTGCGCTATCCATGGAAAAGAAGTGCAAAGGAGAGATTTCCTATCCGGTGTTTCTGGCAAAAAAGGAGCCGAAAATCAGTATCCTGATTCCGTCTAAGGATCACCCGGAAGTGCTGAAACGCTGCGTGGAATCCCTTCGTAATTTGACGGAGTATTCCGATTATGAAATCATTGTGGTGGATAACGGAAGCAGCGAAGATAATAAGAAAAAATATTTAACGTACGGAGAGAAATTTTCCTACTCCTATTTGTATAGCCCCATGGAATTTAACTTTTCCAAAATGTGTAATCTGGCAGCGAAGAATGCGACGGGAGAACTGTTTTTGCTTCTTAATGATGACATGGAAATCCTGGAGGGCGATTGGCTAAAGAAGCTGGCAGGCAGTGCTCTTTTGCCCAAGGCGGGGGCTGTGGGAGCTAAGCTTTTGTATCCCGGAACGGATTTGATTCAGCATGTGGGCATTACCAATATGTATGAAGGCCCGGTGCACAAACTGATGAAGCATTCCGATGCGGTGTCCTATGACCATGGTCGGAATCGCTTTGTTATGGATGTCATTGGTGTGACGGCAGCTTGCCTTATGGTGACAAGGGAAAAGTTTTTGGAGGCAGGAGGACTGAACACGGAGTTAGCTGTGGCTTATAATGATGTGGATTTTTGTTTTACCCTTCATGAAAAAGGATATTACAACCTCATTCGAAATGACGTGGTTTTGTATCACCACGAGTCTTTGTCGAGAGGAAATGACCTTCAGGAGGAAGGAAAGCGAAAACGTCTTTTAAGGGAAGGCGAAATGCTCTATGCCCTTCATCCGGAGTATTATGATTTTGACCCTTATTATAACAAGTATTTCACCGGGGTAAGTGAAGAATATGCCTGTGTGCTGCCCTACGAAAATCGAAACATTAAGCCTTGTGAGAAGATAACTTTGCTTAAGGGGCGTTTCCCTTTGTGTGAGCGAAATGAAACGCTGATTATCAAGATTGACCATGCAAAATATATGGCATACGGAATGCAGGGAGAGAAGCCTTCCTATTTGATTGATTTGCATGCCCATGTGCGGGGGTTAGATAGCTGTGATTACCGATATCGAATGGTATTGAAGGGCGAAAACGGTTGTTATGAAGTGCCGGCGAAGCGAAGACTGCGTCCGGATGTGGAAAAAACCATTGATAACGAAAAGCATGTGGAGTTGTCCGGCTTTGTAGTGAAAATCCCGGAGGGAATGTTGCCGGTGGGAGAATATGAGATTTGGATGGAGGCAAAATCCGTTTATTCCAGACAGATTTTGTGTAATTTCGGACAGGAAACATTGAAGGTGGAAAGGTAGAAAGACAAAGAATGAATCGGGAGACGGAGTGGAAAAGAGAATATCGGGAAGAAGTGTTTTCTCAAACACACCCCTATCTTATGTGGCAAAAAAAGTGGGAAGAGGATTTACCAAAAGGAAAGGATGAGGTTTGCCATGTGATTTACCGGGAAGACTTTATGGAACAGGATAGCGTTCATCCCGGGAAACTGGAGAATTGCCTGAATCATGCAGGAGAAAAGGCCCGCTATGTACTGATGGTAAGCCGGGATGGAGAACTTGCCGATTTTGCCAAAGCCGTGGTTTGCAAATATTTGGAAACGCATCCGATTTCCCTTGCCTATGGGGATGAGGATGAAATGGAAAAAGGACAAAAAAGGAGCCGAAGTCATCCCTGGTTTAAACCGGACTGGTCTCCGGATACGTTAAAGTCTATGGCTTATTTTGGAAATGCGGTTGTCGGAACGCTTCCCTTTTTTCGGGAAAAGGCACAACTATTATGGGAGAATGAACAACTCAAAAGCCTAAATTACCGGGAGTTTTTACAGTTTCTTGCCGAGAAGGAAAAACAGGTAGGACATATTCCGCAAATCCTGTTTCATGCCTATCATCCATATAAAGAGGAGCCGGTGTATGGAATCCCCAAAAGAGAGAGTATGCCGAAAGTGTCAGTAGTGATTCCTTCCAAGGATCATCCGCAGTTATTGGAGCAATGTGTCTCTTCTTTAAAAGAAAAAACAAGCTACCCTGACTATGAAATTATCGTGGTGGATAACGGCAGCAACGAGGACAACAAAGAGAAAATTATAAAACTGCAAAAGCAAATCCCCTTTACCTATCTCTACCGGGAAATGGATTTTAATTTTGCAAGGATGTGTAATCTCGGGGCGAAGGAAGCCAAGGGAGAAGTACTCATTTTTTTGAATGACGATATTACCGTAAATTCCTTTGACTGGATGAAAATCATGGCATTGCAGGCAACGGAGGAAAACATCGGAGCCGTAGGTGCCAAATTATATTATCCTGAGGGAAACAAAATTCAGCATGCGGGAATCACCAATATGACGGTAGGGCCGGTGCATAAAATGGGAGGCTTAACGGACGAGGAAAGCATTTACCATGGCCGAAACCAAGGCGTATGGAATGTGCTTGCGGTAACGGCGGCCTGCATGGCAATCGCCAAGCCTACCTTTGACTTCGTAGGAGGATTTTGCGAGGAATTTAAGGTTGCCTATAACGATGTGGATCTATGCTTTTCCTTATGGGAGAAAGGCTTTTATAACGTACAGCGAAATGATGCGGTATTGTACCATCATGAATCCTTAAGCCGCGGCAGTGATGACACGCCTCAAAAAGCAGAGCGGTTAAAAAAAGAGTGGGAGCGGCTGTATGAGAAACATCCGGCCCTTTACGGAAAGGATCCTTTTTACAGTCCGCATTTGGTGCAGGAAAGGCTGGACGGAGAGTATCATGTGGAGTATTCGTACCCTCATGAGGATGCCGGTGTGAAGTCGAAGCTTTGGAAGACGAAAGCGTACCAAGAGAATCTTTCGCATAAATTCCGAAAAATGCTTCACAGAAAACCCAAGATGCTGTTTCATTTAGACAGGATTATGGAGGTTTCCGGGAAAAAAGCCAAAGAAGAGGAAGCGTATTTTTATCTGGAAGGTTGGCTGGGAGCAACGGACAAACCCTTGTATCGATACGAAAGAACCTTGCTTCTTAAAAATCAGGAAGGGGAATGCTATGAAGCAGAAGTGTTCCCGAAGTACCGGGAGGATACCAAAGGGGTGCTCCCCGGGGAGGATTGCTATGAATTAAGCGGAATAACCGCAAAGATCCCGCGAAGTGCCCTTGCACCGGGGGAATATAAAATCGGATATTGTATCATTGATAAGAAGAATAAAAAAAGATATGTCATGTACGACAGGGAGAAGAGTTTGATATGTCAAATGTAAATCAGAACGAGCATGGGCAAACAGAAATGGAAAACGAAATGACACCGGAGATGTACCGGGAAGCCTATGAAAAAGAAAAATATGAAAATCTGATTTTGTCAGGGCGGCTTGCTGATGCCATGGCCCAGGTGCAGGAAAAGGAAAATCAGCTAAACCGGATTAAGAACAATCCCCTCTGGAAGGCTTCTAAGCCGTTTCGTGTTTGTATGCACTGGGGAATCCGTCAAAAAAACCGAATTAAAAATCTGGGCGGAATTAAGGGGATTGCAAGAAAATGTTCCTCCAAAAACATTGAAGTGAAGGCAAGGAAACAGCACGGAACCGCCAGCTTCCCCACGCCGGAGCAGAGAAAAGAGCAGGAAGAAAGAAAATTTTCCCAAGAAGTATGTTTTTCCGTTTTGGTACCGCTTTATAATACGCCGGAAGATTTTTTGCGGGATATGATTGAATCGGTAAAGAACCAAACATACAGAAATTGGGAATTGTGTCTTGCGGACGGTTCGGACAAAGAGCATGATTTTGTGGGGAAAATTTGTAAGGAGTATGCAAACGGGGATTCCCGGATTAAATACCAAAAACTGGAAAAGAATCTGGGGATTTCCGGAAATACCAACGCCTGTTGTGCAATGGCTACCGGAAATTACATCGGATTATTTGACCACGATGATGTACTGCATCCTTCCGTACTGTATTACTATATGGAAGCCATTTGTGAAAAAAATGCGGACTATATCTACTGTGATGAATGTACTTTCCACGGAAAGAGCATTGACAATATGATAACGTTGCATTTCAAACCGGACTATTCACCGGACAATTTGTGCGCGAATAATTACATTTGCCATTTTTCCGTTTTTTCGAAAGAATTGCTGGAAAGTACGGAGTTGTTCCGAACTCAGTTTGACGGTAGCCAGGACCACGATATGATTCTTCGTCTGACTTCTAAGGCAAAGAACATTGTGCATATTCCGAGACTTTTGTATTACTGGCGTTCCCATAAGGGAAGTGTGGCAGCGGATATTAATGCGAAGTCCTATGCCATTACGGCAGCCAAAGGCGCGGTGGCGGATTATCTTAGGGGAAAAGGGTACGAGCATTTTGAAATCGAATCCACCAGAGCCTTTGAAACCATTTTCCGCATTAAGTATCCATTGGCGAAAAAGGATAAGATTTCCATCATCATTGCCAACAGAAACCATGAGGAGGACCTTCGAAGATGTGTGGATTCCATATTGGAGAAGAGTACCTACGAGAATTGGGAAATCATTGTAGTGGAAAATAACAGTACGGAACCGAAGATATTTGCTTATTATGAGGAGTTAAAGTCTCATCCTAAGATAAAAGTGATTACCTACGAGGGAGAATTTAACTATTCGAAAATCAATAATCTGGGGGCGAAGGAAGCCACCGGAGAATACCTGCTCTTTTTAAATAATGATACCCAGGTGATTACGGTTAATTGGCTGGAAGAGATGCTGATGTATGCCCAGAGAAAGGATGTGGGAGCCGTAGGTTGTAAGCTCTATTACGCAGACTATACCATTCAGCATGCAGGAATTGTTTTGGGACTTGGAGCCCACCGCACGGCAGGGCACAGCCATTACAAGGTGAATAAGGAAAATCTGGGCTACATGGGACGTCTTTGCTATGCGCAAAACGTATCCGCGGTAACCGGGGCCTGCCTGATGGTAAAGAAATCCCTCTTTGAAGAAGTGGGCGGATTGGAAGAGAATCTTGCCGTTGCTTTAAATGATGTGGATTTTTGCCTGAAACTAAGGGGAAAGGGATACTGGAACATTTGGACACCGTTTGCAGAACTGTTCCATTTTGAGTCCAATTCCAGAGGCTCGGATTTGGAAGGAGAGCGGGCGAAGCGTTACAATGCGGAGTGCGAAAGATTTAAAGCAAAATGGGGAAGCGTAATTGATGCAGGAGATCCGTTTTATAATGTGAATTTTTCTCTGGACCGAAGTGATTATTCCCTGAAAATATAAAGTTGAAAATAAAAGGGCATTGTAGTAAAATACAGATTGGAAAATGTTAGTTTGGAAAACTTTTTTGAAAGGAAGTACGTAAATGAGTTACATGGATGAATTTAATTTTTGGTTAGAAGATGACTACTTTGATCAGGCAACCAAAGATGAATTGTTGGCAATCAGAAATGATGAAAAGGAAGTCGAAGACAGATTTTATAAGGAATTGGAATTTGGTACCGGTGGTCTTAGAGGCGTAATCGGTGCAGGAACCAATCGTATGAATATTTATACCGTTCGGAAAGCAACCCAGGGACTTGCAAATTATATTATCAAACAAAACGGTGCAGACAAAGGCGTAGCAATCGCTTACGATTCCAGAAGAATGTCACCGGAATTTGCGGATGAAGCAGCGCTTTGCCTTGCAGCAAACGGAATCAAAACCTATGTGTTTGAATCTTTACGTCCCACTCCTATGTTGTCTTATGCTTTAAGACAGCTTGGTTGCATTTCCGGTATCGTGGTAACGGCAAGTCACAATCCGCCGGAGTACAACGGTTACAAGGCATATTGGGAAGACGGCGCTCAGGTAACGGCTCCTAAGGATAAAGAAATTATCGAAGAAGTAAAAGCAGTTACGGATTACCATGCCGTAAAGACCATGGATAAGAAAGAAGCCATGGAAAAAGGTCTTTATGTGGTTATCGGAAAAGAAATTGATGATTCCTACATGGAAGAATTAAAGAAACAGATTATTCATCCGGAAATTATCAAAGAAGTTGCGGATGATATTAAGATTGTGTATTCTCCCTTTAACGGAACCGGAAATATCCCGGTGCGCAGAATTTTGAAGGAACTCGGATTTAAGAATGTGTACGTAGTACCCGAGCAGGAAATGCCGGATCCGAATTTTACGACACTTGCTTATCCCAATCCGGAAGACCCGGCTGCATTTGAACTTGCGCTGAAATTGGCGAAGGAAAAAGGTGCGGATGTGGTAATGGCAACCGACCCGGATGCAGACCGTCTCGGAATCTATGCGCTGGATCAAAAGACCGGAGAATACATACCATTTACAGGAAATATGTCCGGTATGTTGATTGCGGAATACATCTTAAGAGAAAGAACCGCGACCAAGACTATGCCGGAAAATCCGGCTCTGGTAACTACCATTGTTACTACCAATATGGCACAGGCCATTACCAATGCATACGGAATTAAGCTGATTGAAGTGTTGACCGGATTTAAATTTATCGGTGAGCAGATTAAATTCTTTGAACAGACCGGCAGCAACAATTACGTATTCGGTTTGGAAGAATCCTACGGATGTTTGGCAGGAACCCATGCAAGGGACAAAGATGCGGTAGTTGCTGTTATGTGTCTTGCAGAGGTGGCTGCATACTGCAAAAAACAGGGCATTACCCTCTGGGATATGATGATTGAAATGTACGAAAAGTACGGTTACTATAAAGAAAGCCAGTATGCAATTACCAAGAAGGGAAAAGAAGGCTTGGAAGAAATTGCGGCTATGATGGAGAAACTTCGTGCAAATCCGCCGAAGGCATTTGGCGACTTGAAGGTAAAAGAATTCAGAGATTACAAGGTAGATAAGGTAGTAGATCTTGCTACCGGTAAGGAAGGCAAAACAGGGCTTCCCTCCTCGAACGTTCTTTACTTTGATTTGGAAAATGATTCTTGGTGCTGCGCACGACCTTCCGGAACCGAACCTAAGATTAAGTTCTACATGGGCGTAAAGGGAAGCAGCTTAGAGGATGCGGATGCAAAATTAAATGCGCTTACAGAAGCATTGAAGGCACAGTTATAATTTGGAAAAATAAAGAATAGTGCGAGAAAACCATATTCAGACTTGTATGGTCTGGACATGGTTTTCCTACTATATAGGGGAAAAAAGATGATGTTGTCGATGGCGAATCTGCGAAAGGCCAAAAATTATCTAAAAAAGAATGGGTACAAGAATACTTATTATGCAGTGGCGGAACGCTTTGCTCAAAGGAAAGAGAAAAAATATACCTATGAAGCACCCTCCGAAGAAGAATTGGCTCAGCAAAGAGAGGAAAAATGGGACCGGGCACCGCTTCTTTCCGTTATTGTGCCGGCTTACGAGACCAAAAAAGTTTTTTTGGAAGATCTGATTTTGTCCATGATGGACCAGACCTATCCTCATTTTGAGCTGATTATTGCAGATGCGTCAAAGTCGGATGCCGTAAAGCGGGTGGTTTTGGATTTCCAGGAACAATACGGCAAAATAGAATACGTAAAGTTGGAAGAAAATAAAGGAATATCAGAAAATTCCAATGCGGCATTGCAATTGGCAAAGGGAGAGTACATCGGTCTTTTGGATCATGATGACCTAGTGACGCCGGATGCCCTGTACCATGTGGCAAAAGAAATCCTCCGGGCCAGAAAACAAAGCGGGAGTCCGGTTCTGATTTATACCGATGAAGATAAAACCAACACCTATCTGGAACACTTTTATGAACCGAATATAAAACTGAAATTAAATCAAGATTTAATTATGAGCAATAATTACATTTGCCATTTATCCTTCTTTCGACGTGATGTGATTCAGGAATTAGGATTTCGTAAAGAATATGACGGCGCACAGGATTATGATTTGATTTTGCGAACGCTTTTCTGGGCAGAAACAAAGTACGGCAAGGAGGAGTGGGAAAAGCGGATTTGCCATATTCCGAAAGTGTTATACCACTGGCGTTGTCATGAGGAATCTACGGCGCAAAATCCGGAGTCCAAACGCTATGCCTACGAGGCAGGGAAAAGAGCGGTTGCTTATTATCTTTCGCAGAAAGGCTGGGACGCCAAGGTGGAAGATTTGATGCATCTTGGATTTTATCGGGTAGAGTACGGGGAAGATATTTTCCGGATACGAAAGGATTTGGGCGTGGTTGGCGGTCCGATTTATGAAAAAGATAAAATTACGGGCGGCGCCATGGACGGCAAAGGGAAAATCCTTTATGAGAAATTGAATCGTTATTTTTCCGGATATTTGCACCGGGCAGTACTGCAGCAGCAGGTGGCCGCCGTGGATGCAAGAAACATGATTGTGAGAGACGATTTGATTCCTTTGTTTGAAAAACATTTCGGGATTTCCTATGAAGAGAGGGAGGAAACCTGGAAAACATTAACATCGGAAGAAAAGGAAAAAATTAGAAAAAAAAGTTTGCAATTTTGCAATAAAATGAAAAGTAAGAACATTGGTGTATTATATGACCCGATGTTAAGGAGGCCATAGTAGGAAAAATGCAGGTAAAGGTTAGCGTAATTATTCCCAACTACAACGGAGAAGCTTATTTGGAACAGTGCTTGGATTCGCTGATGCAACAAGACGTTCGTTCCTTTGAAATCATTGTAGTGGATGATGCTTCTGCAGATGATGCGATGGAAAAAGTAAAAAAGAAATATCCGGAGAACGGCGCATTTCCTCTGACGAGATACATTGAGCACGAAAACAATCTAGGCTTTTGTCAATCGGTAAATGACGGAATTGACGCAGCGAAAGCGGACTATGTTCTTTTGTTGAATAACGATACGATAGCGGAACCAAATTTTGTGCGGGAAATGTATCGTGCGATTGTAAAGTCAGAAAAAATATTTTCGGCCTCCGCCAAAATGGTAATCATGGACAATCCGGACATCATGGATGATGCAGGAGATTACTATTGCGCGTTAGGATGGGCATTTGCTCCGGCCAAGGATAAGCCGGCGCAAAATTATACTCGGAAAAAGAAAATTTTTTCGGCCTGCGCAGGAGCGGCCATTTACCGAAAAGAACCGCTTTGCCGGTTGGGAAAATTTGACGAAAATCATTTTGCCTATCTGGAAGATGTGGATGTGGGATACCGGGCAAAATTACATGGTTATGTTAATGTGTTTGCACCGGCGGCCGTGGTGCGTCACGTGGGAAGTGGTGTGTCCGGCTCCAGACACAATGAATTCAAAGCCTCGTTATCATCGAAAAACAGTATTTACCTGATTTATAAAAATATGCCAAATTGGCAGATTGCACTTAATTTTCCTTTGCTTTTCGCGGGTTTTGTTATAAAAATCCTCTTCTATATTTTTAAAGGGATGGGAAATACTTATATCAAAGGTTTGATGGAAGGTTTTCGATTATCCAAATCCGACTTAGGGAAAGCAAAAAGACAGGATTTTCAAAAAATAGATAAAAAACAACTTTGGAAAATACAAGGTGAGCTGATTTGGAATACAATATATAGGGTTTTTCCGTAAAAAGATTGTTTTTTTACTGTATTTATTGTAGAATGTAGTCTGAATGTGTTTGGGACAGGTGACAACGTGATAAGAGATAATCAGAAAGTATTAAATCAGATTCATGTATTGTTGGATGCATTGGTGGTGGCAGCGGCCTACATTTTGGCCTGGTATATAAAGTTTGAACTGATTGACGCAGATTCCAATGCAGGCGCGTTATCGAAGGAAACTTATTTTGCGGCCCTTTATCTTTTGGTGCCGGTTTATGTGATTTTGTATCATTTGTGCGGTTTATACCAATCAAAACGTTATTCCAGCAATCGCCGTGAAATATATAATATTTTTAAAGTAAATACCATAGGGATCGGTTTGTTTGTTGCTGTGCTGTATGTGATTAAATTAACCGACTTTTCCCGTGAGATGATGGCAATCTTTTATGTGGCTGCCATTACGTTGGAGATTTTATTCCGACAGCTGATTCGTAAGGTGCTTCGTACCATTAGAGCTACCGGTTATAACATTAAGTATGTGCTTTTGATAGGATATTCCAGAGCTGCGGAAAAATATATTAATCGAATTATGGAAAACCCACAATGGGGATATGTGGTATGCGGTATCTTAGATGACAAAATTCCCGCAGGGACGTTGTACCGTGGCGTTAAGGTCCTTGGACGAATCGACAATATTCATGTTATTTTACCGGAAAATAAGATTGATGAAATCGGTATTTCCTTAGCTTTGGAGGATTACTCCCGATTGGAAGAGTTGGTAAATATTTGTGAAAAATCAGGAGTGCATACGAAGTTTATTCCCGATTACAACAGCGTTATTCCTTCCAAACCCTATATTGAAGATTTGACGGGACTTGCGGTAATTAACATTCGTCACGTCCCCCTTACCAATACAGCCAATATTGTAATAAAGAGAGCGATGGATATAGTCGGTTCTTTGGCAGCGATTCTCTTGTTTTCGCCGATTATGTTATTGGAAGTGATTTTGATAAAATGCTCCGACGGCGGGAAAATCATATTTTCCCAGGAACGGGTGGGACTGCATAACAAACCGTTTCGGATGTACAAGTTTCGTACGATGAAAGAACAAAAAGAAGAAGATGAAATGAAGGGGTGGTCGAAAAAAGGCGATCCCAGAGTAACCAAAGTGGGAAGCTTTCTTCGTAAGACCAGCTTGGATGAACTTCCCCAAATGTTTAATGTATTAAAAGGGGATATGTCATTGGTGGGACCCAGACCGGAAAGACCACAGTTTGTAGAGAAATTTAAGGAAGAAATTCCCCGTTATATGATTAAGCATCAGGTACGTCCCGGCATGACCGGTTGGGCGCAGATTAACGGTTATCGAGGAGATACTTCTATTCGTAAGCGAATTGAACATGATTTGTATTACATTGAAAATTGGACTGTTTTATTGGATGTAAAGATATTGTTTTTAACAATTTTTAAAGGTTTTATCAATAAAAGTGAATAACACCGGTGAACCGGTTAAAAGGAGAAGCAAATGAGTACAGAAAGCAGAAATTCCGGGAATGGCAAGCAACGTAGAAATGGAAGAAACAGTGCGAAAAACAAAGCCAGAAAAAAGAGAAATCAAATTATTCTATTTGCGGTAGAATTGATTGCATTGGCAGTCCTTGGAGTTGTACTTTGGGTGGTTTCCAAGGGAACTAAGGTGGAAAAGATTAACATTGAGATTGAGCAGAATCCGGAATTGGAAACCTACTTTGAAGAAGTCAATGCCACAAGTAACGAAGAAGGAACCGGAAAGGGTTACATGCAGGTAGCACTTTTTGGTGTGGATTCCAGAGAAGGACAGCTCAATCAGAATACCCGTACCGATACGATTATCATTGCTTCCATTAACTTGGATACGCATGAAGTAAAATTAGTCAGTGTTTATCGAGATACCTACTTAAATCTTGGAAATGACACCTATAACAAATGTAACGGCGCCTACTTTGCCGGCGGCCCCGTACAGGCCATTCAGATGCTGAATATGAATTTGGACCTTAACATTGAACATTATATTACCGTAGGCTTCCGTGGCGTTGTGGAAACGGTAGATGCTTTGGGCGGTGTACCCATTGAAATCAACAGTGCAGAAATCGGATATTTGAACGATTATCAGTATTGTATCGCAGAAGACCTTGGAATTGCTGATTATACAAAAGTAACGGATACCGGCTTGCAGACATTGAATGGGTTACAGGCCTGTGCGTACTGTAGAATCCGTTATACCGCCGGAGACGATTTCAGAAGAGCGGAAAGACAAAGAACGGTATTGACCATGATGTCAGAGCAGGCGAAGCTTGCCAGCGCAACTACTTTGGTAGAAATCGCTACCGATGCGTTTGAAAATGTTTCCACCTCATTGGATTTGGATACGATTTTGGAACTTGCGCAGAACGCGAACCAATACACCATTGTCGGTTCGGAAGGTTTCCCTTTCACCGAATATCGTTCCACTGGTACCATCGGATCAAAAGGAAGTTGTGTACTTCCCATGGATTTGGCAACCAATGTATCTATGTTGCATGAATTCCTGTTTGGAGTAGAAAATTATACTCCCTCCAGTACCGTACAGGAATGTAGCGAAAGAATTGCAGCAGACATTGCTCCTTACGTAGGAAATTAGAAAGATTAAAAAATTCTCCTAAAGACATGTTTCACAGAGATGAAAAGTTTATGTATGAAATGTCTTGGGAGAATTTTTCTTTATGAGAAGGCAGCTTAGGGAAAGCAGAAGAAATGGGGAAAACGGATTGTGACGAAGCCGCGTTCCCGGGAACCAGCAAAACATAAAGGAAGAAAAGAAAATGACGACAGCAAAAACGGATATTATCATACCTACTTATCGACCGGGGAAAAAACTGGTGAAATTACTGGAAATGCTAAAGAAACAGACCTATCCCATCGGAAAAATTATTTTAATTAATACGGAGAAGAAGTATTTTGAGGAATTTTTTGACGGAACAGAGATTTTGAAGCAATATGATAATTTGGTGGTAAAGCATATTTCGGCCTTTGAATTTGACCACGGCGCCACCAGGGATTATGCCGTGAGCTTATCAAAAGAGAAATATTTCGTGTGTATGACAGATGATGCCATTCCGGTAGATGAATTTATGCTGGAGAATTTGATGAAACCTTTACAAAACGGAGAGGCTTCCGTTTCCTATGGAAGACAATGCGTAGGGAAAAAGGGGGATCTGGTGGAACGTTATACCAGACAATTTAATTATCCGAAAAAATCCCTCAAAAAGACGAAAGAGGACTTAAATGCTTTGGGGATTAAGACTTTTTTCTGCTCCAATGTATGTGCAGCTTATGACAGAGCGGTTTATGATGAATTGGGAGGCTTTGAAAAACATATTATATTTAATGAGGATATGGTGTTTGCGTCCAAGGTAATTATGGCAGGGAAGGCGATTTATTACGCAGCGGAGGCAAAGGTAAAGCATTACCATAAGTATTCCAACTGGAAGCAATTACAAAGGAATTTTGACCTAGGGGTTTCCCAGGCAAATTATCCGGAAGTGTTTGAAGCAGTTTCTTCCACTTCAGAAGGAGTGAAATTAGTAAAAAAGACAACAGCTTTTCTTTGGAAAAACGGAAAGGTATGGCGTATTCCGGGAATGTGGCTGACCAGCGGATGCAAATTTGTCGGATTTCAATTAGGTAAGCATTATCGAATGTTACCGGAAAAATGGATTGCTTCACTCACCATGAATCCGAACTATTGGCGTAAAAAATAACGAAAAAACAATAGCGAGAACAAAAAGTTAAATTTGAATTTAAATTTGAATGGGTTTGCAAAAACAGACTTGGATAGCGATTTTATAATATTTTGGTGTAAAGGAGTTTGCTATGTGCGGAATTGTAGGTTATATCGGAAAAGAACAGGCGGCAAAGATTATTTTGGACGGTTTGGCAAAACTGGAATATCGAGGTTATGATTCGGCAGGAATGGCGATTTCCAATGAGGGCGAGCTTTGTTATAAAAAATCGGTGGGACGCTTAAAAGTATTGGAAGAGTTAACCCATGGCGGAGAAGTTATGCCGGGACATGCCGGTATCGGACATACTCGCTGGGCAACCCACGGAGCTCCCAGTGATGTGAATTCCCATCCCCATTTTAACAAAGATAAGACCATTGCGGTGGTTCATAACGGAATCATTGAAAATTATATTACACTAAAGAAGCGATTTGCCAAAAGAGGTTATGAATTTGTCTCCGAGACCGATACGGAAGTATTGGCACATATGTTGGATTATTATTATAAGGGAAATCCCCTGGAGGCAATTACCAAAGTTATGCACAGAGTAGAGGGTTCCTATGCGCTGGGCGTTATTTTTGCGGACCAGCCGGATCAAATCTTTGCGGTTCGAAAAGACAGCCCACTAATTGTCGGACAAAACGAAAACGGAACGTTTATTGCGTCAGATGTGCCGGCGATATTAAAATATACCAGAAAAGTTTATTATGTGGAAAATCAGGAAGTGGTTCGTTTACGGGCGGATCACATGCATTTTTATAATATTGACGAGGAAGAAATTTCTAAGGAAGCAACGGTCATCGAATGGGATACGGATGCGGCGGAAAAAGGCGGATACGAGCATTTTATGTTAAAAGAGATGTATGAGCAGCCCAAAGCCATTTCGGATACCCTGATGCCCCAAAACAACCCCAGAATTCGTAACGGAGAGATTGTGATTGAAGAATTGGGAATGACAGATGAAGAATTGGCAGGAATCCGAAGACTTCACATGGTGGCCTGTGGCTCGGCATACCATGCGGCTGTTACGGGAAAATACGTAATGGAAGGGCTGGCAAGAATCCCGGTAGAAGTGGATTTGGCGTCGGAATTTCGGTATCGTAATCCTATTTTGGAAGAGGATTCCCTGGTCATTGTCATTAGTCAATCCGGGGAAACGGCAGATACCTTAGCGGCGCTCCGGGAGGCAAAATCCAGAGGTTTAAGAGTGCTTGGAATTGTAAATGTTGTTGGAAGTTCCATTGCTCGTGAGGCAGATAACGTGATGTATACCTGGGCAGGTCCCGAAATTGCCGTAGCTACCACTAAGGCCTACAGTACACAGTTAATTGCGTTGTATCTGTTGGCAATGAAGATGGCAAAGGTAAAACAAACCGTTACCGAGGGCGAATTGAAGCAAATGCTGGAGGATATTCATCTTCTTCCCAATCAGGTGGAGCTGTTATTAAATAACAAAAATCATATTCAGAAATTTGCCAATCGTTATGTAGGTGCCAAAGATGTCTTTTTCATCGGAAGGGGAATCGATTATGCCATTTCCTTAGAAGGAAGCCTGAAACTGAAGGAAATTTCTTATATTCATTCCGAAGCTTATGCAGCAGGGGAATTGAAGCACGGAACCATTTCTTTGATTGAAGAAGGCACTTTAGTGGCGGCGGTTTCCACCCAGGAACATTTGTATAAAAAAGTAATCAGCAATATTGTGGAATTAAAGGCAAGAGGAGCGGTAGTGCTGGCAGTTACCAATGAAGGAAATACCGATATGGAAAAAGAGGCGGATTATGTGATTTATATTCCCAAAACCAATCCGTATTTTGCAAATAGTCTGGCCATCATTCCATTGCAGTTGTTTGGGTATTATGTTGCCCTGGGCAAAGGTTGTGACGTGGATAAACCCAGAAATTTGGCAAAATCTGTTACGGTTGAGTAAAAATGGAAGTATTTTTATAAAAATACCAAAGTATTGTCACATGATTTTCACAGAGTCGTTTTAGAATAATGGCTATGAAGAAAAAAGAAAGGTGTGATATAATTTGAATCAGGATTTTAATATAAATGAAATAAAAAAGGACGAAGCGTTTGGTCAGGGAGCCGGTGCCGGATACGGAACCTATCGGGAGAATTATCCCGAGTATGAGGCAAAAGAATTTTCCTACGAAGAATTCGATGCTTCCAAGGAGAAATCCAAGGGAGAGAAGATAAAAAAGGGAAAGCATGTTTTAAATAAATTCCTTGGAGGAATTGTTTTTGGTACGGCGGCAGCCCTCTCCTTTCTGGCGGTGAAAGAAATCGGCGGAGTGTTAGGTGTTGGCGAATCGGTGGATTTGTCTAAGGAAGAAGAGATTGCGGAAGCACCCGAAGATACGGAGGAAGTTATAGTTTATCCGGTTAGCAATTCCGGTCAGCAACATACGGTAACCACGGTGGTGACGGATGTGACAGACGTGGTGGCGGATGTGATGCCTTCTGTGGTATCCATTACCAATCAATATACGGACAACTATTATTATTATACCGGACAAGAGGGAACCAGCGGTTCCGGGATTATCATTGGTTCCAATGAGGAAGAATTGCTGGTTGTGACCAATTACCATGTGATTGAAGGGTACGACAGTTTGCAGGTATGCTTTGTAAATGGAGAAGAGGTACCGGCCAATGTAAAAGGGACGGATGCCAATATGGATTTGGCGGTCCTGGCGGTTCGGTTGGAAGAGATTTCCGAGGAGACGGAGGAAAGTATTGAGATTGCCCGAATGGGCTATTCCGAAAGCCTGCAAATCGGAGAGCCGGTGATTGCAATCGGAAATGCCTTAGGGTACGGACAGTCGGTGACCACCGGCGTTGTCAGTGCCGTGAACAGGGAATTTGAATCCGGTGGAATCGAAGGCACCTTTATTCAAACAGATGCGGCAATCAATCCCGGCAATTCCGGCGGAGCATTGCTAAACATTGCAGGAGAAGTAATCGGAATTAATTCCAATAAAATCGGAGGAAGCATCGTAGAAGGAATGGGTTATGCCATACCGATTTCTGCGGCTCGACCGATTATTGAGGAATTGATGCTGCAGGAAACCAGGCAGCAGGTGGCAGAGGCAGAACGCTCCTATTTGGGAATCAGCGGAGCAAATATTTCAGATCAGGAAGCAGCCTTTTACGGATATCCGGAAGGTGTGTATGTAGCTAATATATTCGAAGGGACCGGAGCAGCGGAATCCGGATTGCAAGTGGGCGATTTCATTGTTGCTTTTGACGGAGAACCGATTCGTACCATGGAACAATTGCAGAATATTTTGCAATATTATCCGGCTGAAGCAGAAGTGGAACTGCAGGTTATGCGTCAAAACAGTAAAGGATATGTGGAAATTGTCGTTGAGGTGACTCTCAGTAATTGGAATGATTTTAATTAAAAATTAAATTTATATTTAATAAAACACTAACTACAGAAAGGACTTACTTGGAGGGAAAATGGGAGAAACAGATAACAAAAATACATCAGGAAAAGACTACGAAGATATTTGCTTTGTATGCCGTAGAACGGAAAGCGTAACCGGTAAAATGTTCCGATTACCGAATAATATTACCATATGTAACGATTGCATGCACACAACGATGGATGCCGTAAATCAGATGGATTATCAGGAGATGATGAAGTCGGCCATGTTTACATCACCGTTCTTTATGCCGGGAAACGGACCGGTATCACCGGCTAAGGATACGAAAGGTGAAAACGATGGTGCCGCAAAAGAGGATATCTTACCGGAAGAGGATGGGAAAGAGATCATAGATGCATCGGAGGATGCGGTTACCGAAGGAGAAGCGGAGGAAATCGAAGAAGAAAAAGAGGAAGGACCTTCCGTAGGACCTAACGGAATGCCACGATTTAGCTTTATTAATTTGGCGGATTTTCCGGGAGATATGTTTGGTACAAGGCAGAAGGTAAAAAAGAGAAAAAAAGGGGAACGTAAGCCCATTATTGATCTGAAAGATATACCTGCGCCTCACAAAATAAAGGCTATGCTGGATGAATATGTAGTCGGTCAGGAACACGCCAAAAAGGTTATGTCAGTGGCGGTATATAACCATTATAAGAGGGTGGCAACCGACACCATGGATGAGATTGAAATCGAAAAATCCAATATGCTGATGATTGGACCAACCGGTTGCGGAAAAACTTATTTGGTAAAAACCTTGGCGAAACTGCTGGATGTTCCCTTAGCTATTACCGATGCTACCAGTTTGACAGAGGCCGGATATATCGGCGATGATATTGAAAGTGTGGTAAGTAAGCTTTTGGCCGTTGCCGGAAATGATGTGGATAAAGCGGAACAAGGGATTATTTTCATCGATGAGATTGATAAAATTGCCAAAAAGCAAAATTCCAATTCCAGAGATGTCAGCGGAGAATCGGTGCAACAGGGGATGCTGAAGCTGTTGGAGGGAGCCGACATAGAAGTGCCCATCGGAGCTTCTTCCAAAAATGCCATGGTACCGACCACAACGGTGAACACCAAAAACATCTTATTTATCTGTGCAGGAGCCTTTCCGGGACTGGAAGAAATTATCAAACAGAGGTTGAAAAAGCAGACTTCAATTGGATTTAATGCAGAACTTAAAGATAAATTTGACAAAGAGAAAAATATCTTGCAGAAAGCGACCATAGAGGATGTAAGAAAGTTTGGAATGATTCCGGAATTTATCGGTCGTTTGCCGATGATGTTTGCTCTGGAGGGGTTAACAGAGGAAATGCTGGTCAATATTTTGCAGGAACCCAAGAATGCTATTTTAAAACAGTATCAAAAGCTGCTGGAGCTGGATGAGGTGAATTTGAAATTCACGGAGGGGGCATTGGAAGCAATTGCGAAAAAGGCAATGGAGCGTGAAATCGGAGCCAGAGCCCTTAGAGCGGTAATTGACGAGTTTATGCTGGATATTATGTATGAAATCCCGAAAGATGAGAATATCGGCCAGGTAACCATTACAAAAGAGTATATTGAAGGTACAGGAGGCCCGGTGATTGAATTAAGGGAGAATTAGGTAAAAAACTTGTTAGAAAGCGTGGAATGGCGCAGAAGTAACACCGCAGTAACGCCGCAGTAACAACGCAGTAACGCCGCAGTAACGCTGCAGTAACGCTGCAGTAACAACGCAGACAAAAAAGTAAGATACAGGAAGTAAAAAACATAAAAGAACACCCGAAAGCATAGAATATAGAAAGGCTTTTGGGTGTTTTTTGTATGGATTGCAAGGAAAGAATATTATCGGAAGAGTACTTGGATATTATGGAAGAAACCTTGGTGTATGGGAGGTTGGAAGAAAGGTTTCAGGATTATTGTGTTGTACCTATTTCTGATAACATAAGTAATATTTATGTAAACCGAAAAGAGGCAGAAGGGCTGTTTCCGAACGAAGAAATGTATTCTGTTTTGCCAAAATGTTACGGATTGGTAGGAGGAGAGGTGTCGGGAACACCGGGAAGGGAATTTAATTTTACCGCGCTAACACAGTCCGGAGTTCTTTCTTTGCAGCGTCCGCCCTTAAATTTAACAGGGAGAGGCGTAATCCTTGCAATCTTAGATAATGGCATTGATTTTCAAAATCCACTCTTTTTAAACCCGGATGGAACCACCAGAATTTTAGCTCTCTGGGATCAAACCGATCAGAGTGGTTTTCCGCCTCCCGGTTTTTTTTACGGTTCTTTACGTCTTCCCGATGAAATTAATGCTTTAATTTCAGAAAATCAGAAAGAAGATTATGTAAACCAAGTGCAAAAAAATGCCCACGGTACTATGATGGCTGCGGTTGCCTCTGGGAGTTATAAAACGGATAATTTTATGTTTACCAGCCCGGCACCGGAAACAAGTATTGTGGTTGTGAAGCTAAAACAGGCAAAACGATATTTGACAGAGTTGTACAAAATCCCTGCTGACACGGAATGCTTTGAAGAGACAGACATTTTGACAGGGCTTTCCTTTGTCCGGCAATTTCTGTCGGTGGCTAGGCAACCGGTGGTGATTTGTATGGGGCTTGGAACCTCCTTTGGAAATCGTTCCGGAAGGGGTGTTTTGGGAAATTATATTCAGGAGCTGATGAGTAATCGAAATATTTCCCTTGTTTGCCCGCTGGGCAACGAAGGAAATGCCAGAAAACACTACGAAGGCTTCTTTTCCATGGGAAGGAAAGAAGTGCAGAGGGTCGAAATGAGTGTGAGTCCGGAAAATCCCGGCTTTTTTATGGAATTTTGGGCAAAGGAACCGGCGCTGTTTCGATTGAATTTGCGCTCTCCCGCCGGCGAACAGACTGGTTTTATTGATGAGAAGAGTCGCGGAGCAATGTCTTATGAATATATCTATGGAGGCGGCAAGGTGGAAGTATTCTACGTTTTGTCGGAAGATTTTACCGGTTGGCAGGCTGTCTTTTTTCGGTTTCAAAACCCTCCGGAAGGGGTTTGGATTTTGGAAGTGGAGAATGTTGACGATAGTGTCATTTCGGAATACCATGTATGGCTCCCTATGGAACAATTTTTGGCAAAACCGGTGTATTTTCTGAAATCTTCACCTTATGTGACACTAACGTCACCTTCGGGAAATCGAGGAGTGATTTCCGTATCCGGATATGACACGCTAAACGGCGGTTTTTTTGCGGAGTCCTCCAGGGGATATACCAGCGAAGGAATGGTTAAGCCGGATTTGGCCGCGCCTGCCATGCGAATCTCCACGCCCTATGGGGAGCGGAGCGGAACCGAACTGGCAGCGGCATTGGTGGCCGGTGCGGTATGTCAGCTGATGGAATGGGCGGTAATTCAGGGAAACGATCCTTATATTGATAGCAACGGAATCAAGAATTATTTGACCAGAGGCGCGTTGCGGCGGCCGCAAACAACCTATCCGAATCGGGAATGGGGATATGGCACCTTAAATATGGAGCGGGTTTTTGATGTGTTGGCAGGGATTGAAAGAGATACCTGAAACGGTGCGGTAAGAGAAAACGAAGGGGGAAAGGGGCAAGAGATGGGGAGCCTGTAAGTTATGTAAATAGATAATTTGCATTATGTAAACCAAAAGGCGAAAAAATGTATTATGTTAACCAAAATGAAACTATCATGAAAAAAAGTTATGTAAACCAATGTAATCTGATTTTGTTTCCATAAGACAGCATTTTTGTCATCTTATGTTAATAAAAGTGACTAATTATGATGCTGAAAATACTTTGAAAAGGAGAAGAAAGAACGGACAGCTCCAGACTAAGAAAATATTAAAATGGGATGTTTTTAGGCAAAAACAGGAGTGATTAAGATGAAATTGATACAGGGAAGCCATCGAGTTTTATATTGGAAAAGAACCGGAGTTTACAGAGACATGAAGAAATAGGAAAGAAATGACTGATTAAGTCAAGAAGCTTTTTTGAGAAGATTTTTGAAAGAAAAGAGAAAAATAGAAATCAGCGTTCTACTAGACCGAAAAAAAGAAAACAGGAGAAAAGCAAGATAAAAAGAAGTGAAGTTTACATAATATTAAAATAGACAAAATGAAAAAAAGCTCAAAAAAACGATAAAAAAACTTTACAAAGCAACACCATAGTGTTATAGTTGCTATCACACAGACAGAGCAAAGGCTTTTCTTGTGAACAGACCGGTCAAATAATTCAAATGGATATTCTACAATTATCTATTTCAAACTACAAATCTTTTTTATCAAAGTAAATCAAGTTATTATTCCAAAGAAAAAAGAAAAACGGATTTATGTCTGCGTGATGTCATAATTTCGTTTTGAAAAAATCACGCAGAAAAGAGGTTTATATGAAAAACAAAAAAGAAAGAAAGAAAAAAAGAAACATTGGAAAAGGAATTTTGCTGGCAATATTACTTAATATTATGTTTTTATCCCCGGGGGAAGATGTGTTGAAGGCAAATGCAGAGGGATTAGAACAGTCCGAGGAGCAGGTCAGCATTACTTTGCAGCATGAGCATACGCAGGAAACCTGTTATGAAAGAACCTGGATCCCTTGCGGTGGTTCCTGGCGTACCAATATGGAACCTTCCGTGGGAGCTTTGGTATATTATTGTACCAATGGTTCCAGTTCCAAAATAGTCAATGGAGTACGCTTATCTTCCATTCATAGTGGTTGGTATTATGATGAAAGAACCGGCACCCATTCCGGCGAGTATCGAAATGTTGTTACTTGCGATACTGCTGAAATAGGTACTTTTTCCATTACCAGACAGGAAGGGGAAGATGGTGTTACCTTAAATATGGTGCTGGAAACGGAAAATCCGCTTTCTTATGAAATATGGATTAATGGAGAATTACAGGAAAACGAGAATCCGTCTTATCCATTAACGCAAAACGGAACCAATGATATCCGATTTCGCTGGTTGGATGAAATTACAAATGAATGGAAGGAAGAAACGATGACATATACGGATGTGTCTTTGCCGATTACACTCTCCTTTTGCAGTGGTGGGGAAGTGTTGGAAGAGTATGTCCTCCATTACGGAGAGGAATTACCGGAAATAGTACCACCAGAGCAAACCGGGTATGAATTTGGGGGATATTATTACGAAGATGTTTTGTTTTATGATGAAAACGGTGCGGTAACGGAGCAGGCGAACAGTCTTTTCCTTGCTACAACGCAAAGCATGGAGGCATCCTGGGAAGCGAAACGGTACGTGGTTCGCTACGGAGAAGATTTGGATGAGGACGGAGTGCCGGATCAGACGCTAGAGGTTACCTACGGAGAAAGTTATGAAAGTATCCTGCCGCCGGAGAGTGAAAACGGTAAAAGGTTTGACGGGTATTATATCGGAGACGAACGCGTATTTGATGCAGAGGGAAATCCTACGGGTATGTGGCGCTGGGACACGGAAGGAGAATTGGCTTTGGAAGCGGTATATGTAAGTCCGCATTCTTCAGGAAACAATCAAGGTGGTGATTCGGAGCAAAATAGTACTACGGAAGATAATCAGACGCAAATCATACCGTCTTCCGAAGCGACCAACCAAATGGAAGAAGAACAACCCTGTATTTCGGAGGAGGCAGCCGTTAGTGAAAACAGTATCAGTGGTAACAGTATCAGTAGCAACAGTATTAGTGAAAACGAAATTCATCATCCGGGAAATGGGGGGAATGAAAAACAAAGTAACGAAAGGAATGAGGGAGATACAGGGAGTGAAGGGGATTTGTTAAATGGAAATTTAACAAACCAAAACTATGATTACGAATCAGAAAACGATACCCAAGGAGAGGGAGAACATCGCTTGGGGGAAGGCGCCAGTGATGTGCAAACAGAGCAAACACAGGATTCTGTTATGGAAGAAGAGAAAATCAATGTGGAACTTCCGAACTATGCCGAAGGAGCGAACCCGAGGACGCTGGGCATTTTGAATAGGGAAAATCTGCCCCAAACCGTAGCGGTAGCTACTTCAACCTTGATTATGGGAGTGGGATTATGGACGGCTGTATACTATTTATTTTTGTTCCGTTTTGCGTTGCTGTATGACGGGGAAGGAAGTAAAAAGAAAAAGATAGGACGTTTATGGATTGGCAGAAAAGAAGACGGTTTTTTGCTAACTATCCCAGAAAAGTGGTTGGATGCTATGGAGGGAAGACACGCAGAAATCGAATTTTCCGATGCTTTTATGTCGAAAAACACAAACAAAGATTTGCTGATTCGGTTACCGGATAAGACTCTGGAGGAAAGTGTTCAAAAAGGATTGTGTGTGCGAGTATTATAAGGATAATCCGTGATTCCCGTTCCTTCAATCTCTCTTGCTTAATAGGTAGAAAAAAGGTAAAATAAAAGCATACTATTTTGATGCGTAAGAAAAGGAGAGATAAAGACTATGAATTGCAATTATTGTAATGCTGAGTTAAGTGGGGATAGTGTATTTTGTCCCCATTGCGGGAAGGCACAGACGGGAAACGGTAATCCCATGAATGGTCAGCCGATGACGGGAGGATACAGCGGTCCTGTGAACGGTCAACCTATGATGGGAGGATACAGCGGTCCTGTAAACAGTCAGCCGATGATGGGCGGATACGGAAGTCCCATGAGTAGTCAGCCGATGACTTATCAGGCTATGCCGCAAAAACCGAAGAAAGCACCGACCATTTCGTGGATTTGCTGTGGACTCAACTTAGTAAACTCTATTCTTGTTTTCTTTATTGCAGTATTACCGATGCTTTGCTTGTTTTTTTCCCTAGCATTAGACTATGCTTTGGATGAAAATCACATGGATGAATTGTTTGGAAGCTCTTTTGGTTTGTCTGCGGCAGCCTTGGCATTTGTTGGTATTTTAGGCTTGGTAAATATTATTTTCTTTATCTATATGCTGGTAAAATATTGGGAGCAGAAGAAACATTTCGGGTTACAGTGGACGGTGATTATTGTTACCGTAATCTTCATCGTGTTGACTTACTTTGCTAATGTAAAAATGTTTGACGGCGTAAAGGATTTATACACAGAGTTTGTTATGGAAGCGGAAATGTATGAAGTGGAAGAGATGACGACCTTCAATGAATACATGGAGGAAGAAGAGCTTGGGTTTGAACTTCCGTATGATTTCTTTGCAATTGATGTAGATGATCTGGTAGAAGAATTGGAAGATTTAGACGAAGATGATTTTGATAAGAAAGCCGTAGAAAAGATTGTAGATGGTCTTTTGAAACAAACGGAAAGAGCTGTTGTAAAGACGGTGGCATTGCCGGTAATGATTGTTCTTATCCTTTGCGGTGTGGAAGCGATTCTTATGATTCGATATAAAGAGAAAGAGGCAGAATAATAAATGTTAAGTTTGTTCGAGCATGATTGGGCTCCGGGAAGTAAGGAATTTACTAGATATGTATTAAACAGATTGATGCAAATCAGCATTGAAGTGGAAGTGGCGGATGCCGCTATGATTGATTATCTGTCAATGCTTTACGAAAGAGTGCTGGAGGATAGCAGGATTTCCAAGGACGAGAGAAGTCTGTTATGTATTCTTGATAAGTTGGAAGAAGACGTAATGTTTGACAAAAAGGTCTTTGGGGAACGCGCACTTCAGATACTGGCTTTTTTGGAGAAGGATGTGCTAAAGAACGCAGTTTATCATTCCTGGAATAACAAAGAAAAAAGAATTCTGGGTTGTATTGTCAGAATCAGAAATACTTGGTTTGATGCGCGGGAAGAGGAAGTAATCCGAACCCGTTACGAGACACCGGGACAGATAAAAAAGTACTTGGACGACTATGTGATTGGGCAAGAAGAGGCAAAAAGAGTGGTTTCTACGGCGGTATATCGTCATGGCGTGCGAAATTCACATAGAGATATGAAGTTTGCATCGAATATTGTTTTGCTTATTGGTCCTTCGGGTTGCGGAAAAACAGAAATTATGCGTCGCATTCGAGAGATTACGGAATATCCGATGGTGTTTACGGATGTTTCGTCTCTCGGGGCTTCTCAGTATCGAGGAAGACACAAGGAAGATATTTTGATTTCCCTATGGGAGAAAGCCGGAAGAAATCATGCATTGGCAGAGAAAGGGATCATTTTCATGGACGAATTTGATAAGCTTCTTTTGCCGGCGTATTCCGAGCGGGGAATTAATTTGCATGATGATGTACAGTCCCAGCTTTTGACCATGTTGGAAGGAAGCGACGTGGAACTGAAGGTAGAGGGAAAAAACTTTACCCTGAATACCGGAAACATACTGTTTGTTTTAGCGGGGGCTTTTCAGGGAATTGAAGAGTACATAAAAAAAGACAAATTAAATCGGATGACAGAGGGCGGAAACATCGGTTTCCTTGGCGTGCCTACCAGCGAAATGAATCTTTCCATTACCAGGGAATCCATTAATCATGATGTGCTGATGCAGTACGGAATGAAGCGGGAACTGGCAGGAAGAATCAGTAGTATTGCCGTTTTGGAATCTTTGGGAAAAGAGGAACTGCGCAAGATTTTAACGGAAACCAAGGATAATCTTTTGCTTCGATTTGCAAATGAAATTAAGGTTTCCTGCGGAGCGGATTTGATTTTTACCGATGGTGCGGTGGAAGCGGTTATTGAAAAAGTGCAAAAAGATCCCATCGGGGCAAGGGCACTGCACAGTATTGTGCACAAAGCCATGAGAGAGTGTTTGTTTCGGGCACCTTCCGTTCAAGGTGTTTCCCGGATTGTAATTGATGAAGCGGTTATTTGGGAAACCGGACATCCAAAGTATGAAGAAATTAGCAAAGAAGAGGTATGGGATGAAGGAACTCTTTGAGGTTTGTGATAAAAATACCTATCCGAATTATTTGAAAAAGTTAATCGATGAATACCATAAAGAGGGCTCCGGATTTTCTAATCCGGAGTTGGTGTATTTGTATTTGGAAGTTCTCATCCGTTACCTGTATGTGACGAGACCGGTTGCAGAGCACAATATGGAAAATATTTTGAAGCTGCTTGGTGCCTCTTATCATGAGAAAGGATACAGTACGCCCTTTTGGAGGATGATTCGAAAGGCATCCGTGGAATATCCGCAGGATATGGTATTAGTAAAGGGCATAGCACTGGAAGAGAGGATTTATAATCACGATATCGATGAAATCTTTGATTATGTCGAAACGCAGATTATGAAAGAAAAAGACCGGGAAGTAATGGAAGAAGAACTGGGACATTTGATGGTGTGCAAGGTCAAATATCTTCAGGAGAAAAATCGGGTCTTACGAATTCAGAAAGAGAAACCTCAAAAAGAAAAAAGCGAAGTACCGGGGTTAAAAGAGGAATGTCAAAAATTTATCCGGGAATATACGCCGGAAAAAATAAAAGCTTATTTGGATCGATATATTGTAGGGCAAGAGGAAGCGAAGAGAAACATTTCCACGGCAATCTACAATCATTATCTTAGGATTTTATATCCGGAAAAGCATCTGATAAAAAACAACGTGATTTTGATTGGACCTTCAGGTTGCGGAAAAACAGAGCTAATTCGACGTATTATGGATTTAGTGAAGTTACCGATTGTAATTTCTGATTTCAGTGGTGTAGTGGCTACGCCGTGGAAAGGAAGAAACAAGGAAGAGGCACTTTTGAATTTATACTATAAAGCCGGAAAAAATATGGCTTTGGCGGAAAATGGAATCGTCTTTTTTGATGAATTTGATAAGATTATACCGGTTACGGACTATTTGAAAATGGGAGATTTGAATAATGAATTGCAGGGGCAGATGCTGGGCATGATGGAAGGAACTGTAATGGACATTCCGATTGTGCTGGAGTATGGTGCCACGAAGAACTTGCCCATGAATACGGAAAATATTTTGTTTATTTGTGCAGGCGCATTTGAAGGATTGGATAAAGTAGTCAAGAAGGACTTGAACCAAAACGGAAGTACCGGTTTTGGCAGGGAAACAATCCATAACGAAGAAATGGAAGTAACGGGTGAGAATATTAAAGTGAAACATCTTATGGATTATGGGATGAAGCCGGAATTGGCAGGAAGAATCGGTGTGGTTTCCGTGCTGCGAAGTTTAAGTCGGGAGGACATGCGTAAAATTTTGCTGGAAGCAGAAGACGGAATTATGGCAGCATATAAAAACGAATTTGCGGCGAAGGACGGCACAAAGTTAACTTTTACAGAGGAAGCAATTGACACAATCATAGATAGGGTTTCTGAAATGAAGATTGGAGCGCGAGGCCTTAATACAGTACTACATGATGTTTTGGAAACAGCCATGTTTGAAGTACCCTCCATTCCGTACGTGCGGGAAGTAATCGTAGATAAAAATGCCGCACTGGGACTGGATAAGCCGGAATATGTAATTAATTTACCTTAGGTATCAATTTCCCAGTCATCCCCCCGGAAGCAGTGCCAAAAGAACAACCGTACTTTATATTTAAAGGTAAAAGGGTAGTTATGTTTATTTACTTTTTATATCGGATGTTTTTATAAAAATCATAAGATTACATAAAATAAAATGTAAGAAAAATGGCGGTGAAAAACGTATGAGTCAAAAGAAAAAGCAAAACGTCGGAAAATTACAAATAGCGATTTTAATTCGAATCTTGTTGCCAATGTTTTTGATGGGAGCAGTCATTGTTACGCTGGTACTTAGTGAGAATAAAAAACTTCTGCGGGAAAGTGCCGGGGCTCATATGGAAGTGATTGCCGGGTTTGTACAGGAGGCCTATGAAACCAGGTATCCGGGCGATTATCTTTTGGTAGGCGAAGATTTGATTTCCCTTTATAAGGGAAATGAAGATATTACCTGTGATTATTCCATTATCGATGCGTTGAAGGAAAAAACAGGTTTGGAAATCAGTATCATTCACGGAAACACCCGAATACTGACCACACTTACCAACAAAAACGGGGAAAGACAGATTTCCACCGGAATCAATGCGGCAATTTATAACGATATGGTAAAGGAACCCAAAGTATTGTACTATGATCTGAATGTGGAGGGGCAGGCCTACTACGCGTGCTATGTTCCTTTATTTAATTCGGATGGAAGTCTTGGGGTGATTGTTTCTGTGGCAAGTCCCATGGAAAGCGTTTTAAACGAGGCGAGAGGTCACATCGTTCCGATTATAGCGATTATCCTCGTTTCGCTTTTGGCGGCGGCTATTTATGGTCTTGCTTACACCAAAGGAATTGTGGGGGCCATTGAACAGATTCGCGCGTTCTTAGGTGGAATGAAGAAGGGTGCCCTTAACAATGTTATGGGAAAAGACGTCATTGCAAGAGAGGATGAAATCGGAATTGCCGGAAAAGCAATTGTAGATATGCAAAGTGCTATGAAAATCTTGGTAGAAAGAGATGCTTTGACCGCGCTTTATAACCGAAGATGCGGTTCCCTTAAACTGCAAAATACCCAGAAAACAGCAGAAAAGCAAGGAACCAAGTTTTCGCTTGTGCTGGGAGATATCGATTTCTTTAAAAAAGTAAATGACACATATGGGCATGAAGCCGGCGACGTTGTATTGAAAAAGGTTTCCGAAATAATGAAAAAACATATGCTGGGGAAAGGCTTTGTTGCCAGATGGGGCGGTGAGGAATTTTTGCTGGTGTATGACCATATGGAAGAAAAAGAAGCAATAAAGGCACTGGGAAATATTTTGACCGAGATTCGGGAAACGGTTATCGTATATGGAGAGCAGGAAATAAGAGTTACCATGACTTTTGGTATTATCAAGGGAAGTGTGGAAACGGATTATGGGGAATTGTTACGTAAAGCCGATGAAAATCTGTATTTCGGAAAAGCGGAAGGCAGAAATCGTATTATTCGTGAATCCTTGACTCGTCCGGGAGAAAGAGATATCTATATGGAGCAACCCTCCGGGCAATCAGACGTTGGAGAATGGATGTCTGCAGAAGGTAATCTAAAGGAATCCGGAGAAAAAGAGCTTCAAATGCAGGAAGTACAAGAAAAGGACGTGGTAGTCGGATTTGATTTGGACGAAAATGACATTGTAGGTAAGATGTTAGAGTGCATGTCGGAAGATATTCTGGGAGAGAAGAAAGACGACTCGGAGATTTAAGGAGAAATGATAATTTGCTTCGTCAAGCAAATTTGCTTCGCTAAGAAAATGTACTTGAAAATTCAACGTCCTGTGTTAGAATAGTTACTGTTTGTGGAAAATGCAAAGCGAATGATAGAGTTTTAGGAGCAAAAGTGAATTGATGGAAAGAACAGGCGAAGCAAGAGAAAATAAAATGGGCGTTATGCCCATGAATAAATTACTTATGAATATGGCACTTCCCATGATGGCCTCTATGCTGATTCAGGCATGTTACAATGTGGTGGATAGTGTATTTGTTGCGAGGATTAAAGACGGAGCGGATGCGGCAGCTTCCGGAACGGCAGCACTTAATGCGGTAGGAATGGCGTTTCCTTTTCAGACCCTTCTTATAGCGGTAGGTTCCGGAACGTGTGTTGGTGTGAATGCGCTTTTGTCTAAGGCACTTGGGGAAAAGGATACGAAGACCGTAAATAAAGCAGCCAATAATGGTGTGTTTTTGGCGCTGATGAGTTATCTGGTGTTTCTGTTTGTGGGAATCTTCTTATCGGAAACCCTTATTAAATCCCAGGGCGGAGATGGATTGACTTTGACGTACGGTACCCGATATTTGTCAATTGTGTGTATTGGTTCGATTGGTATCTATATGCAGTTTATTTTTGAACGCCTTCTTCAGTCCACCGGTAGAACCTTCTACACCATGATTACACAGATGACTGGAGCGATCATCAATATCATTTTGGATCCGATTTTGATTTTCGGATATTTGGGATTTCCGGAAATGAAAGTGGCGGGGGCTGCACTTGCTACCATTATCGGACAAATCTGTGCCGCTTTGCTGGCGATTTATTTTAATGCTACGAGAAATCCGGAAGTAAAGGTGGCTTTAAGAAAATTTCGTCCGGATAAGAAAATTATTGCGAGAATCTATGCCGTGGGAATCCCTTCCATTGCGATGCAGGCAATCGGTTCGATAATGACCTATAGCATGAATAAAATGCTGACGGCACTCAATAAGGATTCTGTAGCGGTATTCACGGTATACTTCAAATTGCAAAGCTTTTTCTTCATGCCGGTGTTTGGCTTGAATAACGGATTGGTTCCGATTCTTTCGTACAATTACGGTGCTCAGAAAAGAAGTCGTATGATAAAAGTGATAAAGTTAAGTATGCTCTATGCCTTTGGTTTTATGGTGCTGGGATTTACTGTGTTCCAAACGGTGCCTCAATATCTGCTGCGAATTTTTGACACGGGAGATCCGAGTTTGATTTTGCTGGGGGTACCGGCACTGAAAATTATTTCCTGCCATTTCCTGTTGGCATGGTTTTGTATGATTAGCCTTACGGTGTTCCAGGCCCTTGGCAATGGGGTATATAGTTTGATTGTTTCTGTGGCAAGACAGCTTGTTGTTTTGATTCCGGTAGCTTATTTCCTCGGAAAACTTGGCGGTTTGGATTTGATTTGGTGGGCGTTTCCCATTGCGGAGATGATGTCGGTTACGGTATCAACCATCTTCTTGATTCAGATATACAAAAGGATTATAAAAAAAGTGCCTGATTTACCGTAGGAAAAGCAGACAGCGGAAATTGACACCGTCCGGAAGGTGTAAAAAGCGCCTTTCGGATAAGGTTTTAATTGACAATAAAAATAAGCTTTGTTATGATAACAAATGCACGCGGGTGTGGTGGAATTGGCAGACACGCCAGATTTAGGTTCTGGTGGGCGACCGTGCAGGTTCAAGTCCTGTCACCCGCATAGGAGAAACCCTTGGGTTACAAGGGTTTTTTTAGTGTTTTTTGAGGCTCTGTTCCAGCAATCGCAAGCATGTGAGTACCGGCATGGCGATTACTTATAAAAACTAAGAATTACTTCTCTTCTTTCACATTTCCGATATATTTCATAAATAGATATAAAGCAATATATACACCCACAAATATCGGTATTGTAATTGTCACCGTTTTCAACACATTGACTGTTCCATTCTCAATATATGAATATATCAAGCGAGTAGCAATTGTAATAACAAAACACACTGCAATATGTATCGGATATTTTATTTTTGACTTAATTTCTATTATTTCAAATGATAGTCCATACAAAACAGATGCAAAAACCCAAGTAAGAACCGATTGCATAGTATCATTAAGCCCCTTATCAAGTAAAAG
>JAZNKK010000043.1:0-34671 GCA_045578545.1 Lachnospiraceae bacterium
CGGCAAAAGGTAAGATTTTTACCATTATCGGTAGAGAAATTGCCGTAGCGGTAAAAGAAGGAGGTCCGGACCCTGCAAATAATTCCAAACTAGCAGCTGTCATCGCAAAAGCAAAAGCAAATAACATGCCAAACGACACCATTGACCGTGGTATTAAAAAGGCGGCAGGTGACGGAAATAACGTAAATTATGAGAAAGTAACTTATGAAGGATATGGTCCTAAGGGAATTGCTATTATCGTGGAAGCATTAACCGATAACAAGAACCGGACCGCAGCTAATGTAAGAAGTGCTTTTACCAAGGGTGGCGGAAACATCGGAACACAGGGGTGCGTATCCTTTATGTTTGATACGAAGGGACAGATTATTGTGGATAAAGAAGATTGCTCCATGGATGCGGATACCCTTATGGAAAAAGCACTAGATGCCGGTGCCGATGATTTTATCGAAGAAGAGGATTCCTATGAAATCCTTACCGATCCGGAGATGTTCCCGGAAGTAGCGAAAGCAATCAGTGAATGTAATGTTCCCGTGGTATCTTCCGAAGTTACCATGATTCCGCAAAACTATGTGGAACTTACCGATGAGGAAAGCGTAAAAAATCTGCAGAAAACTTTGGATTTGCTGGATGCGGATGATGATGTACAAAGTGTTTACACCAATTGGGATGAATAAACGGATTCGTGGAGTGTAAAATGGATAGATTAGCAATCGTAATACCTTGTTATAACGAAGAGGAAATGCTGCCGATTACCATTGCAGAGCTTCGTAATGTATTACATAATTTGACAGAAAAAGGAAAAATTTCTAAGGATAGCTTTTTGCTTTTTGTAAATGACGGAAGTCGTGACAAAACCTGGGAAATTTTGGAAAAAGAATATCATTCCACCGAATGCAAAGATATTTTTGCTGTAAAATTAGCCAAAAATGTCGGTCATCAGAATGCCCTGCTTGCCGGTCTTACCGTTGCTAAAGAGGAAGCGGATATGATAATCAGTATCGATGCAGATTTGCAGGATGATATTGAAGCCATCGAAAAAATGGTGGATTCCTTTCATAACGGAAATGATATTGTATATGGTGTTCGCAGCAATCGAAAGAAGGATTCTTTCTTTAAGCGACAAAGTGCACAGTTCTTTTATAAGCTGCTGGCTTTTTTAGGCGTAGAAACCGTGTATAACCATGCGGATTTTAGACTTCTTTCCAAAAGAGCAGTAGCGGAGCTTTGTAAATACGAAGAGAGCAATCTTTATCTTAGAGGTATGATTCCTCTCCTTGGATATTCCACCGATACGGTTACCTACGAAAGGAAAGAACGGACCAAAGGAGAGTCAAAATATCCGTTCAAAAAAATGTTGGGACTTGCGCTTGACGGAATCACATCTTTTAGCATTAAACCAATTAATTTGATTGTTTCGCTCGGAATTCTCATTTTATTTGGTTGTTTGCTTGCCGCGGTGTACGCCTTTGTTTCCTATTTTCAGGGAAACGTGGAAAAAGGATGGACTTCACTTATTTTATCCATCTGGTTTTTGGGCGGTGTTCAACTAATTAGCGTTGGAGTAATCGGGGAATACATCGGCAAAATATATATGGAAGTGAAAAAGAGACCCAAATACAACGTGGAGACCTATTTAAAACAGAACACAGGAGATAAAAATGACGATTCGAAAAAATAAATTTTCCTATTTTGCATGGATATTGTTCTTGATTGCAGGATTCTATACCCTTTTTGTTTCTTCCTTTGGAATTGCGCAATTTCTTGGAAAAGAAGACGGGGTATGGTCTGTAATTGTTTTTGTGGCAACAATTGTTGTAGGAATTCTTTTGTTGTTTTTGTTGCGTTCTCTTGTAAAAGCATTGGAGAATAAATTAGAGCCTTCCGGTCCGATGAGCTTATTCGCGGAAGGAATCGGTTTGTTTTTTCTGATTGTTGTTGCATTTGTAGCAAGATTTTTATACATTACCTATTTTGATGATTCTGCTATTACGGATTTATCGATGCTTAGTCTTGCGCAAAACAAGGATGGTGCAGAGCTTTTAGAGATTTCAACCGGCACCTTTCTCTATGCTAAAATACTTTCTGTTGCCCTAATGTTGTTTGGAATCAAAGCAGAAGCGGGTATGTATTTAAATCTTTTTTTACAGGTTTTGATTGTTTTTCTGATTTATTTTTCGTTTCGTTGTTATTTTAATAAATTTACGGCATTTCTTGCCTCTGGGGTATATTCTTTTTTACCGCCTTTCTTGAGTGAATTAACTGTGATTTCTCCGGAAATCCTTCTTACCTTATCTCATGCAGTTGGATTTTTCGCGTTTTATGCCGTAATATCCTCTTTCTACCAAAAAAAGAAAACCGGAAGCGGATTATTAATGGCGTATCTTTTTGCAGGAATATGTATCGGTTTGACATTATCCCTTGACATTTCCGGGTTAGCTCTTCTTTTTATGTCCTTTGTCTATCTTTTTATGGCAAAGAAAAAATATGATTCCGAAAACAAGACCGGGCTTGGAATTATTTTGGTTCTGCTATCTGCAATTGTTGTTTGGTGTCTTCTTCTTTTTGCGAAAAGCAGCGTATTATCCATCTCATTTTTGGATTTGTTAAAAGAAGAATATATGGCGCCGTTTACCGCCTTTAATTTTAATTTAAAGATGGCTACTCCCGGATATGGTAGTTTTTATTCTCTGGTATTTACCATTCCTGTGGTATTTCTGGTAATACGATTTTTCCAAATGGATCGGGATTACTATTCCTCAAACTATATTTTTATATTTGTTTTGTCTTTAATTTCACTTTTTCAGGTGACTTCTTACGAGTATAGTTCTTTAAGTAATTATGTATGGTTGTTCATTACGGTTTACGGCCTTTTGGCATTGGCATCTCAAAACGTTATCGAAGCGGTAGCGCCGGAAAATAACGTTTCGTCGAAAGAAACAAACAATGCTTCTTTGCAAAAGACGACGCAGCCCTCGGCGCAAACGCCAAAGACCAAGGCAGCGCCAGCCCCCGTCGGAAAAGGTTTGGCCCAAAAAGAGGGTGTAAAAGAAGCGGATAAGAGCACGAAAACGAACCCTTCGAATCATACAAACAGCGAAAATCGTGCTACGACAAATGCAGATACGAAACAATTAGAATCCCAATTAGAATTTTTGCAAAAGAAAACGGCCGACACCCAAAAGGAAGCAGAAAATAAGGCGCTTTCCGAAACCGAAAAGGAACCTGCAGCAACGGTTGCACAAGGTAACCGGGCACCGATGGAGAACCCGCAGGTAGATGTCCGCCAATCAATGGTGGACAATCGTCGGGGGCATGCAGCTCAACCAATGCAGCAAAATAATGAGATACAAGCGGCGCAACCGATGCCGGAGAATCAACAGGCAAACATCGGTCAGGCTACGCAGGAAAAACAACTTGTCTCAAATTATCAAAATACACAAGAAAAACAAGCGGAAGTAAACGCTGGGTCCACGCCTGCCAATACAGTACTTAAGCAAGAAACAAAAGAAATGACAGAGGCCGGCAATGCAAACCAACAAACCTTACAAAATCAGGAAACGAATTTGCCTCAGACGAAAGAAAATGACGCAGCAGCTCCTTCGCAAGCAACGGTAAAACCGGTTATGAAATACGGACGAAGAATGGATTATAAAACAGCAGTTGTATCTTCTCCAAGAGGAATTCCTTCCACCAATTCTTCCGCACCAAAAGCTCCGGTGACCATTCAAAATCAGTCCAATGAAGTAACTGTTTCCGTAGCAAATGAAGAAAAAGCAAAGACTATACCTGCCCAAACAGCTCCGGCCCTGACTCCGGTTTCTGATAATACAAATCATACACCGGTAAATGTTACCGAAAAAACGATGATAACCGGGGAAAGCCAAGCCAATGTCGGCACAACAAAGCAAGACGTTTCTGCAAGCCGGAAAGAAAACGATAACAAAGAAAACGCAGCTGTTACACCTAACGCAAAGCCGCCGGTAAGAGAAATCCACAACCCGCTTCCTACTCCCAAAAAACATGTGGCTAAGGATATGGATTTTGATTATCAGCCTCCTTCGGCAGATATGCACTTTGATTTGGTGGATTTACGTGGACGCGACTACTTCGACATTAATTAACACGTATCCTTTTTCGTTATTTTGGATATTTTAAAAACAGACAAACCTATGTTTTGTCTGTTTTTTTCTTTTCAAATAAACCAAAAGGAGGATGCTATGAGCGAGAAAGATAATATAAAAGAATATGGGGAATGTAACGCCTCTGAAAATGGGAAAGAAATTCAAATCATGACCATAATCGGAGAAATCGAAGGACATGAAGTGCTGGGAAATAGTTCAAAAACAACGAAATACGAACATCTTTTACCTAAGCTTGCGCAAATCGAATTGGACGAGAAGGTAAAAGGAGTGTTATTTTTGTTAAATACCATGGGAGGGGACGTGGAAGCGGGACTTGCCATTGCGGAAATGATTTCCTCTTTGTCAAAACCCACGGTATCCCTTGTGCTTGGAGGCAGCCATTCAATTGGCGTTCCCATTGCGGTCAGTACCGACCATTCTTTTATTGTTCCGACCGGAACTATGGTAATACACCCGGTGAGAACCAACGGAACGGTCATTGGTGCCAGACAAACCTATGATTTTTTTAAGAAAATCCAGCAAAGAATCACGGGCTTTGTATGCAAACACAGTAAAATTGAGCAAAACACCTTTGAAAAGCTTATGATGGAAACGGAAATTTTATCCAAAGACATCGGCACAATTTTGATCGGTGAAGAAGCGGTAAAACATGGAATAATTAACGAAGTAGGGGGAGTGAACGAAGCATTAAACTGGTTGAAAAAAGCATGTGGTATTAGATGACAACTACCGGAAAAAATGATATAATATGGGGAGTTATTTAGGAAAGATATGATATTGGAGGTAGGAAGGGTGGCAACATCGCAAAAAAACTCCGGAAAACGTAAATCTTCGACCAGCAATAAAAGTTCCGGAACAACCTACAAATCAAATCAGAAAACGACCAAAAAAGATGTGGATTATGAAATCAGACAGGAAGTAATGGTATTGCTGTCTTTTTGTGTTGTGTTGGTTTTGTTTTTGTGTATGATTAATGTGGTAAAAGGCGCTTTTGGTCCCGCGGTCAAGGGATTTATGCTTGGCGTATTTGGACTTTTGGCTTATTTGATTCCCATTATTGCATTTATTGCAATTAGTTTTAAGATATCCAATCATGGTAATACCGTTGCGTCCATGAAACTTGTAGCAGCCTTGCTTTTGTTTTTTATGGTTGGCGTTTTTATTTCTTTTCTTTCGGCGCTTGATATGGAATTGGTGGCAAGCAGTTCGGATGCCGTTAAACAGTTGTATGATTATCAAGGCGGCGGTGGTGTGATTTTTGGCGGAATTGCCTGTCTGTTATATAAAATATTCGGTCAGGCCGGAACCATCTTTTTGGCGGTATTAACTTGTATTATTTGTTTGGTTATTGTAACCGAACGTTCCTTCCTTCACAAAGTACAGGATGGAAGTCGTAAAATTTACGAAAATTCCAAAAAAATGTACCAGAGAGAGGACGGCGACGAAGACGATGAGGAAGAAGATTTTGTAACTTTAAGAAAACAGGAACGTCTTCGTAAACGGGAAGAGGAAGCACAAAAGAGAAAAGAACAGGAGCAGAAGCAGAAAGAAGAAAAAGAGAAAGAAGAAGAGGAAAGGATATTAAACGCCTCCCTCTCTAAGCATAAAAAAGAGAAAAAAGAAAGCGAGATTGATATCAATCTCCCCTCGATGGAAAATTTTGAACCGGTAAACTCCAAAGATGATATTCATGAGATTCGTGTTCTTAGCAGCGCATCCAAAGAAGTTCAACCGGCGCTTCCGCAAAAAAGCGAGGAAAAGGCCAAGGGTTCCTTTGGTGATTTATCGGAAATTAAAATTTCCAGAACCGATGATTACGAAAATCCGGCAAAGGAAAATTCACAGGTTTCCGTTACAGAAAACATTCCGGAACCTATTTTATCAGGTGTGACAGTTTCCGGCAAGGAAAGTTCTCCCGCAAAGCCGATTTCCCCTAAGGATACAATGTCGGCATCCTCTGGTTTGACACAAGATTTTGGTTCGGAAAATCGCAGTTTTTCGGCAGAACTTAGCTTTATGCCGGAGCCGGTTACAGAACGTAGTCATATGCAGGCGGAGCAAAAAAACGCAGCCGTTTTACCCATGGAAACACCAAAGCCTGTTTCCAACAAGAAATATGAAAAACCCAAGCTATCCCTACTCAAAAAGAACGAGGGAAAAAGCAAAGGCGATTCGGATATGGAATTAAAAGAAACCGCACTTCTTTTGCAACAAACGTTAAAGACTTTTGGTGTTGCGGTGACGGTAACAGATATTAGCCAAGGTCCTTCGGTAACCCGATACGAATTACAGCTAGGGGAAGGCGTCAAGGTGAATAAAATCGTAAATTTGGCGGATGATATCAAGTTAAATCTTGCAGCCCAAGACATTCGTATCGAAGCACCCATTCCGGGCAAAGCTGCAGTAGGTATTGAGATCCCCAACAAAGAAACCAGCGAGGTTTTGATTCGGGATTTGTTAGAAAACAGCGAATTTAAAAACGCTTCTTCCGATATTACCTTCGCAGTGGGAAAGGATATCAGCGGAAAAACCATTGTGGCGGACATCGCAAAAATGCCGCATATGTTGGTGGCAGGAGCTACCGGTTCCGGTAAATCCGTTTGTATTAATACACTCATTATGAGTATTTTGTACAAAGCTCATCCCGATGATGTCAAACTGATTATGATTGATCCCAAGGTGGTGGAATTAAGTATTTATAATGGGATTCCTCATTTGTTAATTCCGGTTGTGACGGACCCAAGAAAGGCAAATGCTGCACTGCAATGGGCCGTAGCGGAAATGACAAAACGTTACCAGCTTTTTGCTGATTTTAACTGTAGAGATCTAAAAGGATACAACCAAAAGTTACAGGAATACAAAGAAAAAGGGGAAATGTCCGACCGGACGAAATTGCCCCAGATTATTGTTATTGTGGATGAGTTGGCTGATTTGATGATGGTTGCTTCAAAAGAAGTAGAAGAATCCATTTGTCGTTTGGCACAGCTTGCAAGAGCTGCCGGTATTCATTTGATTATAGCAACCCAGCGTCCGTCCGTGGACGTTATTACCGGTCTGATTAAGGCCAACATGCCAAGCCGCGTTGCTTTTAAGGTTACGAGTGGAATTGATTCCCGCACCATTTTAGATATGGTTGGTGCCGAAAAGCTTTTGGGAAAAGGAGATATGTTGTTCTATCCCCAGGGATATACCAAACCGCTACGTGTGCAGGGTGCTTTTGTGTCGGATCAGGAAGTGGCCAACGTTGTGGAGTTTTTAAAGAAAGACAATCAGCAAGGCAGTTATGATCCTGCGATTGAAAGTCAGATTTCCGGGTTGAGTAACGGTAGCCCCTTGGAAGATACTGCAGATCGCGGCGCCAGAGACAATTCCTACGATGCGTATTTTGATGAAGCTTGTCGTTTTGTCGTAGAAAAGGAAAAAGCGTCCAGCGGAATGTTACAAAGAGTTTTCAAAATTGGTTTTACCAGAGCTGCTCGAATTGTTGACCAGATGGAAGAAGCCGGCGTCGTTGGCGCGGAAGAAGGAACCAAACCAAGAAAAGTATTGATGAACAGTATGGAATTAGAGGAATTTTTAAGGAATCGGAACGGAAATTAAAAAGGAGATTGTTATGAAAACGGATATTGAAATTGCTCAGGAGGCAACTTTACTACCCATCAAAGAAATTGCAATGAATGTCGGAATTGCAGAAGATGATTTGGAGTTTTACGGCAAATATAAAGCAAAACTTTCCGATGAATACATAAAATCATTAGAGGAAAACAAAGACGGCAAGTTATTTTTGGTTACTGCCATTAATCCCACTCCTGCAGGCGAAGGGAAAACAACGGTTAGTGTTGGTTTGTCGCAGGCGTTTCATCGTTTAAACAAAAAAGCCATGCTGGCATTAAGAGAACCTTCTTTAGGACCTTGTTTCGGAGTGAAAGGTGGCGCTGCCGGCGGCGGATATTCCCAGGTTCTTCCCATGGAGGATATTAATCTTCATTTTACCGGTGATTTTCACGCGATTACTTCTGCAAACAATTTATTGGCAGCTTTAATCGATAATCATATTCATCAGGGAAATGTGCTTCTCATTGATACAAGACAAATTCTTTGGAAGCGTTGTCTTGATATGAATGACAGAGCACTCCGGAATATCGTGTTAGGGCTTGGAAACAAGGCCGATGGTTTTGTAAGAGAAGATCACTTTATCATCACCGTTGCTTCCGAAATTATGGCAATCCTTTGCTTGGCCAAGGACATGGATGATTTAAAGGAAATGCTCGGAAAAATTACTGTGGCATATAATTTAAAAGGAGAGCCGGTGTACGCCAAGGATTTAAATGCGGTAGGACCCATGGCTGCCTTATTAAAAGATGCATTAAAGCCCAATTTGGTTCAAACCATCGAACATTCTCCGGTACTAATTCACGGCGGTCCTTTCGCTAATATTGCCCATGGATGCAACAGTTACATTGCAACCAAAACAGCGTTAAAAATAGCGGATTATGTTGTGACGGAAGCCGGATTTGGCGCAGATTTAGGTGCAGAAAAGTTCTTTGATATTAAATGCAGCAAGACCGGATTAAAACCGGATGCGGTTGTTTTGGTGGCAACCATTCGTGCATTAAAATATAACGGAAACGTAGCAAAGTCCGATTTATCCAAGCCCAATGTGGCGGCGTTAGAGAAAGGTATTTCCAACTTAGGAAAGCATATCGAAAACATTCAGAAATACCAGGTTCCGGTAGTGGTTGCTATCAATGCATTTGCAACGGATACCCAGGAAGAAATCGAATTTGTAAAAAACTACTGCAAGGAACACGGTGTAGAAGTATTTCTTGCCAATGTATGGGCGAAAGGCGGAGAAGGTGCTGTTGATTTAGCAAATTATTTGATTGAATTAACCAAGGAAAAAGAAAGCAACTTCCAACCGCTGTACGACAATACTTTAACCTTAAAAGAAAAAATTGAAAAAGTAGCAACAAAAATATACGGAGCAGACGGTGTGCATTTGGGTGCCGGCGTAGAAAATAAAATCAGCAAGCTGGAAAGCTTAGGCTATGGTTCTTTGCCTGTTTGTATGGCAAAAACACAGTATTCTTTATCCGATGACCCCAAACTCCTTGGAAAGCCGGAAGGATTTTTCATCAACGTAAAGGATGTTTATGTTTCCTCCGGTGCCGGATTTGTTGTTGTTTTAACAGGTGATATTATGACAATGCCGGGACTTCCGAAAGAACCGGCGGCTTATCGAATTGATGTGAATGAAGACGGAAAAATAACAGGATTGTTTTAAGGAAACAGGAGGATTAAAAATGGCATTTTATATCGACGGAAAACGCATTTCACAAGAAATCAAAGATGAATTGAAAGCAGAGGTTGCTCGCAAAAAAGAAGAAGGCAAAGAGATTTCACTTGCCGTAATTCAGGTTGGAAATGATCCGGCTTCCAGCGTATATGTCGGAAACAAAAAGAAAGCATGCGAATACATAGGCGTAAAATCACTTTCTTACGAACTCCCAGAGGATATTTCGGAAGAAGAGTTACTTGCTTTAATCGAAAAATTGAACAAAGACAATACGGTAAACGGAATTTTGGTACAGCTTCCTTTGCCTTCTCACATTAATGAAAAGAAGGTTATCAATACCATTTCACCCTCCAAAGATGTAGATGGTTTTCACCCGGAAAGCGTTGGTTCTTTGCTCATCGGACAGAAAGGGTATTTATCTTGTACCCCTGCCGGTGTCATCCAATTATTAAAACGAAGCAATATTGATATGGAAGGAAAAGAATGTGTTGTCATCGGAAGAAGTAATATTGTAGGGAAACCCATGGCAGTATTGCTTCTTAGGGAAAATGCAACCGTTACCATTGCCCATTCAAAAACAAATAATTTGAAAGAAGTATGTAAAAGAGCAGATATTTTAGTGGTTGCAGTCGGTAAACCGAAATTTGTTACGGCGGATTATGTCAAAGAAGGGGCCACTGTGATTGACGTTGGTATTCATCGTATGGAAAACGGTAAATTATGCGGCGATGTTGACTTTGACGAAGTAGAAAAAATTGCAGGTGCCATTACACCGGTTCCCGGAGGTGTAGGACCGATGACCATCGCAATGTTAATGCAAAACTGTGTCAACAGTGTAGAATAATCTTTAGGCGCGTTAAGAAAGGTTGATTGATTTATGATTTGCCCTAATTGCAAACAGGAGCTGTTAGAAGATCAGCTTTATTGTGAAAATTGTGGGGAAGAGATCCATTTTGTCCCTGATTTTGAACCGGAAATCGAACAAAGCATCAGCGAAACACTTTCTGAATTACAATTTATGGATGAAGAGGGTGATTTTCAAGACAATGCTGAATTTCAAGAGGCTACGGATATCGAATTCATTGATGCCGATTTTTTAGATGATGCTTCCAAGGAAGAAGCTTTCGAAAGCGACTTTGGAGAAGAGAGCTTTTCTGAGGGTGACTTCTATGAAGACAGCACGGAAGATAATTTTTACGAAGAAGAATCGGAGTACTACGAGGAGGCTTACGAAGAGTTTGAAGGCTACGAAGAGGATGCTGATTTCGAAGAATATGAGGAGGCAGAGTTCTATTCTGACGAAGAATACGAGGAGGAGTTGCTGAAACTCCTTGAAGAATATGATTTGAATTCTTTTGATGATTTTGGGGATTTTGATGAGGAAGGGCCTTTACTGCAACAACTTTTGAAAGCAATTTCCGAAAGCAAGGCAAAGGGGTTAATTATTTTTTGTTGTCTTTTTGTGGTTGGACTTCTTGTGTTTGGTGTTGTAAAAATCGGTCTAAACATTTACCACAATAATTCCTACTCTTATCAAACCTCCCTCGCCCAGTCTTGTGCAGCAAACGGAGATTATGAGAGTGCCATCGCATATATGGAACGTGCTTTAACACTTAACTCCACCGACACAACCATGAAATATGAGTTGGCGGATTATTATTTAAAAAATGGAGAAAATGATAAAGGTATTCTTGTGCTTTGGGAAATCATCTATGAACGAGATGAAAATTATCAATCCGCCTACCGAAAACTCATTGAAATTTATGCATCCATGCAAGATTACGAGATGATAAATGAAATCCTGCAAAATTGTGAGGATGCTAACGTAATTAGTCAGTTCCAGAATTATATGGCAAATGCTCCGGAATTTAGTGAAGCAGAAGGTGTCTATGATGAAGTGGTACAGCTTCGCCTTTCCTCTAATTCCAGCGGAGTAATTTATTATACTACTGACGGTAGTGTTCCAACCTATGACAGCCCTATCTATACAGATCCTATTCCTTTAGAGCTTGGGATTTATCGAATCAGTGCCTTTTTTGTAAATGATTACGGAATTGAAAGCGAAATGGTAACCAAAACTTATACCATTGATATTCGAGTACCAAATCCGCCCAATGTTTTATTAGAGAGCGGAGAATTTACGGTTCCGGAATTGATTACCGTGGATGTTCAACAGTATTGTACGGTTTACTATACCACCGACGGAAGCATGCCCACCATCGAAAGCACAGAATATACAGGGCCCATTCCTATGCCCATAGGAAGCAGTCATTTTGTTTTTGTTGCTTATAGCCAGGAAGGAATACCGGGTGAGGTTACGGAAATGGAGTATAACCTTGTATTAGAAGGCAATGCGCAGGTACAGGATATTATAAACAACCTTATGGTTTATAATTATAACGCCGGAAGAGCGATTGATGCGGAAGGACATTTGCCCGGTAATACCACTTACTTTAATTACTTGGTTTCCTCCGCTGTAGCATTGGATGATGTGATTTATTACATTTTTGTTGAACAATTGACAGATAGTTCCCAGCATACCATGAAAACAGGAACGATTTATCTGGCAGACATTAATACCGGAAGCATCTTTAAAGCAACCAAAGACGAGGAAGGTATGTATATTTTGCTGGATATGATTCCGCCGGAGGCATATATTTATATACCGCCTACCGTTTCCGAAAACGAAGTCGCTCCGGAATAATTAAAAAAGCAAATCCACAATAAAAAGAAGGGATACAAAGGACAATGAACAAAGAAGCAGTTATTTTTGGCGAAGAAAAAATTGTTACCGAATTAGCAGAGATGTTGAAAGAAAAGGGATTAACAACAGCTAAAGTTTGTTTTGACGAAAAAGATAACGTTTATGATTTGGTTGTTTCAAAAGAAGAACGTCAAAATGCCCTTATTCATATTCAGACCTTTTTGAAAGAAAAGGAAGAAACCATGTTGAAAAACATGAGTGAAGAAGAAAAAAAGGAACGTCAAAAAAAGGCAATGGAAGCTTCCGGTGTTTATCAAAAACAAGCGGAAAAAGCTGCAGATGCAAAAAGCTCCGGAATGTCGCTTCTGATTGTAGGTATTATCGGCCTTGTTCTTATTGTTTTGTATCTTTTGGGATTTATCCCCATCCGATTAAGCGCTTTCGGCAAAATTGTTACGGTAGCCGTAATGGGATTTTTATGTATCAGTTTTATTGTATTTGGTTTACATTCCATGAAATCTTGGAAAAAATTAGAAGTTTTTGTAAAGGAAGAAGACCGGCTTACGGAAGAAATTGAAAAATGGTATAAGAAAGATTTAACGAAAGAAATGGTAGAAGAGGGATTGTTTCCGCAGGGAAGCGAGAACTTAATGGAGGAAGAAAAGTATTTTCACCGCATTGCAAAAATAAAATTCTTTATTAACCGTAAATTTATGAATTTGGACAGAGCTTTTGTGGAGGAAATCGCCGAAAACATTTATCAGGATTTATACGAATAAAAATGAAAATAGATATTCTATGTGTCGGAAAAATAAAAGAAAAATATTGGGCAGATGCAATTAAGGAATACGAAAAACGTTTGTCCAAATATGCCAGAGTGGAAATCATTGAAGTCAAGGACGAAAAAACTCCGGATAAAGCAAGTGAAAAAGAAGAGCAGATGATTATGACCGCAGAGGCAAATCGTTTACGAAAATACATCAGCAAAGATGCATTGGTTATTTGTCTTGCAATCGAAGGAAACCAATATTCCTCAGAAGAATTTTCCAAAATGATATGTAAGGCCGAAGCGACTGCGAAGACGCATATTCAGTTTGTGATTGGCGGTTCCCTTGGAATCCAGGAGGAATTAAAAAAAATGTCATCTGAGAAAATTAGCTTTTCTAAAATGACATTTCCGCACCAAATGATGCGTGTGATATTATTGGAGCAAATTTATCGAGCCTATAAAATCAAGACCGGGGAACCCTATCATAAGTAATTGCGAAGGTATTTCGGATAATGATTTTTCAATCTTCCGCCAGAGGCTTTAAATCCGCCAAGAGGTACCCCATGATATGTTACCACGCCAAACCCGTTTGGAATTTCCTCGCAAAAAAGTTCATTTCCGGATAAGTAGGATTGTAACGTAACCGGTTTTGAGCCAATTTCATATTTATTTTGAAACAATTGCCCATAAGCGCGGAACAAATGATGGTTCGGCACAAAACGTTTCTTTTCGATAGTTCCTGCCAAAACACCGCACTGTACAATGCCGTGAGGTGGTAAGGAAACCGGATTTTGAGGTAATATTAAGATTTTATCCTTATAATGATAAAGATTAAGCTCATTGAAAGCAAGGGAAGATTTTAGGGTTTCTTCCATGAGTTTTAACTCACTTTTGGAAACCGGACGTATGTCTTTTGGCAACACATAAAAGGCAGAAGAACTGACTAATTCCCCCTCTTTTTGTAAACAAGCCATAAACTGGCCTTCTCCGCGATATTTATGAGGATAGCAACGTCTTGCGCTTTCCTTAAACGCCAAAAAAGAAGGATGAAAGTCCGTAACTTCTGTTAGCGTTTTTGGAAGGGAATGAAGCCGGAACGGATAATTTTTCATAATCCAATCAACCATTTCTTCGTTTTCTTCCTGGGAATAGGTACAGGTGGAATAGATAAGATATCCGCCGGGTTTGACGCAGGAAAGAGCCTCCGACAAGATTTCTTTTTGACGGTCGCTACACACTTTTACCTGCTCTGCAGACCATTCCCCGATGCTTTCCGGGTATTTACGAAACATACCTTCTCCGGAACAGGGAGCATCTACCACTACAAGATCAAAATAGGCCGGATAAGCAAGTGCAATTTCCTCAGGCGAAAGCTTTGTGACGATACAATTGCGAAATCCCATGCGTTGCAAATTTTCTACTAAGATTTTGTTACGGCCCGGATGTATTTCATTGGAAACCAATGTTCCGTTCACTTTCGAAAGCATGGTGGCCAATTGTGTGGATTTCCCTCCGGGAGCTGCACACAAATCCAAAACCCTCCAATTTTCCTTTACGTCAACGGAGAGTGCAGGCAACATAGCCGCCGGATCCTGAGAATAAACAGCGCCGGCCTGATGAAAAATATCAGCACCGATTTTTTCACCTTCAAAGTAATATCCTCCTTCCATGTGAGGAATGGGCGAAAAATAATCGTTTGCATTTGCTTCGAAACATTCTTTGGATATAACAGAAGAATTGAGCCAAATTGCCTTTTGTTCTTTTTCGGAAAAAGAATCCCAAAAAGCAGTTGCCTCATCTTGTAACAAGGTATTCATTTTTTCGACAAAATCATTCGGTAAGTTCATAATACTGAATTTTAACACAGGATAACACAATCGTAAAGGGAGGTTTTTCTTATGAGAATGTATGATTTAATCGCTAAAAAAAGGGACGGTTATGAGTTAAGCAAAGAAGAGATATCCTATATGATTGACGAATATACGAAGGGCTCCATTCCGGATTATCAGATGTCGGCGATGCTTATGGCAATTTTTTTAAACAAAATGAGCAAGGAAGAAACGCTGGCTTTAACACTGGCCATGCGTGACAGCGGAGATGTGCTAAACTTAAGTCAAATTGAGGGCAGAAAGGTAGATAAACATTCCACCGGCGGCGTAGGAGATAAAACCAGCATAACCTTAGCGCCTTTGGTAGCTTCTGTCGGGGTAAAGGTGGCAAAAATGAGTGGAAGAGGTCTTGGTCATACCGGCGGAACCATAGATAAACTGGAAAGTTTTCCCGGCTTTTCCACCGGAATCAGCAACGAACATTTTCATCGTCAAGTGAATGACATCGGAATTGCTATCATGGGGCAAACCGCAGACCTTGCACCGGCGGATAAGAAACTATACGCGTTAAGAGATGTAACTGCAACCGTAAACAATATTTCTTTGATCGCCAGCTCCATTATGAGTAAAAAGTTGGCTTCCGGCGCAGATGCCATTGTTTTGGATGTTAAATGCGGAAGCGGTGCTTTTATGAAAAATCTTGAAGATGCCAAAGAATTAGCTAACGAAATGGTTACCATCGGAACCGGGGCCGGAAAAGAAACCGTTGCCTTTTTAACTGATATGGATCAGCCGCTTGGTTATGCTGTTGGAAATGCTTTGGAAGTTAAGGAAGCAATTGCAACCTTAAAAGGAGAAGGACCGGAAGATTTTACCACCCTTTGTTTGACCCTTGGAGCACAAATGGTGGTGTTAGCCGGAATTTGCGATACAACAGAAAAAGCAAAAGAAATGCTTTTGGAATCTATTCAATCCGGGAAAGCATTAGAAAAGTTAGCGGAATTTGTATCGGCCCAGGGCGGAGATGCAACGGCGGTTTATCAGCCAAATCTTCTTCCGAAAGCAAACTTTACAAAGAATATTCTCGTGGAAAACGATGGTTATTTATCCGGAATTAATTGTGAAGAAATCGGAATTTGTTGTCTTATGTTAGGCGGCGGACGGGAAACCAAAGAAAGCGAAATAGATTTGTCCGTAGGAATTCTTTTGAATAAAAAAATCGGAGATGAAGTAAAAAAAGGCGAAGTATTAGCTACGATTCATTACAACGAAGAAAAGAAATTGGAAAACATGCTTCCCAGATTTTATAACGCATTTGAATATTCCAAAGAAAAAATTAACAAGAAATCCATTGTTTTTGATAGAATAAGCAAGTAGTAGGTATTTTACACCAAGAATTTTCATACGATTAAGAAAAGTGTTTTGTCGGAAATGCATTTTAGATGAAAAATAATTTTGAGTATGCTTTTAATCTATGGGATATGCGTGTAATTTCCATCGGAAACCATGCTTTAATTTTGGAAAATTTTAAAGCCGTTGTAAAATTAACAGAAAGCGAAATTTTGGTCACCGATGGAAAAAAACGCTTGAAGATTGCAGGCGAAAAATTACTTTTAAAAAATCTATCCAAGTATGATGCTTATATTTCCGGCAAGGTAAAAACATTTGAATGGATTATCGATTGAAAAATTCTCTTTATCAAACCAAAATTCAAGTTTCGGGACCGAATACCGAACGATTTTTGAATTTATGTGTACAAAATAATATTTTGTTTCAGGATATCAAAACAGAATATTATAAAGACGAAACTTCCTCAAAAGAGGAAAAAATCCTGACCGCCACCTTGAACGGTTTGTTTGCCAATGAATTGCAACCTTTGGCGGATAAAGCCGGTGTAGAGCTTACGATTCAATATGAAAAGGGAATTCTTTCCAAAATTTTATATTATCGCAAACGTTTTTGGCTCTTTTTTTTCCCGATTTTCTTTATTGTATATTTTATCTATGTTAATCAATTTATCTGGGGCATTGAAGTGGAAGGGAACCAACGTCTGACAAAGGATATGTTACTTTCTTTTTTGGAAGAAGAAGAGCAAGGGTACGGCACGCCAAAAGCACAAATTGATCCGGTCTCTTTAGCGTTTCACTTAAGACAAACCTTCCCCTTTGTAACATGGGTAAATATTGTAGTGGAAGGCAATTGTTTAAAGGTTCGTTTGAAAGAAAACGACTTGGTTTCTTACCAAAATGAAAATGGCAGTTTAAGTGCCAATATTGTTTCCTCGGATTCCGGTACGATTGTATCGATTTTAGTTCGAAACGGTACGCCCTTAGTAAAATGCGAAGAAACGGTTTCCTGTGGCGATATCTTAATCGATTCTGCCATTCCGGTTTATGATGAATTTTCCGGAGAGCAAATCGATTCGTATTTTGTTCGAGCGGATGGAGATGTTTTCATAGAAACCACCTGTTTTCTGCAATTTTACGAACCATACCTTATAACAGAAAAAATATATTTGCCGGATAGCAGTGTTTATCATTATCTATTTTGGAAAAATCATTTGTATTCGTTTTATCCGGAAGAAGAAACGGAAGATACTGACCGCTATACCTCCTGTTATCAACTTTGCCTTGGAGAAGATTTTTATTTGCCGATTTACTATGGAACCATAACGGAACGTCCCTTTGATATATTATCTTCTTATCGTGACGAATCGGAGTTAGAAGAAAGACTGCTTGCCTTATTTGAGAAAGAAAAAGATGAATTAATCCGGCAAAATTGGCAGATTTTATCGGAAAAAATACATTTTGAAAGAACTGCGGACGGAATTAGCTTAATCGTTACCATGACGGTAATCAAGCCCACCGGAGTACTGCAGGAGAACATTTTGGAGGACAATAGCCCATGACTTCAAATCATAGAGAAGAATTGGAATTAAGTAGTGAGGCTCTTCAAATTTTATTTGGAGAATGTGACCGCTATATTAAAAAAATGGAAAAAGATTTGGAAATTGATATTGTTAATCGCGACGGAAAAATTTACCTTTACGGAGAAGATCGAAACACGAAACGTGCGAAACGCCTCGTGCTTGACCTTCTGGAAATCTCCAAACGGGACCACAAATTAGAGGACCAAAAGGTAAATTACGGTTTGACATTGGCAAAAGAAGATAAGGAAGAACTTCTGCTGAAAATGGACAAAGACGTAATCTGTCATACCATACAAGGAAAAGAAGTAAAACCCAAAACCGAAGGACAAATGAATTACACCAAGGCCATTCGAGATAATATGGTAGTGTTTGGGGTCGGTCCTGCCGGTACCGGAAAAACCTATCTTGCCATGGCGATGGCAATTACGGCGTTTAAAAACGAAGAAGTTTCTCGTATCATTTTAACCAGACCTGCCATTGAAGCAGGCGAAAAATTAGGATTTTTGCCCGGGGATTTGCAAAGCAAAGTGGATCCTTATTTAAGGCCTTTGTATGACGCATTATATCAAATTATGGGGGCGGATAGCTTCGCAAAAAACATGGAAAAAGGTCTCATTGAAGTTGCACCTTTAGCGTATATGCGCGGAAGGACTTTGGATAATTGTTTTATTATTTTGGATGAGGCGCAAAACACCACAAAGGCACAAATGAAAATGTTTTTAACCCGAATCGGGTTTGGCTCGAAGGCGGTAATTACCGGCGATTTAACGCAAAAAGACCTTGCTCCCGGGACTCCTTCCGGACTGGATGAAGCGTTGCATGTATTAAAAAATATCGAAGGAATTTCTATTTGTAATTTAACCAGCAAAGACGTTGTGCGTCATCCATTGGTAATGCGCATCGTAGAAGAGTACGAAAAATACGAAAAAAACAAAAAGAAAAGCAGGTAATGAAATGACCTTATTTTATGAAAACGAAACGGAGCAGGGGTTTACTTTTTTGGAAGAGGAAGTGGCACTTGCCGTTGTAGAAAAAGCTTTGGAACTTCATTTTGTGGAATATCCGGCGCAGGTTTCGGTAACTGTGGTATCCAAAGAAAAAATCAAAGAAATTAATTGTGAAACAAGACAAATGGATAAAGAAACCGACGTGTTGTCATTTCCGAATCTTCCTTTTGAAAATGAGGGTGATTTTAGTTGTTTCGATTTTGATAACGATTACTACGAATATTTTGATCCGGACAGCGAGGAATTGATTTTAGGAGAAATCATTCTATGCCGAGAAAAAATTTCGATGCAGGCGAAGGAATACGGACACAGCGAAAAAAGGGAATATGCTTTTTTGATTGCGCACAGCATATTACACCTTCTTGGATATGACCATATGGAAGAGGAAGAAAGAAAACGCATGGAAGACATGCAACGAACCATATTAAATGCTTTAAACATTACCAGAGAGGATGAATAAAATGAAAGACAAGAAGAAAAAAGATAAGGCAAAGAACATTCCAAAGAATATTCCCAAGATAGAAATGAATTCCGATGCCTTAAAACAGTGTATTATTTTGCTTATTATTGTTTTATGCATCTGGAGACGTTTTTTCATCGTACAGCAAATCGGCGTTCAAGGAAGCGGTTATTTCTTTTCTGTATATGATTTTATGGTTGCGGTTATGGTTTTATTTCCCTTCAGCATTCGTCAAATCGTTTACAAATTGGTTTACAACAGAGCATCCCTGATGCAGTTTAAAAATGCCTTCCGTGTCATGTATACGGGAATCATTATGGCTGTTTTATTTTCGCTGGTATCTATTTTCATTCTTTATTTCTGCTCGGATGTTATTGTAAAACATTTTCTGTTAGGAAAAACAACGGAGCTAACCTTATTTTTAATCATTCCATCCCTTTTATTCCTTGCCTTATCCGGTGTGATTCGAGGATTTTTCGAAGGAGTAGGGTCGCAAAAACCCGGCGTATTTATATCGATTTTGGAACAACTTGGGATTGTGTTATCCATTTTAATTTTTTCTGACATTTTTCTTTCTTATGGTGAGAAAGTAGCTAAGGTGATGCAAAATCCTGAAGTTTTATATGCTTATGGTGCGGCCGGAACCGCATTAGGATATTTGATTGGTTCTCTTCTTGGATTTATCGCTTCTTTTGGTGTTTATATTTTAAATAAAAAACAGATTCGCAGAAAAGCCAGACGAGATGAGACCAGAAAAAATGAAGATGTATATGATTTGTTTGTTATTATTTTCCGTCATTTGTTACCGGTGGCAATCACCTTATTCCTATTACAGGGATATGAACTTGTAGACCAGTGGATTTTCTTTAAATTTCAAAATTCTCTTCAGGAGAAAGCGCTGTTGTCTTATCAATTTGGTGCTTATAGCGGCATTTATCGAAGCTTGGTTCTTTGTCCCGTGCTTCTGATTTTTGCATATCAAATTACAGATACTCATTTATTGGAATTAGGAATGAGAAGCGGTGATTTTCATGAAGTACGTTTCAAAGCCTTTTCCATGTTGAATCATGCCTCCGTGGTTGGTTTTGGATTTGCATCCTTTTTCCTTGTGATGGCAAGACCACTCGTGGAAACGCTATTTTTAACAGAGTCAGATTTGGCCGTGAAACTTCTTCGTGTTGGCTTTTCCGGCATTTTGTTCCTGTGTTTTGCCGTGTCCACTATTTTGATTATGCTTGGAATCGGCAAAAATCACATGGCTTTGATGAATGGATTGATTTCCCTTTTCATTCACGTGCTTTTGGTATTTACGTTTGTAAACCGAACCGGGCTAGGTATCTACGGAGTTTTGATTTCGTTCCTGATCTTTGGCATCACAGCTTCCTTGCTGAATTATTTATCCTTATCCAAAGAGTTAAAAGGAAATATTAATTTTTCAAAATCCATGCTAATGCCTTTGGTTTCTGCGATTATAGCAGGAGTTGTTATTTTAATCTCTGGTTTGATTTTTGGATTATTTATGCCGGCATGGTTAAATGTAACCATAAACGCAATTCTATTTGTAATCGTATATTTTATTTGCTTAATCCGAACCGGTTGTTTAAATGCTTACATGGTGGAAAACAGTAGATTTTGCTTTTTGTTTGCTCCGCTTGGAAAGTTGTTAAAAGTAATTCATTGATAAAAGGGGAGTACCAATTGTCCAAGCATTCTTTAAAAATCGGTTTCCTATAAACAAAAAGAAAAAAAGAATAATTTTAAAAAAAATACTCATACTAACCTAAAACGGAGGGGCTGTATGAGTATTAAAATGTATCGAAGATGTTTGCTTATTCTTTTAACCATTTCTGTTGCTTTGTTGTTTTTTTGGACTTATAAAGAAACTACCAAACACACAGAGTTAAACGTATCGGATGCCAAAACAGAGGATGCCATTCCTTCCCAGACCAAAACAGCGGTGAATCCTACATTGCCCACGGACGATATCCAATACAGCGACGTAGAATGGATGATTATCAGTCAATATCCGAACGGAACCTATGAATACAATTCGGAAGATATTTTTTTGTTTTCGTATTTGGAAAACAAAGGAGACATGAATCAAGATTTATTATCGGAAGCAATTTTTACTTACATGTTATCCCTTCCCAAAGAAGAAGAGGCCGCCGGATTATTACGAATGGAGCTTTTATCTTTTTCCGAAAGATGCATTGTATTGCACAAGGTTTATGAAAAAGACAAGCGTGAATGTTATTATTTGGCTTCTGCCGGTGATTATTTAGTGGTTTTATATCCCGACCAAGAAACCATCTACATTAATACGGGAATCAAAGTGAGTGATTTGCCTGTGGAAATCAGAAATGAAATTATGGAAATGAAAATCCTGTATGGTCAGGAAGAAGTTTTTCATTTTTTAGAAACATTAACCAGTTGAATTCACGGAAAGGAACAAAACAGTGAAAACAGTAGTTATCGTTGGCGGCGGAATGTCCGGAATGATAGCGGCAATCTGTGCTGCAAAGAAAAAGAATAAAGTAATCTTATTAGAACGTCAGGAAGCCCTGGGAAAAAAGATCTTCTTAACCGGAAACGGAAAATGCAACTTATCCAACGTTCATATGACCAAAGCACATTATCTTTGCCAAAACTCATCTTTATTAGAAAAAACATTAGCGGCATTTCCTATTTCCAAAGAGATAGCATTTTGGGAAGAATTAGGACTTTTAACCACGCAAATTCGTGACGGAATCTATCCCTACAGCAAAAAAGCGGATTCCGTTGTTCATACCTTAATTCGTAATATAGAAAAAAATCAGGTTGAAATCCGCTGTGGATTCTTTGTAAATGAAATTAAGAAAACAGACAAGGAATACCAAGTGATAAGCGAAAAGGGTTCTGTAAAAGGAGATGTTGTGATTTTAGCTTGCGGCGGAATGGCCGGCTGTTACAAGGAGGAAACCTTTCACGGAAATAAATTAGCCTTGTCCTTAGGGCACAAAGTTCATTTTTGCTATCCGGCATTGGTACAAACCAAATGCGAGAATCTTAATTTCGATATCTGGAAAGGGGTTCGCTGTGATGCCAAAATATCTTTGTACATAGATAATCAAAAAATCAAAGAAGAAGCGGGCGAATTACAGATTACCGAACAAGGGCTGTCCGGCATTCCCGTATTTCAATTAACCAGGTATATCGGCGAACCTCTCCGCCAAAAAAGAGAAGTGTATTTTGAAATTGACTTTTTTAGTCAATATACTGAGGAGGACTTTATTTCTCTGGTGAAAACCCGATACGAACGAAACCAGGACGAACATTTAAAAACCTTTTTATACGGAATGCAAAACGAAAAGATACATGAATATTTTTTGAAAAAACTTTGCTATGATGAGAACAAGATTATAGGAAAAGATTACTCTTTTCCCGATATTTTACGCTTGGCCAAAGAAATGAAGCATTATAAAGCGAAGGTAAAGGGATTAAATTCCTTTAAAAATGCACAAATTTCCACCGGTGGTGTTGATACAATGGAAATTTCCGAGGAATTTGAATCCAAGCTTCATGCCGGACTTTATATCACCGGTGAGATGCTAGATGTGACCGGAGCATGTGGCGGCTACAACCTTCATTTTGCCGTTGCCAGTGGCTATATCGCCGGAAATTGTTGTACAGAGGACAGATAAATGCTTTTATTAAATCAGTTTAAAATGCCGGTTTCCTTAAAAGACGAAAAGGAACCGTCTGTAAAAGATGTTATTGCTAAGAAACTACGGGTAAAAAAAGAGGCAATTACGTATTTTGAAATCAGAAAAAAATCGTTAGATGCCCGGGAAAAATCTCGTTTGTGTTGGATTTATTCCGTTGTTTTTTCTTTAAAAACCGCTTCGGAGGAAAAAACACTTCTCAAAAGAAATCCCAAACTTTCCCTGTCCTTTTATCAGGAAAATAATTATATTTTACCGGATAGAATTTCGGAAAATGCACAAAACAAACCACGCCCGGTCATTATCGGTACCGGACCTGCAGGACTTTTTTGTGGTTATCTTCTTTCTATGCAGGGTTATCAGCCGTTGCTCATCGAAAGAGGCGATTGCATTGAAGTCCGCAAGGAAAAAGTAAAGAAGTTTTGGGATGAAGAGATATTGGATACCGAATCCAATATTCAGTTCGGAGAAGGAGGCGCCGGAACATTTTCGGATGGAAAATTACAAACCCAGGTGAAAGATAAGTACGGTCGGATTCGTAAAATACTGGAAATTTTTGTGGAACACGGAGCACCGGAAGAAATTCTTTATTTAAACAAGCCCCACATCGGAACGGATATTTTAGAAAAAGTGATTCAAAATATGCGAAAATCTATGATTTCCATGGGGGCAGAATTTTGTTTTCGGACGAAATTTACAGAACCCGTTGCCAAAAACCATTCTTTAACCGGAATTAAAGTAATTAATTCCGAGGGAGAGGAAGAATGGATTCCAACGAATTATGCCGTGCTTGCCATCGGTCATAGTGCCCGAGACACCTTTTATTCTCTCTATAATGCCGGCATCCACATGGAAAACAAGCCCTTTGCCGTAGGATTTCGAATTCAGCACCCGCAAAATCGTATTAACCTAAGCCAATACGGCGAGAATTACGAAAAATATAATCTTCCTGTTGCAGATTATAAATTAACTTACAAGGCAACCTCCGGCCGAGGGGTATATTCTTTTTGTATGTGCCCCGGTGGTTACGTAGTAAATGCCTCCAGCGAAAAGGATAGACTTGCCGTAAACGGAATGAGCTACCACGACAGAGGTTCGGATACTGCCAACAGCGCATTGGTAATTACGGTAGATGAAGCGGTATATGGAACGAAGTTGTTTGATGGATTAAAATTCATTCAAAGCTTAGAAACAAAGGCTTTTCAAAAAGGAAATGGTCAAATCCCCGTCCAGTATTACGAAGATTTTAAGCGAGAAGTAGAAGGCAAAGAAAATGTGGGTTCTTTAACCGTTTCCGGTTCCAGCTGCGGTAATTTTAAAGGGAAAACAAATCACGCCTCTTTAAAAGATATTCTCCCTCAGGATTTGGAAAAGGATTTGTTGGAAGCGATGGAAGCGTTCGGAAATACCATCAACGGTTACAACGCCGGCGATTCTTTACTTGCGGCAGTCGAAAGCAGAACGTCTTCCCCCATTAAAATGTATCGGGATGAAATGCTGCAAAGCAATATGAAAGGACTGTTTCCCTGCGGAGAAGGGGCCGGGTATGCCGGCGGAATTACCTCTGCTGCAATGGACGGTCTAAAAGTTGCAGAAAAAATCGCCTTGTTGTATAATAATGCATAGTTTTGTTTGGTAAATTTCAACGAAAAAACATAAAAAAAGAAAGCTGGAAAAGAAAAATGTTAGAGCATTATCGCGAACAAATGAAAGACAAAAAAAGAATCGTCATAAAAATCGGTTCCTCCTCCTTGCAACACAAGGAAACCGGAGATCTTGATTACATCAAAATGGAAGTTTTGGTAAGAGAACTTTGTGATTTAAGAAACCAGGGAAAAGAAATTGTTCTTGTCACATCCGGTGCCATTGCCGTAGGAAAAAGAGCCGTCTATATTAAAGAAGAGGATAATCCGATTGCCGTTAAGCAGGCTTGTTCCGCCATCGGACAAGCTCGTCTTATGATGACATACCAAAAATTGTTTTCCGAATATCATCAGGTGGCGGCACAAGTCCTTATGACCAAAAACACCGTCGTTGATGATTTAAGTCGTTTTAATGCTCACAATACATTTTCTGAGTTATTAAAACTTGGTGTGATTCCCATTGTAAACGAAAATGATACGGTAGCCACCTACGAAATTGAAATCGGTGACAACGATACCCTTTCTGCCGTGGTTGCCGCCCTGATTGACGCAGATTTGCTGATTCTGTTATCGGATATTGACGGATTATATACCGATAACCCCAGGGAAAACCCGGAAGCAGAATTTATCAGCGTAGTGGAAGAATTAAACGATGAAATCATGAGCATGGGAAAAGAAACCACTGGCTCTAATGTCGGTACCGGCGGAATGAACACCAAGCTGATTGCTGCCAAAATCGCAACCAGTGCCGGTGCAGATATGATTATTGCCAATAGTGAAGATGTAAAAATCATCCACCGCATCATGGATGGAAGAGACATCGGCACTTTATTTTTAGCAAACAAAAACGAAGACTTTTATTTGAAAGATTATCTGGAAAATATTCATAAATAAACCGGAAAGGAAACAGGCAATGGCTTCTTTGGAAGAAAAAATCAAGCGAATTAATGAACTTTATCACAAGCAACAGGCAGAAGGATTAACCGACGCCGAAAAAGAAGAGCAGGCAACACTTCGCCAAGAGTACATTGCCAATGTTCGAAAGAATTTAAAAAGTCAGTTAAATAACATTGATGTATTAGAAAAAGATGGTTCCGTAACAAATTTAGGTGAAAAATATGGAGACAAAAAGTAATTTAAGAACTACTCTTTTGAAAAAGAGAAATGCTTTGTCTGAAAGTGAAAAAGCAAGCTACAGTTCTTTGATTTTCGAAAACTTAAAAAGAATTCCGGCATTTTGCAACGCGGAGTTTCTTTTGCTTTATGCCTCCTATCGAAGCGAAGTTTCCACCAAAGAAATATTCGATTATGGGAAAGAAACTAAAAAACGCGTTTTTTTCCCTAAAGTAACCGGAGAGCAGATGCTTTTTTATGAAATTACTTCTGCAAAAGACCTCTGCCTTGGTTATCAAAACATTATGGAGCCAACCGGAGATACGTTATGTTTTGAAGAGTTCTGTCAATTAGAAGAAAAAAAACAAACCAGCGATAGGCAAAACAAAAGTTGTATTCTTGTGCCGGGCAGCGTATTTGGAAAAGACGGTCACCGAATCGGATACGGGAAGGGATTTTACGACCGGTATTTAAGCCACAATCCGTTTTTATATTCCATTGGTATCGGTTATCAGCTGCAGGTCATTGAACAATGTCCCCATGAATCCTTTGATGTACCTTTGGATGCCATTGTAACGGAAGAGAATATTTATCATTTTAAGTAAATAAGAAAGGCAATTCGTTATGACGATTACAGATAACACCCTTCCTTCGAATGAGGAATTAATACAACAGGAGAATTACATAAAAAAAGCAGCTTCCTTAGTTAAAAATCTTTCCATGCAATTGGGGAGAACACCCACATTTTGTATAACCACCTTTGGTTGTCAAATGAACAGCCGGGATTCGGAAAAATTAGCGGGAATCGCTAAAGAGGCAGGCTTTTCTTTGACTGAAAATGAAGATGCCGACCTTGTTATTTATAATACCTGCACCGTAAGAGACAACGCAAATCAACGAGTTTACGGTCGCCTCGGACATCTTTATTCCATGAAAAAAAAGAACCCGCATAAAATGATCGGACTTTGTGGTTGCATGACCCAGGAGCCTTCGGTCGTAGAAAATCTTAAGAAAAAATATTCTTATGTGGATTTGGTGTTCGGAACCCATAACATTTATAAATTTCCGGAGCTTTTGTGTGCTCTGTTATCTCCCCACAAAGGTATGTTAATCGACATTTGGGATAAGACAGAGCAAATCGTGGAAGAGTTACCGGTAGAGCGAAAGTATTCTTACAAATCCGGGGTTAATATTATGTTTGGTTGCAATAATTTTTGCAGTTATTGCATCGTACCTTATGTAAGAGGCCGGGAACGAAGCAGAAAGAGCGAAGATATTATCAAAGAAATCCAAAACTTAGTTGCAGACGGCGTTGTTGAAGTCATGCTCCTTGGGCAGAACGTCAATTCTTACGGAAAAAATTTAGACGAAGACATTACCTTTGCCCAACTTCTTCAGAAAATCGAGCAAATTGACGGCTTAAAGAGAATTCGTTTTATGACATCTCATCCTAAGGATTTATCCGATGAATTGGTCGAAGTTATGAAAAATTCAAAGAAAATTTGTCGTCACCTTCATTTGCCGGTGCAATCCGGTAGCAGCCGTATTTTAGAGAAAATGAATCGTCGCTATACCAGAGAACATTATCTTTCTTTGGTTAAAAAATTACGCGAAAACATTCCGGATTTATCTCTTACCACAGATATCATTGTCGGCTTTCCGGGAGAAACTTACGAGGACGTATTAGAAACCGTATCTTTAGTGAAGGAAGTGGAATACGACAATGCCTTTACTTTTATTTATTCCAAACGAACCGGAACACCGGCCGCCGCTATGGAAAATCAAGTGCCGGAAGATGTGGTAACGAAGCATTTTAATCTGGTACTAAAAGCCGTACAGGATACGGCGAGAAAAACCGTAGCTCGTTTGGAAGGTCAGGAAGCAGAAGTTTTGGTAGAAGAGGTAAATGAATCTACTCCCGGTATGGTCACCGGCAGAATGTCCAACAATATTTTGGTACATTTTCCCGGAGACGAAAGTCACATTGGACAAATTGTTAAGGTAAAACTTTTGGAAAACAAGGGATTTTACTATATAGGAGAGCCGCTTTAAATGAATTTGGAAAATTTAACTCCCATGATGCAACAATATATGGAAACCAAAAAAGAGTACAAGGATTGTATTCTTTTTTACCGTCTCGGCGATTTTTACGAAATGTTTTTTGAAGACGCGGTAACGGCCTCCAAGGCTTTGGAGATTACCTTGACCGGTAAGGCCTGCGGTTTGGAAGAACGGGCGCCTATGTGCGGAATTCCTTATCATGCAGTAGATACTTACTTAAATAAGCTGGTGTCCCAGGGGTATAAAGTAGCCATCTGCGAGCAGGTGGAAGATCCCAAAACCGCAAAAGGCATTGTTAAAAGAGAAGTCACCCGAATTGTTACTCCCGGTACCAATACCAGTATGCAATCCTTAGAAGACGGAAAAAACAATTACATTATGTCGATTGTTCATTTGCAAAACAAAATCGGAATTTCCTTTGCCGATGTTTCCACAGGAGATTATTTCTTAACAGAAGCCGAAGACAACAAAAAATTATTAGATGAAATCTATAAAATTCATCCGGCGGAAATCGTTTGCAACGATTCTTTTTTGGTATCCGGAGTGGATACCGACGATTTAAAAGGACGGCTTGGTATTGCATTGTATCCTATTGAATCCTGGTATTTTGAAGAAGAGGGTTGTATCCACTGTCTATTAAATCATTTTCATGTTTCGGGGTTAAACGCCCTTGGCATTGAAGATTTTTCTGCCGGAATATTGGCTTCCGGTGCGCTGCTTCAGTATTTGTACGAAACGCAGAAAATTTCTTTGTCACACTTTACCAAAATCAATGCCTATGTCAGCAGCAAATACATGTTATTGGACAGTGCCACAAGACGTAATTTGGAGCTATGCGAAACTTTAAGAGAAAAACAAAAAAGAGGTTCCCTGTTATGGGTTTTGGATAAAACAAAAACTGCAATGGGTGCCAGAATGCTGCGAAGCTTTATTGAACAACCCTTAGTTTCTTATGAAGAAATCCGTAAACGACAAAATTGTATTAAAGCACTTTGCGATCATAGCGTAGACCGAGATGAAATTCGGGAATACTTAAATGCCATTTACGATTTAGAACGTCTTTTATCCAAGGTAAGTTATAAGTCCTTGAACCCCAGAGATATGATTGCTTTTAAGAATTCTCTGGAAATGCTGCCTCACATCAAGCAGATTTTAGGTTCTTTTTCCGAAGAATTATTGGTAGAAATCAATGACCTTATGGATGGGCTGGAGGATATCTGCACCAAAATTTCTGATGCCATCAGCGAGGAGGCTCCTCTTTCTGCCAAGGACGGCGGATTTATCAAAGAAGGCTATCACCCGGAGGTGGACCGGCTTAGAAAAGCCAAATTAGAAGGAAAAACCTGGATCAACCAGTTGGAATTTGAAGACCGGGAACGTACCGGAATCAAGAATTTAAAAATAAAATTCAACAAAGTATTCGGCTATTATTTTGAGGTTACCAATTCCTATCAAAATCTTGTTCCTGAGGATTATATCCGAAAGCAAACACTGGCAAACGCAGAACGTTATACCACTCCGAAATTAAAAGAATTGGAAGATATTATTTTAAATGCGGAGGACAAACTGGTTGCATTAGAGTATGAATGTTTTTCGGCTCTTCGGGATGATTTGGAATATAACCTGGGAAGAATCCAAAAGACAGCAAAAGCGGTGGCAATGCTGGATGCCTTTGCCTCCTTATCCCTGGTTGCGGAGCGGAATCACTATGTTTGTCCCACCATGAACGCCAAAGGAATCATTGACATCAAAAACGGACGCCATCCGGTGGTGGAAAAAATGATTCCCGGTGAAATGTTTATTGATAACGATACCTTCTTAGATAACAAAAAGAATTGCATCAGCATTATTACCGGTCCGAATATGGCAGGTAAATCCACCTACATGCGACAGGTAGCCCTGATTGTTCTGATGGCACAGATTGGTTCCTTTGTTCCGGCAAAAAGTGCGGATATCTGTATTGTAGACCGTATCTTCACCAGAGTCGGAGCATCGGATGACCTTGCCAGCGGACAATCCACTTTTATGATTGAAATGAACGAAGTGGCTAATATTTTACGAAATGCGACCTCCGATAGTTTGCTTATTTTAGATGAAATCGGACGGGGAACCTCAACATTTGATGGTTTATCCATCGCCTGGGCAGTCATCGAACATATCAGCAACAAAAAAATATTAGGAGCAAAAACCTTATTTGCCACCCATTATCATGAATTGACCGAATTGGAAGGAAAAATGAGTAATGTCAACAATTATTGCATTGCCGTAAAAGAAAAAGGCGATGACATTGTTTTTCTTCGTAAAATTATTAAAGGTGGTGCAGACAAAAGCTATGGTATTCAGGTAGCAAAGCTTGCAGGTGTTCCGGACATGGTAATTGACCGGGCAAAAGAAATTGTAAATCAACTGACAGATAATGATATTTTAGACAAAATCCAATCCATTGCAGTAGATAATAAAACCGAGAAAAGGACACCGGTGCGCTACGACGAAGTAGAACTGGAGCAAATGTCTTTCTTTGATGCAGTAAAAGACGAGGATATTTTAGCGGAATTAAAGGAACTCGATGTCAGCAATATGACACCGATGGACGCATTAAACACCTTATATCGTTTGCAAAACAAACTGAAAAACCGCTGGGAGGTTTAACATGGGAGAAATACAGGTTTTAGACAATATAACCATTGATAAAATTGCTGCCGGTGAAGTCGTGGAATGCCCTGCCAGCGTGGTAAAAGAATTGGTGGAAAACGCCATGGACAGTGGTGCCACCTCCATTTTAGTGGAGATAAAGCAAGGCGGTATCGAATTTATCCGAGTAACCGATAACGGAAAAGGAATCCATAGCGAAGACATCCCTAAGGCATTTTTAAGACATGCCACAAGTAAAATCCGCTCCATCGAAGACTTGGAAAAAACCTATTCCATGGGATTTCGAGGTGAGGCTTTAGCCAGCATCTCCTCCGTATCCAAGGTGGAAATGATTACCAAATGCGAAGATTCCCTTATGGGAAACCGTTACCTTATCGAAGGCGGAAAAGAGATTTCTTTGGAAGAAGTCGGAGCACCAAACGGTACCACCGTGATTGTCCGAAATCTGTTTTACAACACCCCTGCCCGCAGAAAATTTTTAAAATCCGAATCAGCGGAAGCTGCACATATTGCAGATATTTTAGAGCATTTGGCCTTGTGCCGTCCGGACATTTCCTTTCAATTTATTGTGAATCACAAAAATAAATTTGCAACCAGCGGAAACAAGGATTTGAAGGAAGTGATTTATCGCATCTACGGACGAGAGACGGCGAAAGAAATCATTCCGATTTTTTATGAGGAAGACGGAATCACCATTGCCGGATACTTAGGTACTCCGGTTATTAATCGTGCAAACCGAAGTCATGAAAACTATTTTATCAATCGAAGATACATAAAAAACGATACCATTGCCAAAGGAATTGAAGAAGCGTATAAAGCTTATCTTATGCAACATAAGTTTCCCTTTTGTGTATTAAACATCGAAATGGATACCCATGCCCTAGACGTTAATGTTCACCCTGCCAAAATGGAAGTTCGTTTCCATGACAAAAATCGTTTTCTGGAGTTTGTAAAAAAAGCAGTCAGTGAAACATTAAAAAGCCGAGAAATGATTCCAAATTGTGAATTGGTAGAAGATGCAGAAAACACTACGGCATCGGAAGAAAAAGAAAAAATTCAACCCTTTGAGACGAATCGATTAACACCGGAAAAGGAAGCTTTCCTTCCTCGGAAGGAAGAATCCATTTTGCTTTCCGAAGAATTCATTACCAGCAAGGAAGAAACAAGGGACGATGCTTCCAAAGAGTTCTTTGACTTACAGGACAATGCAAAAAATCCTTCTTCCAAAGAGCTCTTTGATACAAATGCTCCTTCCAATGATTTTGTCTTTGTATCCAAAATATTGGATAAGCCGGCGGCAGCGCCTTCTAAGGAAGAATTAAAGAAGAATATCATAAAAGAGAAGGAACATATTTTTATTGAAAAACCCACCCAGCTTTCCTTTTTTGAGCCAAAAGAGACGGTCAAAGAAGAACCTGTTTTGTCTCAAAATGCCAGAAAACACTATCAGTTAATTGGTCAGGTTTTCAATTCCTACTGGCTCCTTACCTACGAAGATAAGCTATATTTTGTGGATCAGCATGCCGCGCACGAAAAAGTAAATTACGAAAAACTAATCAAGCGCTTTAAAGAAAACGATGTGGTATCCCAACAGCTAAATCCCCCGATTATCGTTTCTCTTACCCCCAAGGAAGCGATTACTTTAAAAGAGAATCAGGAACATTTTTTGCATCTGGGATTTGAAATCGAAGAATTCGGCGGAAACGAATATGCCATTCGTGCTATACCGTTAGAACTCTTTGGTCGGGAGCCAAAAGAAATGTTTTTGTCTTTGATAAACGAACTAAGCGAAACAACGTTAAAAGGGGAACCGGATATCATTACCGAAAAAATTGCTTCTATGGCTTGTAAGGCCTCAGTGAAAGCGAACCATCGTCTTTCTGAGCAGGAGATGAACCGCCTATTAGACGAACTACTCCTTTTGGACAATCCTTATCATTGCCCTCACGGAAGACCTACATTATTTTCCATGAGTCGTCAGGAAATAGAAAAAAAATTCAAACGAATCTTGTAATAATAACAGAAAGGAAACAGATTCCATGGTTCAAAAACGTCCCCCCTTGGTCATTCTTGCCGGACCTACCGCTGTGGGCAAAACAAAACTTTCCGTTTCTTTGGCCAAACAAATTAACGGAGAAATTATTTCCGCAGATTCCATGCAGGTATATAAATTTATGGACATTGGTTCTGCGAAAGTAACTAAAGAAGAGGCTGACGGAATCCTTCATTACGGAATCGACGTTTTAGAACCCACGGAGGACTATAATGTGCATGCCTTTCAGTCCATGGCAAAAGATGCATTTAAAAAAATATATGAAAAGGGGAAAATCCCCATTTTAGTTGGCGGAACCGGGTTTTATATTCAATCCGTGCTGTATGACATCGATTTTACGGAAAATGAGACCTCTCACGAATATCGCACGGAATTAGAGCAAACAGCAAAAGAAAAAGGGAATCTATATTTACATGAAATGCTAAGAAATGTAGATCCTGTTTCAGCGGAAACCATTCACCCAAACAATGTAAAGCGCGTAATCCGCGCACTGGAATTTTACCGGCAAACCGGAGGGGAAATTTCAACGCATAACGAAACGGAACGGCAAAAAAAGTCGCCCTATCAGTATGCTTTTTTTGTTCTGACCGACGAAAGAAATCTTTTGTACGAACGAATCGATAAAAGAGTGGATCTTATGATGAAAGAAGGACTGGTGGCCGAAGTAAACGCATTAAAAGAAATGGGGCTGACCCGAGATAATGTTTCAATGAAGGGGCTTGGTTATAAGGAAATATTGGACGCCTTGGACGAAAATATTTCTATGGAGGAAGCCGTATATATCATTAAAAGAGACACCAGACATTTTGCCAAGAGACAATTGACCTGGTTTAAGCGGGAAAAGGAAGTCATCTGGGTAAATCGAAGTGACTTTTCCCAGGACGAAAATCAGATTTTAACCTTTATGACGGATGTTTTAAAAGAAAAAGAGATACTTGGAGGAAAATAACGTGTTAAAAGAAATGTATCATTCGTTAGGTATTGATTCAGAGATTTACGAATTAGGCGAAAAAACGATAAACAAACTGAAAAATCGCTTTGAAGAAATGGATGCAATCGCAGAGTATAATCAACTCAAGGTTTTAAAAGCATTTCAGAAAAATCAGGTGAGCGAGGCTTGCCTGATGGGAACCAGCGGTTATGGATACGGAGACCTTGGGCGCGATACGTTAGAAAGCATTTATGCGGATATATTTCAGACAGAGGATGCCCTGGTTCGTCCTCAGATTACCTGCGGAACCCATGCATTGGCATTGGCTCTTATGAGCAATCTTCGCCCCGGCGACGAACTTTTAAGCCCGGTGGGCAAACCTTACGACACTTTAGAAGAAGTCATCGGTATTCGGGATTCCAAAGGTTCTTTGAAAGAATACGGAATCTCTTACAAGCAGGTGGATTTATTACCGGACGGTGAATTTGATTATGAAGGAATTCAAAACGCAATTAACGAAAAGACAAAAATGGTCACCATTCAGCGTTCCAAAGGATACCAGACAAGACCTACCTTATCCGTTAAACGAATCGGTGAATTGATTACTTTTATCAAAAAAATCAAACCTGAGGTTATCTGTATGGTGGACAATTGCTACGGGGAATTTGTGGAACGGGAAGAACCCAGCCAAGTCGGAGCGGATATGGTGGTAGGATCTTTAATCAAAAATCCCGGTGGCGGACTTGCCCCCATTGGCGGTTATATCGCAGGAACGAAAGAGTGTGTGGAAAACGCAGCCTATCGTTTAACTTCTCCGGGACTCGGAAAAGAAGTCGGAGCCTCACTTGGGGTTTTACAAAGCTTTTATCAGGGACTGTTTTTGGCCCCCACGGTTACGGCAAATGCTTTAAAAACAGCTACTTTTGCAGCAAATTTATACGAGCCCTTCGGCTTTTCCGTGATTCCGGATTCCAACGAAAGCCGACATGATATTATTCAGGCAATTACCCTGGGAAGCAAAGAACGAATTGTTGCTTTTTGTGAGGGAATTCAAGCAGCTTCCCCCATTGACAGCCATGTGGTACCCGAGCCTTGGGCGATGCCCGGATACGACAGTGACGTGATTATGGCGGCCGGAGCATTTGTTTCCGGTTCCTCCATTGAATTAAGCGCAGATGCCCCCATCAAAGCCCCTTATGCCGTTTATTTTCAAGGCGGGCTTACCTTTGCCCATGCGAAATACGGAATCTTAAATTCTTTGCAATATTTAAAGAACAAAAATCTGCTTCCGTAAATGTAATTTTTCGTCGAATTCCAACGGAAAATTATAATGATGCGTTCTATACACTAAAGGTAAATTGTGCTAAAATATTTCTGGATA
>JAZNKK010000044.1:0-1927 GCA_045578545.1 Lachnospiraceae bacterium
GTACATGTGGCCGGGGTAACCTTCGTGGGCAAGGGTTGTATATAGTTCCAAACCGCTCGGAGCCATGGACCTATTGATGTAGATGGAGTTTTGCGAGTTGTCGTCAATCGGCGGAACCAAATAATACGCCGGGGCCGTAAATTTTTCCAGGGACGGACTGACGTCCTTAACGGTTGCTGAGAAGGACGGTGTATTAAAAGTTGCGGAAACGGAAGGAAAATCGTCTTCCATTTGTTTGGTCAGGTGCGCAAGGATATCATCCGAATCACTCAGGGTAAAATACGATAATTCGGCCTCTGTTAAACTGCAGGTATTTTGGAAAGCAATCAGATCACTCCTTAACTGATACATGGTATTGTAGTAATTCTGCGCAAGGGTTTTGTATACTTCATCGATAGGTTTGTCGGAACCTGTGGTTCGTTTATACAGCCAGGCATAATATCCTTTTCCCGGTTCAAAGGCACAGAGTCCGGCATCATTTTGGCCGCTTCCCATAAATGTTTCAAGAATCCTGCCAAGGTCGCAATAGGCTTTCAGGACATAATTTTTCAGATATTCATTATTAAGAAGGCGGTAGTCACCGGCTTCTTTTTCGTTTATAATTCCTTCTTCTATAGCCTTTTGCAACCGTTCGTCAAAAGTGGTAACCAGAAAGTGGTTGCCATTGTCAATTTCTTCCGAAGTAATAACGGTTTTGCATTGGGAAATGACTTTCTCAAGGGCAAAATCCGCCATTCCGAATCCTTTTTGTACCTTTTCCTTTGTGAAATCACAATAACTTGCAAAATATTCCGGCGTCATTTTAAGAAGGGCAAGATAGTTTTCGATATCTTCTTTGCAACGGAATGTGTATTCCGCCATCAAAATCGGGTACTGTATCTGGATACCGCCGGAGGGCGAAAACATTTCCTGTAAATAAAAATATTGCTTTCCTTCCAAATCCGTAGACAGGGAATCGATTAACAGATTTTGGGTATATCGCTCCTCAACGGATAGTTTTTGAGGGTCAAAGGTTTGCAGGGTGTCGGAATAGTCCATAATATTCTGATAGTCTTTAAGTGCCTGTTTCTTTTCATAAAGAGGAAGGGTGGCTTCCTTTTGTTTAATGCCGAAATCTTTTGGATGGGCAATGGTATAGTGGAGCCCGAGGGTGTCCTGTTCCATTTCGGAAGTAAATATTTCGTTGCAAAAATTATAAAAAGCGTTTTTCCGTACGTATAAGAATCCGGCTAAAATAAGTAGGGAAATACCGGCAGAAATAAGTATAATCAGAGGCTTTCGCCGAAGAATTTGTTTCACGTGTTGTCACCAGGTCTTTTTTTAAATGGTATGTGCAGACAGAGCACATCATTCTTTGACAGAATGTCCTTTTTTATTTTCCTGAAATATGTTATTATAGATAAACATGGGAAATTGTGCCTTATAGTAAATGCGCACAGATTTCCGCAAGGGTTACGGAAAAAGAGGAGAGACATTATGAATATTTTAGCCCCTTCGATTTTAGCGGCTGATTGCACCATTATGGGTGAGCAGATTAACAGCGTCAAAGAAGGCGGAGCAAAGTACCTTCATATCGATGTTATGGATGGCGTGTTCGTGCCGTCGATTTCATACGGTATGTGTGTTGTGCAGTCACTTCGTAAGATAAAGGATATTGTGTTCGATGTGCACTTGATGATTACCGAACCGATCCGATATATAGAGGAATTTGCCAAAGCGGGTGCGGACATTATTACAGTCCATTTGGAAGCCTGCGGGGATGTGGAAGCTACATTGTTAAAGATTAAGGAATGTGGCTGTAAGGTAGGCCTTTCCATTAAGCCGGCGACCCCGGTTGCTGAAGTCATGCCCTGGCTGGGGCTTGTAGATATGGTATTGATTATGAGTGTGGAGCCGGGATTTGGAGGACAGAAGTTTATGGAGGCGT